>NZ_CP076134.1:1609394-1912841 GCF_018736085.1 Bradyrhizobium sediminis | reverse complement strand
CGGAAAAGGTCGCTGCCTTCCTGATCGAACCGCACCCGAAGATGCCGAACTTCCCCTTGAGCCGGAGCGAGGCGGCCGATATTGCCGCCTATATCGGCTCGCTTCGCAAATAGGACGCGCAGGGTAAATTTCCGGCGGCGGGTCCGCTCCTCGCAGCGCACAACAGCCCGCGCCCCCGCGCAACCACCCCAAGGTCAGCGGTTTTCTCGCCACCTGCGGCTGCCGCCGCCAAGTGTCGCGAGGGTCCTACCGGCTGTACGGCCGCACCCTGACTGGATAGGCTTGGCTCGATACTCAGTAACCTGCTTTGAGTGAGCCTTCTCGAATGGACCAAGGCGAAAGCACCAGGCCTCAAGAATCCATGGCGACCGAAGCATTCGCCGCGCTGGTCGGCGGCCGGCAAATTTCGCCCTTCTCCTCGAGGCCCGGTGGCCTCAGCGTCGATGACGCTTACCGCCTGACTCCGCTGGTCCGGCAGATGTACGAAGCCAGCGGCGCCAAACCAGCCGGACGCAAAATCGGCTTCACCAATCGCACGATCTGGACACAATACGGCGTCTATGCCCCGATCTGGGGCTATGTGTTCGATCGCAGCTTGCACGATCTTGCCGCCGTCGATACGCTGTCATTGGCGCCGTTTTCCGAGCCACGCATCGAGCCGGAAATCGTGTTCGGCCTTTCGGCAGCGCCGTCGGCGCAGATGGACGAGACGGCCTTGTCATCTTGCATCGATTGGGTTGCACTCGGCTTCGAGATCGTGCAGTCGATCTTTCCGGGGTGGAAATTTTCCGCAGCCGATACGGTTGCCGCCAACGGCGTACACGGTGCACTGCTAATTGGACCGCGTCATCCGTTTGCGCCGCAGTCGGCGGAATGGCAACGAACGCTGCCGGCATTCCGGATCGACCTCAGTTGCGGCGGGCGACCGATCGACCGAGGCCATGCCGAAAACGTGCTGGGCGGCCCGCTCTCGGCACTACGCCATCTCGTCGGATTGCTGGCGAACGATCCCTTCAACCCGCCGCTCGCGGCCGGTGAGATTGTCAGCACCGGCACGCTGACAAAGGCCATGCCCGTCGCTGCCGGCGAGACATGGACCGCAGTGCCAACGGGAATAGCACTTGACGAAATCCGTCTCCGCTTTGTCTGAGACGCTGCGGCTATCAGAATTTACCCTTCGACGCATCCTTGGCCGCCGACATCACGCCGCCGGTGATCTGTCTCATATGCTCTCCGGCATTGGTAAACTGGCTCTTCAGGAATTCCGACTGAATTCGCATCGCCTCCTGGAGATCGGTCGCATGAACCAGCCTGCGCGCATGATCGAACGCAGCCTTCATGTTCTGTTCGGTGAAGGATAGCGCCTGCTTCGACATCTCCGTTCCCGGATTCGGAATCGACTCCATCGATTTGCCCGCGGCATCAAAGAACATCCCGAAGGCCTTTTCCGCCTGGTCGATCGTCTTTTCGGCCAACTCGCGCAATTCGGCCGGGACTTCCAATTTTGGTTCGATCATTCCACCATCCTCCCGTTTAAACTCAAGGTACCACATTTCGGCAGCGGCGTCTTTGGAGAGTTTGCCTGGTCCCGGCGCGGGTCAGCTTACCGGAACGACACGGCTCTCGATCACGCCTCGGATCTTGTTCCCTCGCCCCCGGGGAGCCGACATCGCAAATGGCCCTGCCGGCGCTGGAATTTCCCGGCACTTGCCGCGGCTGCGGGATCCACAGCTGCCGCAGGCAGCAAGCGTCGGCCGGCCTTCTGCCGAAACAGTCACCTTGATCAAGGTCAAGACTGCCGCCGCCGATTAGTGCTCATTTGTCAATGTAAAGGAAGATCGCGGTCGATCGAATTCGGAGCAAGCTTCCTTGTACGCTGGTTCACGGATGCCCCTGAGCTCGCTGCCGGGGGCGTCCGTCCTCTTCAACAATAGCGGCCGCTGCAAGGATCGTGTCGCGAATCTATTATTTCGACGTGAAGGACGGCGTTCCAACCAGAGACCGAAAGGGACTGAAATTTCCTAACGCTGTGGGTGCGATTGAGCATAGCAAGGAGCTCGCGCGGTTGCTCAGGCATGACCCCGGCTCAAGGATCGCAGCCTTTCGATCATCGTCGTCGACGAGTCCGGCGCCGAGGTTCATCGCGAGCCGGTTTACCCCGGGCGAGGCAAAGCCCGGTATCTCCCTTACGAAGACCTGACGCCAGTCACGTGGGGGCGCGGCTCCGACCTTGGCATGCCTTCTTCGCCGCCATGCTTGCCGCAATAGCTGTAACCAGCGCAAGAAACGGACCTTAACTTGCCTCGTCGGTGGCGTTAGCTAGCGGAACAGCTTCTTCGCGCAGGATAGCAGCGCCGACATCGTGCTTTCCTTGAAATCATAGATTGCTACGACATCGACCTTCCGGGGATCGGAGGCAGACCTCACAACGATGAATTCGCCGCGGGCACGAGCCACGATCCCCAAAAATGATCTGGTGTCGCCGCTTGTCACAACGATGAATCCACTACCGTATCTGGTTGCGATATTCGGCGTGTAATTCGCCGCGCCGTCATAAACCTGGATCGGCTCGTATTCACCCGTCACCTTCATGTCGCCGTCGACCAGCTTCGTCAATTGTTTGCCGGCAAACACCTGCAGCGTCGGCTTTGGAATCGAATCGGCCGGTAACGGGCCGTCGCCATAGGCGAGACGGATGAAGGCGCCGTCGGCGCTCACGCCGATATCGAGCATATGGCTGCTTCCCTGCTCGCGGAAGAAACACGCCTGCTTGACCACATTCGACTTCCCGACATTGACATGATCGGCGCTGCTGAAGGTCGATGTTCTGACCAAGTCGCCAATCGTATCGCCACTCCCCTGCGACTGAGCCGAGCCTGCCGTGACGAGGGCCCCGAATACGAGGGGTGCCACAAGGCACGAACGCCCCCATTCCCGCAACATGCTGCCAATCTTGATAGCGGCGCCCATCGTTGATCCCCTTCCATAGTGCGATACGCAATCGCCCAGCCTGACATCGGCCTTAGACGCCGCAAATTGCTGTTGTGCACTGATCCATGGCAATAGTGGACATCGCCCAACTCGACCAGCACCAAACCCGAACGAGCGGGTGTTACGGACTGGCCTCCAACACCATGTTGAAGGGCATTTCGGCGGCGCGGCTGAAGCCCTCGAAGCCGCCTCTCAGAAACACCGCCTTGAGGCGCGCCTAGCCGCCCATTCCTGCGCGAGTGCAAATCCCGCAACCTTGCCGACAATGCGTATTATTACGGACCAAACGTTGTTTCAATCTTTAGAGTTAATGGAGAGCCTCATTCGAGATGCGATTCATTAGGGGGGATTCGGTATGGCTTTCATGCAATTGAATATCCGAGGAAGATTGATTCTTGGTTTCAGCGTCCTTTGCATTCTCCTGGCCGGCGTGGTCGGCACGACCATCCTCAAGGTTCGCTCGGTCAGCGAATCCACCGACCGCACCGTCAACCTTCGGGTTCCGACCGCCATGACCGCCAGCGACCTGGTGGCCGGAATTTACGCGTCACTCGCTTCGCTGCGCGGCTGGCTCGTCACCGGCAACGAAGCCTTCAAGACCGAACGCGCCGGGCTCTGGAAGGAGATCCAGACCCGCGGCTCCGAGATGGATCGCCTTTCCGGCAACTGGACCGTGGAGCAGAACAAGCAGGACTGGAAGCAAGCCAAGCCGCTGCTTGACGAATTGCGTAGCGCGCAAGACAAGGCCGAGGCGATCGCTCACACCATCGACGAGCAGCCCGCGGCCAAGATGCTTGCCACCGAAGCCGCCCCTCTCGCCAGACTCATGCTGCAGAAGGCTACCTCCATCATCGATGAGGAGGGCAATATTGCCTCGACCGATCAGCGCAAGAGCCTGTTGATTGCCTTTGCCGATATGCGTGGCAGCATGGCAATGGCGATCGGCGCAATCCGCGCCTATCTGCTCACGGCCGACAAGACATTCAAAACGGAGTTCGAGGAACTCTGGGCGCTCAATCAGAAGAAATTCGATGCGCTGTCGCAGCGGCGGTCAGAAATGACCGGCGACCAGCAGAAGGCCTTCGACGAACTCGTTGCAGCGCGCGCCAAGTTCGCGCCTTTGCCGCAGAAGATGTTCGATATCCGGGCCTCGGACCGCTGGAACATGGCGCAATGGTTCCTGACCAACGAAGCCGCCCCCCGCGCCAACAAGCTGCTCGACATCTTCGTGGGAGCGAAAGATACCGCGGGCTCGCGTTCGGGCGGAATGGTCTCACGGCAACAAAACAGCCTCAAGGCTGACGGCGCAGCGGTTCTCGCTGAAACCAGTTTCCTCACGACGCTGCTTTGGGTGCTGATGGGCGTCGGCATCGGCGTCGCCGCGACCGTGGTCTACCTGACCAACCGGTCTATCGTGCCACCCATTCTCAAGATGGTGGCCGCGATGGGGCGGCTTGCCGGCGGCGATCACTCCGTCGAAATTCCCGCGACCGACAAGAAGGACGAAATCGGCCTGATGGCGAGAGCAGTCCTGATCTTCAAGGAGAACATGATCAAGGCCAAGGAGCTTGCCGCCAAGGAAGCCGAAGCCATCAGTGCGCGTGTTGCGCGTGCGGCGCGGGTGAACAGCCTGACCGAAACGTTCGATGCGGATATCTCGACGGTGCTGAGGTCGGTGGCATCGGCCTCGACCGAGCTACAGGCGACCGCATCGTCGATGACGGCAACGGCTGAAGAGACCAGCAATCAGGCGACCGCGGTGGCGGCCGCGACTGAAGAAGCATCCACGAACGTGCAAACGGTCGCGGCGGCGTCAGAAGAATTGGCCAGTTCCGTCACTGAGATCAGCCGTCAGGTAGCCCAATCGGCCGCGATCGCCCAGAAGGCCGTGGCAGAGGCCGATCGCACCAATACGACGGTGCAGGGACTGTTCAATGACGCCGCCAGCATTGGCGACGTCGTCAAGCTGATCAGCGATATCGCCGGCCAGACCAACCTCCTCGCGCTCAATGCCACGATCGAAGCGGCACGCGCCGGCGAGGCCGGCCGGGGATTCGCCGTGGTGGCCGCCGAGGTCAAGAGTCTCGCCGAGCAAACCGCAAAGGCGACGGACCAGATCAGTGCCCAGATTTCGTCGATCCAGACCTCATCCAGCGAGGCCGTCGGCGCCATCAAGGGGATCACCACTACGATCAACGATATGAACGAGATTGCCTCGGCGATTGCCAGCGCGGTGGAAGAACAGGGCTCGGCCACGCAGGAAATCGCACGCAACGTGCAGCAGGCGGCGCTCGGCACCGGTGAAATCTCATCTAACGTGGCCGGTGTTCAGCAAGCCGCCGGCGATACCGGTGCCGCGGCGCATCAGGTGCTGCAGGCGTCCAACGAGTTGTCGAGGCAGTCCGAGACGATGCGGGCCCACGTCGAAGCCTTCCTCAGCAACATCAAGGCCGCTTGATCGCAATCAGACAAGCCTCTCCGCGCCCGGGCGCGGAGAGGGCCGGCCGTCAATAGCGGTAGGGCTCAATGTCCAGCAGCGGGAATGCGCTGAACACATGGGGCAGATTGGTCGGCGTCGCCGGGTGCAGATAGGACTTATCGAGTTCGGAGAAACTCGTCACACCGAGCAGTCCCAGGCACCGCATCACCTCGTCCTCCAGCAATTCCAGCATCCGCACGACGCCGGCCTCGCCCGCAGCCGCCAGCGCCCAGCATTGCAGGCGGCCGACGCCGACGAGATCGGCTCCCATTGCGATCGCCTTGACGATGTCGGTACCGCGGCAGAACGAACCGTCGACCATGATCCTGGCACGGCCGGCGACGGCGGCGACGATTTCGGGCAACACCTGCATGGCGCCACGGCCATGGTCGAGCTGACGGCCGCCGTGATTTGACACATAGATCCAGTCAACCCCGTGATCCAGCGCAATCGCCGTGTCCTCCGCGGTGGCGATCCCCTTGATGACAAGCGGGATCTTGAACTTGTCCTTGATCAGCTTCACGGTGCGCCACTCCAGCCCCTTCTGGAAGTCGCCCCCGGTGGCGCGGACGCGGCTGGCGCGGACATAGCGCTTGGCGATATCGCGCTCGCGCCGGCTGTAATGCGCGGTATCCACGGTCAGGCAGAACGCGGTGTAGCCATTGGCGATGGCGCGGCCGACGCAATCCTCGACGAAGGCATCGCCGCCGCGAACGTAGAGCTGAAATATGCGCAAGGTGTCGGGCGCGGCCTCGGCGGTCTTCTCTAGCCCCGGTTCGGTCACCGAACTCAGCATGTGGGCGGTGCCGAACGTGCCAGCCCCGCGCGCCACGGCCGCGCCTGCGTCGGGATCGAACATCTCCAGCGCGCCGACCGGCGCCAGCATGACAGGCAATCGCAATTTACGGCCGAACACCTCGACGGACGGGTCGACTTTGGCGACGTTACGCAGCACGCGCGGCCGGAACGCAATCTCGTCGAGCGCCATGCGGTTGCGGCGCATGGTGGTCTCGGTCTCGGCCGCGCCGACAATATAGTCCCAGGCGTTCTGATTGAGGTTCGTGCGCGCCTTGCGTACGAATTCGTGAAGGTTCTGGAACTCTTCGCCGCTCGCGCCAAGTTCCACGTCCATCGGTCGAATGGGCGTACCGTCGTTCATGGTGTTTCTCCCCCCGTCTTTTTAAAGACAATAGCCGCTGCGAACAGACGGGGAAAGCTACCGCCTGACGCGCGTTTTGGGGCCCGAATTGCGAGCCCTGCCCCGCCGCTCATTAAGCAGCCCGCGCCGGATAAGGACACATAAAGGTGAGGGGTGAAGCCACTCACATGGCTGCGTTGCAGCCCGCGCTAGTCAAAAGGCGCAGGCTTTTGGGGGAGAGCCGAACGGAGGTTTCCCATGAAGCGCCTGATGATTTCTGCCTTTGCGGCGGTCGTCATGCTCGCTGCAACGCCTTCGGCGGAACGTCCCGCCGGATCCGCAGGCATGATGTCGTTGCAGGGTTTCCAAGTCTCGAGCGACGTCAGTAAGCTCCCGATCGAGGACTTCGAGGATCAGTCGCTGGTCTTTTCGAAGGCGGCGCGATAAGCGCTCTGTCACTGGCTGGCGATTTGCACCGGCGTAGAATGGAAAATTCCCGCCCCGGAGACCTGCGATGCGATCAGGAATGCGGCCATGACCGCCGGCACGCTGATGAATCTCAAGAATTGATCCATAGAAAGCATCGTTGTCGTCCCCCAAAGTAGCCAAATAGAAAAAGCCGGCCCCCACAGCCGGCTTCAGTTCGCGCCTTGCGTCATCTGTTGATCGCCGGTCAGAAGCTGATCCGTATAGGCCGCCCCCGAGACCGTGAGCAGCGCCAGAATCGAAATGACGGCCAGCGTTTTCATGGCACCATCGTCATTTTCGATTGTGGCCGAAAATGTCAGAGCTTGGCGCATTTTCGGGACCAACCGGAGAAACATCGTGGCGGCGATCCTTGACCCTTGTCAAACCGACGTAGCCCACAGACGGCTATGATTAGTTATGAAGGCAGCTCCTTTCGCACGCTTGTTTCGCGCGGCCGTGCTCGGGGTTCTCCTGTCGGGGGGCGCCGCGCGCGCCGATTCTGACGAGCCGTTTGGGCTTCCCACCGTCGAGGCGCCGTCAAGTTCCTTGTCGGCGATTTGGCGGCAACTGCAACTGGACATCGAGGCTGACGAGCGGACGGTCGCCCGGTGCCGCGCTCAACCCGATGGATGTGGCTCGCCTGCCGCCCTCCGGTTCATCGAAATCGTCGACGAAGCACGGCAATACGAGGGACGCGCGCGGGTCGGTCACATCAATCGCGCCGTCAATCTTGCGATCCACCCAACCAGGGATGGAGTTTGGAGATCGCCTCTCGACGCGCTGGCATCATCAGGGGATTGCAAGAACTATGCGGTCACCAAATACGCAGCACTGGGGGATGCGGGCATTCCTGCCAATGACCGTCGACTGATCATCGTCCACCCCAAATCGCCCCAACAGGGCGCCCATCTGGTCGTGGCGGTGCGCATTTCGGCACAATGGGTCCTCCTTGACAACAGATCGATGACATTGGTCGAGAGCACCGCCCGGCACAATTATCTGCCAATTCTGGCGCTCGATCACTCCGGCGTCAGAGAGTTTCGGACACTGCCGGGTACAGCCGTTTCAGGCCTGCCCTGCAACAAGGCTGTCGGCTAGCCATGCCCCGGCGCGGCTGTTCGCCCGTGCCCGCATGGGTGCCGCTCATCCCGAAAAGCGGCTTCGGTACTCCGAGGGCGATATGCCGAGGTGCCGAATGAATGCCCGCCGCATTCGTTCGTCGTCGCCGAACCCGGCCCGCCGCGCCACCTCGATCACGCCGCGGATTTCGCTGCTCTCCAGCAACAGCCGCGCGGTCTCCACGCGCAGCGCCTCGACGCCGCTTGCCGGCGTCATTCCGGTCCTGCTGACATAGGCGCGCGCGAAGGTTCGGGGGGTCATGCCAGCCTTCTTGGCGAGCGTTTCCACCTTGAGGTCGCCGGCAATATTTTCAATGATCCATGCGTGCAGTGCGCTGAACCGCCCCTCGACGTCGGAGGCCTGGGCCGCGAGCACCGTCGAAAACTGGCTTTGGCCGCCAGGGCGCTTGAGAAACACCACCAGCCTGCGCGCGACGTCGAGCGCGGTGGTATGGCCGAAATCCTCCTCGATCATGGCGAGCGCAAGGTCGATGCCGGCGCTGACGCCGGCCGATGTCCAGACCCGCCCGTCCTTGACGAAGATCGCATTCGGCTCGACGCGGATTTTTGGAAAACCGTCCGCCAGCCTCGGACAGTAGCGCCAATGCGTCGCGGCGCGCTTGCCATCCAGCGCGCCGATCCAGGCCAGCACGAACGCTCCGAGACAAACGGATGCCACCCGCCGGGCTTTGGGCAGCACCTCCATAATCCACTTCATCAGAACCGCGTCCTGCCGCAGCGCCCAGATGCCCGGGCCGCCGGGGATCACGAGGGTATCGACCTGGTTCGGTCGAATGCTGGCGAGCGGGGCGGTGTCGACCATCATCCCGACGTCGGTCGGCACCAATCCGCCCGAGGTCGAGAGGTACGACAGCGAGTAGCCCGCGCCGGGCAGGTCGATCGCCTGCAATTCCGCGAATACCTGCGCCGGACCCGAGATGTCGAGCAGGGTCACGCCGGGAAAGGCGACGATCGCCACGCGCCTTGCCGGGGCCTTTTCGCGCGGCTCCGGCCGCCGGAATTTGGCAGATTTCGAGGGCATATTGTCCTTTAAGCCATTCAGGGCTCGCCTGTATAGCTCGCTAGGATAGCGGGGTGCCGGACATGTCACGAGAGCTGCGCCGCCAATACGGAACGATCAAATCGCCCTGGCCCGATTACGCGGTCTATAGTTTTCCTGATGCCTCGCGGGTCAGCCCGAACGAACAGCGGGCACTGATGGATGCGATGAACAATATCATCGCCGTCAACTGGCAAGCGACGGAGCCGCATTGGACGGCAGAATCCTCCCCGTTCGACAGGAAATTCAGCCTCGTCCTGGTCTATGACGCTACCGGACTGATAGCCTTTTCGGTCTACCGCAAGCTGCGGATCGCGGGCCGGCTGGCTATCTACCGCAGTGGCACCGAGGTACTTCCGGCCCATCAAGGCCGCGGCCTCTACGGATTTTTCACGACGGAGGTCCTGAAGTCATCGGGCGCCGCCGACAGCGGCGATGCCGGCATCCTCTATGGATGGCGCACCCGCAATCCCATCGTGTGGGCCGCAAATGCCAAGATCTGCGAGAAGGTTACGCCCTCGCTGCTCGCTGACACCCAGGACGCAGTACTCCAGGCGGCCTGCGTCGAAATGTGCGAATTGCTCTATCCCGGCAAGCGCCTCGAAGTACCCGGCATGATCATGCGCGGCGCCTACGGCCATATCAGGCATCACCGGCAGGTCTATCGCGGCGCGGCGTCGCTGGTCGACGCTGCGATGCAGCGCACCATCCCGGACTCGGCAGACGCACTTTTCTCGGTCGGTCTCGTGAGGGGCTGATGGCGCTCACTGAACAACACACCGCGTTTAGCCCCGCCGTCCGCCCGACGGATCGCACCTATCTGGCCTGGGCAGCGGTGGCCACCGCCTACGCGATCGCCTTCCTGCAGCGGGTGTCGCCGCAATCGATCAGTTTGAATTTCATGGCCGATTTCAGCACCGATGCCGCCGGTGTTGCGATGCTCGCCTCGAGTTACTTCTGGGGCTACACCCTGATGCAGATTCCGGCGGGGGTTCTGGTCGACCGCTTCGGCGTCAAGCGCGTGGTGCTGTTCAGCATGACGGCGTCTTCACTCGGCAGCGCGGCGTTTGCGTTGGCGCCAAACCTGCTCGACGTCTTCCTGGCAAGACTGGTCATTGCCTGCGGCGATGCGCTGGTCTTCACCGCACTGTTGAAGCTAGTCGCGCTCAGTTTCAAGGACGAACGGTTCGGCGTGATGTCGGGCATCTCGCAGGTGTCAGGCTATGTCGGCGGTGTATTGGCGACCACACCGCTCGCCGCTGCAGTGACCGGCTTTGGCTGGCGAGCGTGCTTTGTTTTTATCGCCTGCGTCGGCGTGGCGAACCTCGCTTTTGCCTCCGTGGCGCTCAAGCCGGATCCGGCGTCGCACAGCACCAAGACCTTGAAGAGCGTTCTCGCCGCCAGCCGGCAGTCCCTTTCGCAATTGGCGAACTGGGGATGCGCCATGACCTTTGCGTCCCACTTTGCCGTGGTGACGACGCTATCGGGCGTCTGGGGAATTCCGATGGTGGCGCATTTCTTCAATATCTCACCGTCCGCCGCGAGCACGCCCCTGCTAGCCTTCATGATCGGCAACGCGATCGGTTCGATCTTTCTTGGCCACATGGCGGACCGAGCGGCGGCAGCGCTTGACATGGCCCTGGTCCGCATATGCCTGCTACGGATGGCCCTGATCGCGATGCTGCTGCCCCCGGTCGCCCATGCGCTGGGCTTTCTCTATGTCACCGTCGTTTTCTCAGCCCTCGGACTGGTGGCCGGCGGGACCGTGCCGCTGGTGCTGAAATGCACGAAGAAACTCTACACGGCCGAGCTGATCGGTGTCGGCGCATCGGTCAACACCACGGCTGCGGGAATTTTCGCAGGCGCTTCGCAGCCCGTTATCGGGTTCGCCATGGTTGGCGTTAGCCAGCTTGCCGGGACCGACCTCGGGCACGGCACGGGCTCGGTCGGCGATGCCGGCTACGGCGCGCTCATTGGAATTCTGCTGCTCATGTCGCTGCCGGGCATTGCCGGCCCGCTGCTGATGAGGAGCAAATTGATAGTTCGTTAGCCGCATAAACGGGAGGGGACGGAATGTCGCGATTGTATTTGAGAAAGGGCGAAGTCGCCTCGAGCTACGCGGTGAGCACATGGCAAAGCGTGATGTTCTCCGAATTCGAAGCGCAGATGAGCAGTGAGGCGAGACCCTTCCCCTGTGTGTTCGGAGTCGCCGGCCACCGGCAGGACCAGTTGCGCTACCTGTTCCTCGATCCGTTCGACGTCGAGGTCCTCGGGGCGCAGCTCGCGCGGTTCGTCGCCGAATCCCGTTCGCACGGGCCGAACACGTCGCTGATCGTATTCACCCGGCCGCGCCCGGTGCAGACGCTAGAGGCCTATTACCGGAAGATGTGGCACACGCTCGATCAGCTGGCGCAGCAGGACAAGAGTCCGTGGCCGGACATGATCCCCGAACAGATCGATCATCCGATGTGGGAGTTCTCGTTCGCGGGTGAGCCGATCTTCGTGGTCTGCAGCACGCCTGCGCATGTGATGCGGCAAAGCCGCCGCTCCAGCGCGTTCATGATGACGTTCCAACCGCGCTGGGTGTTTGAAAAGATCCTCGGAACGGAGAAGGCCGCCGCCGCCGCATTCGCCGAAGTACGCAAGCGGCTCATCCCCTACGACAGCACCAGCCCCTCGCCGCTGCTTGGACGCTACGGCGACGCCAACGGACGCGAATACAAGCAATACTTCCTGGCAGACGACAATCAAACCGAGGTGGGATGTCCGTTTGCCAAACTCGCGCAGAACAAGACCTCTCCAGCCAAAGACAGGGAGCAAGCAGCATGACCCGGATCATCGCTGGCACGAAGACGGAATTCTCGATCGACCCCGCCATCCTGGCGTTGCTTCCGGCGCAGGGCTGCGTCGAATTGCAGCGCGATGCCGCGGGCAAGGTGCATCATTTCCACACCCACCCTGTGGATGAGATCCTCGTCATCATCAAAGGCGCGCTGAAATTTGAGTGGGAGGGCGGCGAGCGCATCTGCCGTCCTGGCGACACCATCCTGCTGCCCGCCGGCACGCTGCACCAATCCGAAGCGCTGGATGAGGCGATCTACGCGATCGCAACGCGCCCACCCGCCGTCAATCCGACCGGCGGCTGAGGCGGCTATCGGGAAAACGAGACTAATCAGGACAATGTGGGATCGCTGTCGGCTGGGTCGGCCGCCAAGCGTTCGACCAGCTCGATGATTTCAAAACGCTGGCCGGGCGCAAGTTTGAGGAAGGCCTTCAATAGCCGCAGGCTTTCGACGGTTTCGCTCGATGGAGCTCCGAGCCTCTTCTGCAGCTCTGCAACAAATGTGGGATCTTTCATCTCGCACCTTAGATGAGGAACAGGAATGACATATCCAGATAAACGCGAAGGCTTGGCCCGAAAGGTCGATACAGCAGCGCAGGAGGCCGAGCGCCTCGGCCTGACGACAGCTACATTGATACTTCGGATGGCGCGCCTCGAAATTGACCGGGCGGGACCCGACGAAGTTGAAAGTATGCCAAGGAACAACCCGCGCGGCAAGCCAAACTGAGAGCCGAAAACCGCCACCAACCGTCAAACCGTGCCAGATTCGAGTCCGGCGCGACACATTGGCGGCTTGGCAATATCCAAGATCGCACACCAGAAGGCCGCCTTGGTGGCGACCTCTTTCCGCTTCGCTTCTGGCGTGCGGCGCAGGTCACGGCAACGTATTCGCCCGTGTCCCCCGCCTGACCCGCAGGCTAGTACGGGTAATAGCGATAGTAACGAGGGCCGTAATAATACGGTCCATAGCCGTAATAGCGGGGCCCGTAATAACCGGGTCCGTAGCCGTAATAGCCGGGTCCATAATAATAGTAGTCATCGCGCCGTTGTTGCGCGGCAATCGCGCCAATGGTTCCAATCATCATGCCCATCATAGCGAGTCCGGCGGCGTTGCCGCTGCGGTAGTAGCGGCGACGGCGGGCGCTGAAGTCCGTGGCATCGCTGGACGGCGCGGTCGACGCAACGCCGGTTGATGCGGCCTCTACCGAGCCGGCGGCAGCCGGCGGCGGCTCTGCCATCGTGAATGCCAGCGCGGCGATTGTCCCCGCGACGGCGCCGCGGCCAATCCAGGAAGTTGACGCTTTTCGCTTCGACATCTCAAACTCCTCATCGTGAATGAGTTGAAAGGGCAGAATAAGTATCTTCTCTCGCGCAATGCTTGATGCAGCTCAAGGTTTTCCTGCCATCCCCGCAGGTCCTGAAAGCTGCTTTCCGGCGCGAGTCGAGGCATGACGTTGATGACCTTGCGTCCGGCCTCATGCTCCGTCTGGCATCGGCATTCTCAATGCCTCGGTCCAATATCCGATGCCTCACATCCGGTCCGGCGCGACGTCAGCTGACCTCGACCGTTGCCACCATCCCGAAAGCTCCCGCCTCGGCAAGTGCCGCGATCCGCGCATCGTCGTAACCGAGCGTCTTGCGCAGGACTTCCATTGTGTGCTCGCCGAGCAAGGGCGCGGCTAGGGGGTCGGCGACCGGCGTCAGACTGAGACGGATCGGCTGCTCGACATTGGGGACCGTGCCGGCGGTCGGGTGCGGGATCTGGCTGACGCGATGGCGCTCGCGCACTTCCGGCGAGTTGAAGGCTTCCTCGACGGTACGAAGATAGCCGACCGGAATGTTGGCCGCCTTCATCCTCGTCACCCAGTTTTCGCGAAGGTCTTGCACAAAAATACCGGTAAGGATCGCGCGCAGTCTGTCCTTGTTGGCGGTTCGTAAACGCCGGTCGGCGAATTCTCCGCTGGCGAGATCGGGCCGGCCGAGCACCTCGATGACGAGGCGCCGGTACAGCCGGTCATTGGCGCAGGCAATATAAAACGGCGCGTCGGCGGCTTCGTAGAGGCCGACCGATGGAGAGCCATTTGGCGAGTTGCCCTGGCGGCTGAAATTCTCACCGGTCATCAAATGGGCCATGCCGTAAAATCCCGTCATCCCCAACGCCACATCGAACAGCGCCACCTCGACATGCTGGCCGCGGCCGAGCCGGTCGCGGGCGAACAACGCCAGCAAGATGGCGTTGCAGGCCGACATGCCCGTCACCATGTCGATCGCAGGCGGCCCGGTCCGCACCGGCGGCCCGTCCGGAAAACCGTTGAGCGACATGAATCCGCTTTCGGCCTGCGTGATCGGATCGAAGCCAGGACGCGATGCAAACGGCCCTTGGCGGCCGTAAGCCGAGATCGAGCAATAGACCAGCCGGGGATTGGATGGCGCGACCGACGGGTAGTCGAGGCCATACTTCCTCATCACGCCGGCGGAGAAGTTTTCCACCACCACATCGGCCCGCGCGATCAATTCGCGAGCGACGTCGCAAGCCGCCGGATTGGTGAAATCCAGAACGATGCCGCGCTTGTTGCGATTCAAGCTGACATAGGCGGCGCTTTCGCCGGCGAGATCGGCGTGTTCATAGCTCCGCGTATCGTCGCCGCCATCAGGGTTCTCGATCTTGATGACCTCGGCGCCGAAATCGGCAAGCGTCTGCGTGCAGGCGGGACCGGCGACGACACGGGTGAAATCGACGACCAGCAGACCATCGAGAGCGGTCGGTTCGCCCTCTGCTCGTGGCACGCGCTCCGGCAATTGCGGTCTGGTGGTCATGATCGGACTGTCCTGATGATTCTTGGCAGGCCGGCGCATGAGAACCTTGCGCCGGCGTGTGAGACCGTTTCTCGCAAATGCGAACGATGATAGATACCGCGCATTCCGACGCCCAAAATATGCCCGAGCGCGCATGGATGCGCAATCAACGCTGACGCATGGATGCCCCGCTATCGTTTCTCCGTCGAGAATCCGTACATCAACGCCAGCCGATCGAGACATTCCTTGAACCTGCGCGCGAAATAGTCGATCCAGCGCTGGCCGCGCAAGCCTCGCCGCTGTCCGATCTGCTCCATGGTCATTCCCTGAACGAGGACATCATGCACCAGTGCCGAGCCGTCGGCGCCGAGTTCGCGCTCGGCGCGGTTCAGCCGCAGCGCGGCCTTGCGCTGGCCTTCGGTAATCGGCTCCCGCATCTCGCCGCCATCGACATATTCCCTGCGCGGGTCGACGGCCCGCGGTCCGCGTTCGGCTTTTTCCCAATCCGCCTGAAAAGCGCGCCCACCCTGGTACTGCGCTTCATCAATGTGGCGGTGCGAGTGCAACCGCCCCAAGGGATCGTTGCGGATCGAACGCAGGGTGACAATCTTATCCCCCGGCTCCAGGCCAAGGGGATCGTCCACTTCAATCGCCGCCACTTCCGCATTGCGCGGCAAGTCGCGGGATCGACGGTCATGCGCCTTTGCCGGATTATGCGGTTTCTTGCGTCTTGCTCGTGCCACTTCTTGCTTCTCCGTAAGATGATGAAATCCGACTCGCCGGCGCGTCAATCGCCTGGCCGGCAACGCCAGGAGTTTCGGTTCACGGTGACAGAGGGTCTTCCGCAGTCACTTCCGGCCAAAGCGCAGCAAGATCCCGTCAGCCGTGTTCCCCCGTAGGGGTCGGTTCACTCTGCCCGAACCGCTATGCAGAGCTGCGCTGTTACTTCAGCGCGCAACAACGTCACCAACTCCCTGCGCCGGATCGAGCGCACCGGTTGCTGCCGGATCAGTGCGCGAAGATGCGCGATGCGATGGCGACGCGGCAGCCGCGTCATCCTCATGACCATGGCCGGTCCGCCTTTCATGCTGCCTCCACGAGCCGCAGGGAGACCGGGACGGCGGCTCGCTCCGAGGCCGTGCCGGGGCCGTGGGTCAGGTGAAAATGTCCGGCACAATAGCTCGATCCCTCGCGCTGCGGATGGCCGCAGAAGGTGATGGGTTCGCCCTCGTCGTCGCCGCCATAAGGATACCGGCAGTCGCCGGCTTCAAGGTCTATCAGCGACAAATGCCGTGGCAGGATCTGGACGCAGCGGAGATTGATCCTTTCCGCGCGCTCGGAAACCGGCAGGAGCCGTTTCGATTCGGCGGCCTGGCGCTCACGAAGTTTACAAAGCCGCGGCGCGCTGAGCTGCTGCGGCCAACCGTTCGGCTCGGCACGCCGGTCAGAACCAGCGAGCCCCATTCGTTTGGCGCGGCCGATCGTGGCATTGCGGGAATAGGCGGTGTCGAACTTCGCATTGATCGCATGAGCGATTTCGGCAAAGGACATGCCCTTCGCAAGATATTCGCGTAGCGCATCGGAATGCGCGGGTGCCCAGTCTGTCTGCAATAGCTATTCTCCCCTGCGCTTCCAGTCATGATGAGGGCCACCCCGGACGAACCGTCGCCACGGACAACCGATCATCAGTTTCGGATATTCCGAATTAGAAGTCAAGCTTGATTTCCGATAATCGGAATTGCTATTATTTCTGAAATTCGGAAGAGATACCGCCATGCTGGATATCAAGCTGATCGAGCGGGGACTGGAGAAACCGGGCAAGACCAAGGGAGGTCTGGCGACGGCGATGGGCGTTCGCCCTGGGGCCGTCTCGGAAATCCTGTCCGGTCTGCGCCTGATCAAGGCGTCGGAGATTGCCGATATCATCGATTATCTCGAGCTGAATTCGGTGCCCATCATGGGTCGCGTCGGCGCAGGCGCTACGATCGAGCCGGAATACGAGCAGGTGCCGCCGGAAGGCCTCGGCGAGGTCGAATTGCCCTTCCCGATATCGGAGGAGACCATCGCCTTCGAGGTGGCTGGCGATTCCATGCTGCCGAAGTACGAGAATGGCGACATTATCGTAGTCTACAAGGAACAACGTCACCCGCTGGAGAGCTTCTATGGCGAAGAGGCCGCGGTCCGCCTGAAGACCGGGGAGCGCTACCTCAAGACCATCGAGCGGGGAAAATCCGGCGCCATGGTCAACCTCACCAGCTTCAACGCCAAGCCGATCAGGGGGGTGAAGCTGGAATGGATTGGGGAAATCTGCGTCACCCTGCCGAGGGGCCAGATCGAGCGCCTGCGGGCCAAGGCCGCCGCCCGGGCGCGCAAGGCGGCAAAATCCCATGCCGGGCGCGCGCACGAGAGATAGGAGGGACTCTCCAAAACCCGAAGACGGCGCCGTACGATTCTCGCCCGCGGCGGAGTCATATTGGGGCTAAGGGCTCGCTCTTCTGTTTTTCAGAATTATCAACTTGACTAGTTTCTGATTTTCAGAAATACTGAAATCTCGCCCGTGGACATTCCGACGGGCGCCCCATGAGAGGGCCATGCAGTATTTCGTCGTGATGATCGACTATGGGCGGCGCGGGCGCGAGGCCATCGTCGACCCCGAGATTACGCGGCGCGAAGTCATCTCGCGGGTGGCGTCGGGCGAATACAAGAACATCAGCTTCATTCACGAAATCGCCGATTCGTCGGTCGACGACATCACGGCGGAAATTCTGGCCGAGGCAGCCGTTCCCGAAATCCCGGCGGCTGAAACCGATCTGCAGACAAGCCGCCTCGATCACGCCCGCGATCTGAGGAAGCACGAGCCGGTGTGATCACACAGGGCCCGATTCGGGATCGCAGAGACTAATCCGCAGGATATCCGTTGCGGGCTCTGGGATGTTACCACAAAGCCACACGCGCCAGGATTGTGCTGCCGTTCCTTGTACGTTCGCAAGAGTTGATGATGAGCATCCGGCCTTCGCGGTAAGTTAGCTCGGGGTTGAAATTACCGTGCTTCCGCTGTGAAGGAGAGCCGACATGCCAGCCTACATCCAGCATCACGAAGGTGAGATCGCGCCAATCATCTGCCCCGGCTGTGTTGGACAACTGCCGATGTACGTCAGAGACGTTGAGCCCCACTGGAGCATGGCAAGGATCGACTTCATCTATGAGTGCTCCGACTGCGGCGCCGAAGTCAGGCAGACCGTGACGAAGCCGGAACGGCGACACTAAGGGATCGACGTCGCCCCCATAGGACAGCTCGGCGCGCCTCGAAGGGCGCGCCCCGCATAAAAATTCGTTGGCGAGCCGTGCCCGTTGCGCACAAGACAGCCGACGCTTCACGCCGCCACCGGGCTCAGCTCCAGCAGCGTCCGCGCGCTAATGGGCAACCGGCTGTGAATGGGCGACATCGAGGTCGCATTCCCGGAAATGGAACGCAATTTCATCAAGCGCGCACCGTTCCCATTCTTCCGCCTCGCCAGCCAGAAGATCTTGCGCTCGGAATCCAGTAACGCGCGCTCCCGACACAGAAATTCCTGGTTGCGAATTTCGATGAGAGCCGATCCCTTCTATAATGCTAGCAGAGCCGGGATCGATAGTCTTTCCGTTTTCCCGCCTTACGTTTTCCTGCAAATGAGACAGGTTTGTCGTCTAATCTTCTCCGCCCCTTTCCCGTAGGGTTTCGGCAAGAATGAGGACTGCTCCAATGTACGACCCTGCCGGCGTTACGATGTCGCCCGAATTCTCCATCCCTGCTCAGATGAAAGCCTGGGTTCTGGGCGACCCGGACGAGCTTTTCCTGCGCGACAAGCCCACGCCGGTCCCTGGACGCGCGGAGGTTCTGGTCCGGATCGACGCCGTCGCGATCTGCGCAACCGACCTTGAAATCATCCATGGCGGGTCGCCCGCGAGCATTCTGGGCGGCCTGCCCTTCAACAAGAACTTCACCCCCGGCCATGAATATATGGGCACGGTCGCCGCCCTCGGGCCTGATGTTGACGAGTTCGCCATCGGCGAACGAGTTAGCGTGGAAATCCATGCCGGCTGCGGCCAATGCAAGCGCTGCCGCCAAGGCATGTACACTTCGTGCCTCAACTATGGAAAGCCCGACAAGGGTCAACGCGCCAACGGCTTCACGACCGATGGCGGTTTTGCCGAATACGCGGTCAATCACATCAATACGCTGGCGCGGGTGCCCGACACCATGAGCGACGCCGAAGCCACGCTCGTCGTCACCGCCGGCACTTCGATGTACGGTCTCACCGAACTTGGCGGGCTGGTCGCCGGTGAAAGCGTCGTGGTGATCGGCCCCGGCCCCATCGGGTTGCTCGCTGTGGCCGTCGCAAAGGCGCTGGGGGCAAGCCCGGTCATCCTGACGAGAACCCGCAACAAGCGCCTGGAGATTGGCAGGGAATTGGGAGCGGATCGCGTCGTCAACATCTCCGATGAGAATGCCGTCGATGTCGTCAGGCAGCTCACCGGCGGCATCGGCGCGGACTATGTGATCGAATGCGCCGGCACCGAGGCCACGGTCAACCAAGCCATCCACATGGCCAACCGCGGCGGAAAGATCTGCCTGGCGGCATTTCCGCACCATCCGGTGACGACCGACCTGCCGCATCTGGTGAAGAATAATATCTACGTCTACGGCATTCGCGGCGAGGGCCGTAGCGCCACGCGCCGGGCGATGGCCCTGATGGCGGAGAAACGCTTCGACGCGACGAAAATTCATACCCATACATTTGCGCTCGCCGATCTCCCTACCGCGCTCCGATACGCGCGCGATCGGGTCGAGGACGCCATCAAGGTCGTGGTCACAACGCGGGCAGAGAGCATGCTGAAGGGCGTGGCGGCAGAGTGAGGCAACTGCCAAGCGCGAAGCTGCAGCTTCGCCCGTGGTCCTGAGAATACCGGATCAGCTCACTTCAATAGTGGGGGTCGTACATTTGCGACTGAACGAACGCCATCAGATCGTTCGGCACCGGCGTAGTGGCAAGACCGCGCCGGTAAGCGACCTCGGCAACCGCCACAGCAATATGTGCCGAGACTTCCCGGATCCGCGGCAGCGCCGGGTAGAGACTGCCCTGCCGGATGTCGGCGTCGTTGACGAGATACGCCAGCGTGTGCGCGGCGGCCATGAACATCTCGTCGGTCACCAGTCTTGATCCGCTCGCGATCGCGCCAAGACCGACGCCGGGGAAGATGTAGGAATTGTTGCCCTGGCGCGGTACGAACGTCTTGCCGTCGAGCTTCACCGGATCGTAGGGACTGCCGCACGCGAACAGCGCGCGGCCGCCGGTATGGCGATAAGCTTCCTCGGCGGAGCATTCCGCTTTCGAGGTCGGATTGGAGAGCGCAAACACGATCGGCCGATCGTTGATCCGCGCCATTGCCTGCAGCACCTCGGGCGTGAAGGCGCCGCCGACCGCCGCAACGCCGATGATAGCTGTGGGCTTGAGCGTTTCGATTGCGGTCAGAAAGTCGCCGATTGGCGCATGATCGTGCGCGTAGCGAAGTTTGTGGTCGGTGACGCCGGCCCTGTTCTTCACAACAAGGCCACGCGAGTCCACGAGCCATGTGCGCCTGAGCGCCTCGACTTCCGATACGCCCTCCGCCATCATGGCCGAGACCACGAGGTCGGCGATGCCGGTCGCAGCCTCGCCAGCACCGAGGAAAAGCACCTTCTGGTCGGCAAGTTTTCCACCGTTCACACGCAACGCGGAGAACAGGCCAGCAAGCGCCACCGCGGCCGTTCCCTGGATGTCGTCGTTAAAAACATTTATCTTATCACGATATTTGTGCAGCAGCCGGAACGCCGAGTGATTGGCGAAATCCTCGAACTGGATCAGCACGCCGGGGAAGGTCTCGCGGGCGGCGGTGATGAACTCGTCAACCAGTTCGTCGTACGCCGCGCCGCTCAGGCGCTTCTGGCGCAGGCCGATATAATAGGGATCGTTCAGGAACTCTTCGTTGTTGGTGCCGACGTCCAGCATGACCGGCAGGCAGTATTCCGGACGGATGCCGGCGCAGGCTGAATAAAGCGAGAGCTTGCCGACTGGAATGCCCATGCCATGGGCGCCGAGATCGCCGAGGCCGAGGATACGCTCTCCGTCCGTGACGACGATAAGCTTCGCGGGATAAGGCCAGTTGGCCAGCAGTTCCGCGATACGCCCGCGGTCGTTGGCGCTAATAAACATGCCGCGCGGCCGCTGGAAGATGAGACCGAACCGCTGGCAGGCCAGCCCCACTGTCGGGGTATAGATCAGCGGCTGGATTTCATCGATGTTGTCGCACACGACGCGGAAGAACAACGCCTCGTTGCGGTCGTGCAGCGAGTTGAGTGCGATGTACTTTTCCAGATCGGTGGGCAGGCTGCGCAGATTGGTCAGCACACGCTCGACCTGATCTTTCATCGAGAGCACGTGGGCGGGCAGGAAACCGCGCAATCCCAGCGCATCGCGCTCCGCTTCCGTGAAGGCCGTGCCCTTGTTGAGCAGCGGATCGCGCAACAGCGCCAAGCCGTGCGGCGAATCGGAAGGCGCTGAACTGCGCTTCGCTCGGACTGGCACACTCATCATATTCCCCCAAGGGCCGCTTAATTTAGTAATTGTAGCATCTACCCAATTGAAGCAGGAAGCGTTCATAAAAATCAAGACCGGAAGGGTGCATTCCGGCTCCAGCGCCCGTCGTTCTGTCCGACGCGTTGCAATGCGACGAAGATGGAACTGGTCGTGCGCAACGATGAGCTCAATCCCCGCGAAGCCGGGACGGACTGGAACTCGTCGCTTCGTCGTCGGCCGTCTTTCCGCCGCGGCTCCTAGCGGGCAATCATGCGACGCCGCCTAGATAGAGCCGCTTGACGATGTCGTTGCCTCTCAATTCGTCCACCGAATCGGCCGCGACGACGATCTCGCCATGGACAATGATATAACCGCGATCGGCGATCCGGATCGCTTGGTTGAAGTTTTGCTCCGCCATGAGCACCGTCAGGCCGAGATGCTGATTGAGCTCGCCGATCTTGGCGATGGTCTGCGAGACCAGGAGCGGTGACAGGCCTACCGAAGGCTCATCGATCAACAACAGGCGCGGCGACGACATTAGCGCGCGCGCGATGGCCAGCATCTGCTGCTGCCCGCCTGACATGGTGCCGGCGAGCTGGCCCTGCAGCCCCTTGAGCGCCGGAAATGTCTCGAAGGCGAGCGCAAGGTTGCGGTCGATGTTTTGCCGGGCGGCCTTGCGGAAGGCGCCGAGCATCAGATTTTCCAGCACGGTCAGCTTGGGAAACAGCCGCCGTCCCTCGGGAACCAGCGCGACGCCGAGATCGACAATGGCCTCGGTCGACAGCCTGGCCAGATCGTGCGTCGTTCCGTCGATCGTCAGCAACACGCTTCCGCGCTCCGGCCGAACCAGGCCTGCGACGCACTTCATCAGCGTGCTCTTGCCGTTGCCGTTGGTGCCGAGCAAGGCGACGGTCTCGCCGGCCTCGACACGGAGACTGACGCCGCGCAGCGCCTTCACGGCGCCGTACCCCGCATCGAGGTCCTTGATGGCAAGGCTAAGTGCCAAGGTAGGCCTCCTGCACGCGCTGGTTGGCCATGACTTCGTTCGGCGTGCCGATCGCGATGATCCTGCCGGCGTCGAGACACATCACGCGGTCCGAAAAACGCATCACCGCCTGCATGATGTGCTCAATCATGATGATGGTGATGTCCTGCCCCGCAAGGCTCATGAGCAGATCAAGCACCTCATCGACTTCCGAGCTGGAAAGGCCGGCCATGGCCTCGTCGGAAATCAGGAGTTTGGGGTGCGTCGCCATCGCCCGGGCGAGCTCCATCTTGCGCAATTCCACCTGGCTCAGCTTCGTTGCCGACACGTTCGCCTTCGACGCGAGACCCATCCGCGTCAGGATCGACATCATGGTGTCGCGCCGTTGCGCAGCCGAGACGATCTCGCCGGTGACCGCCGCGAAGTCGAGCGCGACCATGAGGTTTTCGGCAACCGTCATGCTCTTGAACGGACGCGGGATCTGGAAGCTGCGCGCAATGCCGCGGCGTGTGCGCATATGCGGCTGCAACCGCGTAATGTCCTCGTCACGGAACACCACTGTGCCGGCCTCGGTACGGAACGCGCCGGAAATACAGTTGATCAGCGTCGTCTTCCCCGAGCCGTTCGGGCCGATAAGGCCGAAGCGCTCTCCCGGACGAATGTCGACACTGACATTGTCGAGCGCGGTGAAACCGCCGAAACGTCTGGTAAGCGCTGATATCCGCAGCAGGGGTGCCTGGGTTTCGGGGGGCATCATCCTTCGCCCTCGTTGCGATTGCGGCGAACCTTTCGGATCAGGCCAATGATGCCCTCTGGCGCGGCCACTACGAACAGCACCAGCATCACGCCGAGCACCAGCACGTTCACTTCCGACGAGATGGTGACGGTCAGCAATTGTTGCGTCGTGCCCAGCAGGATCGCGCCGACGACCGGGCCCGCCCAATGCGCGGTGCCGCCGATCAGCGACATCGCAAGCACCGAGACGGAGTAGTTGAGATTGAACGCGGACGTGGGGTCCGCGTATTGCAGGTACATCGCGGCGGGGGCGCCGGCCGCGCACATCAGCGCCCCGGAGATGACGCAAGCCAGCAGCTTTAGCCGCAGGGTCGGCACCCCCGTGCATTCCGCAGCGAGCTCGTCGTCCTTGAGCGCCTGCAGGCCGTGGCCCATCCATGATTTTTGAATGTAGCGCGAGATCGCAACCGCCAGCACCACAAGGAGCGCCTGAACGAAAAACAGCATCTGCACATAATTTTCGAACGGCGCCATCACCGCCGGCCGCTGCATCTGGATGCCGGCCGCGCCGCCGACATATCGCCAGTTCGTTATCGAGGTCTCGATGACGATCGTCAGCGCAATGGTCGCGATCGAGAAGAAGATGCCCTTCATGCGCAAGGTCAGGAGGCCCAGGGCGAAGCCCATCAGGGCACCGACGACGGCTGCGGCCGCGATCTGCACGGCAAGCGGCGCGCCAACCGACTTGACCAGGAATACGGCGGTGTAGACGCCCATGCCGAAAAACGCACTGGTGCCGAAATTCACGTAACCGGCATAGCCGCCGAGGATGCTCCATGCGACGGCGAGGACGATGAACTGCAGGATCACGTAGCCGGCAAAGAAGGGATATTGATTACCGATGACCTGAGTCATCAGCAGCGCGCCGCCGAGAAACAGGGCCGCTCCGACCCAGAAAAAGATGCCGTTTCGCTTCATGACAGCCTGCCGAACAGGCCCTGCGGCCGGACGGCAAGAACGCCGAGCAGCATCGCGAAGGAAATAGCCGGCGCCCAGGAGGCGCCGAACAGGGTCAGGACGATCGTTTCGGCGACGCCGAGGATGATGGCGGCGACCAGCGTGCCGCTCATGCTGCCGAGCCCGGCCATGACCACGACGCAGAATGTCCGCCCGATATAAGTGCGGTCGAGCGTCGGCTCGACGGGCGCGACGATAATGAGCAAGGCGCCGGCGATTCCGAGCACGGCCGTTGCGATGCCGAACGCCCATTGCTTGATCCGGATCGGGTTGGCGCCCATCAGCCGTAGCGCCTCCTGGTCCTGCGCGACCGCGCGGATCGCGCGTCCCATGTACGTTCGCGACAGGTACAGCGTCAGCAGGATCGTCAGCGCTGCGGCGACCCCGAACGCGACTACCAGCCGGAACGGAATCCGCATATCGCCTATCCGCCAGGCCTTGCCGACATAAGTCGCGGTGACCGAGCGCTGGTCCACACCGAATTGCAGGATGATCAGTACTTCGATGATGAAGGCGATGCCGAAGAAAAACGCGATGCCGCGCACGCCGGCGTCGCTGCCGCGCTTTTCAAATGTTTCGTAGTACAGGCGGTAGGCGGCGAGACCGAACAGGAAGAAAAACGGCGTGATCATCAGCCCTGCCAGCAGCGGATCGACTCCGTAATGCTCGTTGAGGAAGAATACCGCGTAGGACGCCAGCACCAGGAAGGCCGGATGCGCGACGTGGGGAACGTCGAGCAGGCCGAACGAGACGGATAATCCAAGACTGACCGCCGCATAGAAGCAGCCGAGCAGCACCCCGATCACCACCGCATCGAGCAGCAGTTCAAATGAAAACACGTAACGTCCCCCTTGGCCCGCTCTTGAGCCGCCGCTGCCCCGGTTCGCGCACGCCGTTTATCCCATCCCAGTTGTCGAAGACGCAGGCGCGCTGCCCCCTGGCAGCGCACCATGGTTCGGAAAAAACGCCGCGAGGTTTACTTCCGGGCAGCCTCAAAGGGACTGATGAGATCGCCCGATTTCAGTTTCTCCGGGAACAGGATCACCTGCTTGCCCGAAGTGCGGAACTGCTCGATGTTCTTGTCCACGACGCCGCGGAACTGGGCCTGCAGCACCGCGGTTTCCTTGCGCTCGCCGTCCGCCGAAAATGCGATCGGGCCGACGATGGTCTTGTGCTCGTTCTCGCGCAGATATTTTGCGATGGCCTTCTGGTCGAGTGACCCCACCGCCTTGATGGCCTGCTCGACCAGTTGACCGCTGGCATAGCCGAACGGCGCAAGATAGTAGCCGAGCGGATCGACCTTGGCTGCCACGGCGCGCTTCGCATAAGTCTCGAAGAACGTCTTGGTCCCGTCGAAATACATGCTCTTTTCCGGGAGCCATGAGTTGTAGTTGACGACGCCATTGAGCAACGAGCCCAGATTTTCCATGACGGCGCCGAATTGCAGGCCGACCATGCCGCCGCCGAAAATCTTGACGTTGTCGCCAATCCCGATCTCGTTCACGGCGCGCAAGATCCCGGCCGAGTCCGGCGGATAGGACGCGACATAGACGATGTCCGGTTTGGCGGCCTTGAGCGCACGGATGATGCTGGAGAATTCCACCGTGTTGGGCGGATAGGCCTGGTCGAACACGACCTGCATGTTGCGCTTGGTCGCGACCTCCCTTGCGGTCTTTGCCAGATTCTGGGCGAATTCCTGGTCCGCCGCGAGCAGCGCAATGGTCTTGCCGCCGGCCTTCTGGCCGAGATCGAGGAACGAAGCCGCCCAGCTATCTGGCGGTCCCCACGGCGCATTGTTGAACCACATGTCGTGGCCGACCTTGCTGTTCACCTGGAAAGAGAAGTTGCCGATCAGCAGGAGACCGCGCTGCTTGACCATCGGCATGATCGGTGCCGTCGGCACGGTCGCATAGGGCGCAAACAGGAGATCGACCTTATCGACATCGATCAGCTTCGAATAGATTGCCGGGGTCTCCGAAGCGCTCGACTTGTCGTCATAGACCACAAGTTCGACCTTGCGGCCGAGCAGGCCTCCCTTGGCGTTGACGTCGTCCCGCCAGATCTCGATGCCGAGCAACGAAGCCTTGCCGCCGCCGGCGAGACCGCCGGTTTGCGGCATGCTCATGCCGATCTTGATCGGCGGCTGCTGTGCGACTGCGCCCGAGGTCAGCCCAAGCATGACGACCGCGATCGTTCCGCCGAGAAGTGTCCTGCGTTTCATTTGATCCTCCCCATATGTCTCTTGTTTTGGTGGTATATTGGATGAACACAGCGGACATCACAATGAAAAAGGATCATGTCCGCTTTTGACCCGAAGCGGACAAGCACCCGCCGGATCGTTGAATATTGGGCGACCGCGAGCTGGCCCGCGCGCTTCCTCCTCTGCGTTTCATATTGTTGGCTGCACCATATGCGGTTTTCCCGGCTCGTCCTCGTTCAAATTCGTCCCAGCGCGGTCAGGATCACCTGCGGCGTCAAGGGAATCTCGGTGATAACGGCGCCGAACGGCCTGAGCGCGTCGTTCACTGCATTCGCCACCGCCGCGGCAGCTCCCGCCGTACCGGCCTCCCCCGCGCCCTTTGCACCCAACTCCGTCTCCGAGGTCGGCGACACCACGTGGCCGACATCGATGTCGGGCATCTCGCCGGACATCGGAACCAGGTAATCGGCCATGTTCGCGTTGGTCAGCTGGCCGCGTTCATCGTAGATGCACTTCTCGAACAGTGCAGCACCGAGGCCTTGCACCACGCCACCCCGAATCTGTTCGTCGACCAGCTGCGGATTGATGAGGGTGCCGCAATCCTCGACCACCCAATGCCGGAGCAGCTTGACGAAACCGGTGTCGGTGTCGACTTCCAGCCAGGAGGCCTGAACCCCATTGGTGAAGGCAAACGGATATTCGCGCGGCACGAAGTGGCGCGTCGCCATCAGTTCGGGCCGAATGCCCGGTGGCAGCGTATCGGGACGAAAATAGATGATCCGTGCGAGCTCGCGCAGCTCCATGCGCGGCGCACCGTCGCTGGCGTTCACGATCGCATTGCCGGCGATGTCGAGTTCGGCCGGCGAGGATTGCAGGACGGCAGCTGCAACATTCAGGATGTTCCTGCGCAAGATCTTCGCCGCCTGCAGCGCGGCCTCGCCGCCGATGCCGGCGCCGCGCGATGCCCAGGTGCCGCCGCCATAGGGCGTGTTGTCGGTATCGCCTGATATGACCCGTACCCGCTCCATCGAGACGCCGAGCACGCTGCCGACGATTTGGGCGGTGAGGGATTCCGAGCCCTGCCCCTGTTCGGTGATGCTGGTCTGGCAGATCACCGACCCCTGGGCGTCCAGCCGCACCGCTACGCCGTCCTGCGACGAGATGCGAGCGCCGCCGACACCGTAGAACGCCGCGCTGGGATTGGTGACTTCGATGAAACTGGCGATGCCGATGCCGCGATGGACCTTCTTGGCCCGCAACGCCGCCTGCTCGGCGCGTAGCGCATCATAATCCATCATCGCCATCAGCTTGTTCATGGCGGCGTGATGTGACAGTAGCTCAAACCGCAGGCCCGACGGCGAAGCGCAGGGATAACCGTCATCGGCAATGAGATTGCGGCGGCGGATCTCGACCGGATCCATCCCGATCTTCGCCGCCGCGAGATCGACCAGGCCTTCCGTCACCGAGCAGGCGATCGGATGACCGACCGCGCGATACTGGCACATGACATTCTTGTTCTGGAACACGACGCGGGCGCGGGCGCGATAATTCTTCGTCACATAGGGGCCGCCGACGAGATTGACGACCTGATTGGCCTCAATGGCGCTGGTGCGCGGATACATCGAATAGGGCCCGATGCCGGTGAGATCGTCGATCTCGAATGCCGTGATGGTCCCGTCGCGTTTGACGCCGATCCGTCCCTTGCAACGATGGTCGCGGGCGTGAATATCGGTGTTGAAGCTTTCGACCCGGTCGGCCACGAACTTGACCGGACGGCGCAACAGCTTCGACAGCGCATAGGTGGCCATTTCGTCGGCGTAGATGTGGACCTTGATGCCGAAGGAACCGCCGACGTCCTTGCAGACCACGCGGACCTGCTGCTCCTGTAGTCCAAGGTGCAGCGCCGCAATATTCTGCACCATGTGCGGCGCCTGCGTGCCCTGGTAGATCGTCAGCCGCTCCTCAGCGGCGTTCCAGTCGGCCACGACCGAACGCGGCTCCAGCGTCACGCCGGTGTGCCGTCCAAAGATGAAATCGGCTTCCATCACCTCGTCGGAGCCGGCGAACGCCGCATCGACCTCGCCCGCATCATGGTTGCGCTCGAAGGCGAGGTTGTCGCCCAACGCGGGATGAATCACCGGGGTTGCCGGATCGAGCGCGGTGCGCATGTCCGTCACCGCCTCCAGTTCCTCGTATTCAACCCTGACGACCTCCGCGGCGTCTTCAGCCACGGCGCGGCTGGTCGCCACGATGGCGGCGACGGCTTCGCCCTGCCAGCAGACGCGATCGATGGCGATGGCGTGCTGCGGAGCGGACTTGAGACCCTTCAGATGCGAGAGCACGCCTACCCACGGCGTGATGACTTCAGCAAGCTCCTTACCCGTCACCACGGCGATGACGCCGGGCACGCGCCTGGCTGCGGCGGCATCAATACCGATGATCTTCGCATGGGCATGGGGCGAACGCAGGAACACCACCTGCCCCATGCGCGGCGCCTCCATGTCGCTCACATAGAGCCCACGCCCCTGCATCAGCCGCTCGAGATTCGGCCGCGGCATTGTCTTGCCGATATAGGAATTCGGCCGGTCGAGCTCGGAGAGGATTTCGGGATTAGCCGAGGCGATCGTCATACCCTGCGTCCTCCACGCACCCGCGCCGTGGTCTCGACCGCATCGATAATGGCCTGGTAGCCGGTACAGCGGCAGTAATTACCGGAAAGATGCTCACGGATCCGATCGCGGTCCGGCCTAGCCTCCTGCTTCAGCAGATCCTGCGCCGCCATCAGCATGCCCGGGGTGCAAAATCCGCACTGTAGGGCGTTGCGATCGCGAAAGGCGGCCTGCAGGTCGGCGACTTCGCCGCTGTCGGACAACCCTTCGATGGTCTCGACCGCTGTGCCGTGCGCTTGCACCGCCAACATCAGGCAGGAACGAACGATCTCGCCGTTTACCCGCACGGTGCAGGCGCCGCAGACTCCATGTTCGCAGCCTACATGGGTCCCCGTCAATTGCAGCTGTTCTCGCAGAAAATCCGCCAGATTGAGGCGCGGCAGAACCAGCGCATCGACGCGCTCGCCGTTGACATCGAGCGAGATCGATACGGGAGCGGTCACGCAGATCCCCCGGCGCCAAGATCGGGACGGCCAAGCAGCGTGCCGACGCATCGTGCCAGCAACACCCTTGCGAGATGCCGCCGCATGGAGGCGGATGCCTGCTGGTCAGACTGGGGGTCGAGCTCCTGGCTGAGGACCGACAGAGCCGCCGACAAATCCGCGGGCGTGATAGCCATGTTGGTCAGCTTGGTCGCGACCTTGGCCAGTACAGGCCGATCGCCGACGGCGAAGAAGGCAAGCCGGAGATCGGCGAAGAGATCGCCTTCCACGACCGCCTGCGCCGCAAGGCCGGCGATGGCGTAGTCGCCATGCCGCCGGGCGAATTCGTGGAAGAAATGCGCCGATTTTCTTCGCCCAGTCGGCAGTTCAACGGCGACCAATAATTCCTGCGGAGATAGAACCGTCTCATAAATGCCCGTGAAGAAATCCTTCGCCTCCACGCGCCGCTCGCCCGCCTTGCCGCGGATGATAATCGTCGCATTCAACGCTACCATGCAGGCCGGCAGTTCCGATGCGGGATCGGCATGGGCGAGGCTGCCGCCGATGGTGCCGCGGTTGCGGATTGCGGGATGCGCAACATGCGCGATCGCTTCAGTCAACAGCGGCGTGTGCGCGGCAATTACCGGCGAACTCTGAAGTTCGACATGGCGGGTCAGCGCGCCTATCCTGACACTATCTCCGGTCACGGCAATACCGCGCAGTTCAGCAATCTCGCCGATATCGACGACAAATTCGGGCGAGATCAGTCGCAGATTCATCGCGGGCATCAGGCTCTGGCCGCCCGACAGCACCTTTGCCCTGCCCCCATGCGCTTCAAGCAAATCCAGCGCGTTCACGACGCTGGTTGCGCGTGCGTAAGCGAAAGCCGCAGCTTTCATCTGGCGTGACCTCCCCCGGGGCCGTTTGGCGGATTTTCTTTGGATTAGACGGCGGCGACCTCTAAAGGTCAAGTTTGTTTATCGAGCGATTATTTCTGATGACTCGACTTTCGGACTTGTCATAATGGTAGCAACGACAAATCGCCCCGGTTCGCGTCGAACCCGGGGAAGCCAGGAAGGAGAGGCAGTGAATCTGGGATTCTTCACAATGCCGATTCATCCTCTCGACAAGGACTGGCGGCTGTCCCTGCAGGAAGACCGCGAGGCCTTTTTGCTCGCCGACGAACTGGGGTTTACCGAAGCCTATGTCGGCGAACACGTCACCGATCGGGCCGAGAACATCACTTCCTGCATCGCGTTCATTGCCTGGATCGCAGCCGCGACCAAAAAGATCAGGCTCGGCACCGGCACGATCAACATGCCGAACACCCATCCCGGCACCGTCGCCGCCACCATGGCGATGCTCGACCACATGCTCGACGGCCGGCTGATCTTCGGAATCAGCCCCGGCGGCCTGCTGTCGGATGCGGAGTTATTCGGCAATCTGGACGCCGATCGCAACGCGATGTTTCTTGAATCGATCAATCAGGTGCTGGAGATCTGGGCCGGCGAAGCGCCATACGATCTTCAGGGAAGATACTGGAACATCACGACGCGAAAGACCCTGATCAGGGACATCGGCCAGGGAATCATCGCCCGCCCCCTGCAGCGGCCGCATCCGCCCATCGTCGTGACCGCCGTTGCGCCGTTCTCGAAGGGCGTCACCGAGGCCGCCGCCCGCGGCTGGGATCCGATCTCGGCCAACTTCCTGATGCCGGCCTGGGTGAAGAGCCACTGGCCGAAATACGCCGAGGGCTGCGAACGCGGTGGCCGCGCGGCCGAGCCGGCAAACTGGCGCGTCGCAAAGAGCGTCTTTGTCGCCGAGGATGCCGCCACCGCCAAGGCCTATGCGACCGATCCGAATGGGCCCTACGTCTATTATTACCGTTCGCTGTTCACCAAACTGAAGAAGAACGGCCGCATCGAGCTGTTCAAGACGCGCCGCGACCAGCCCGACGATGAAGTGACGCTCGAGACGATCTGCGACAGGCTGATCATTTACGGAACGCCTGATAGCGTCGCGGATCAACTGCTGGCCTTCCAGGACGAAGTCGGCCAATTCGGCACGCTGCTCTATGCCGGCAAGGACTGGAAGGACCGCGAGCTTGGACGCCGATCCATGATCCTGATGGCCGAGAAGGTGATGCCGCGCATCAATGCCGGCACTACGAGCCGATCCAAGGCCGCGGAATAATCCGTAATTGAGGAGGGCGCGCCGTGGCTCTGACCGATCGCATCCCCTATCAGGCGCAAGTCGACCGGCCGAAACTCCGGCTGCCTGATGGTAAGAAGCTCGCGGTATGGGTCATCCTCAACGTCGAGGAATGGCGGATCGAGAACGCGATGCCGCGAACCGTGCTGAGCCCGCCGATGGGACAGCCATTGCTACCGGATGTGCCGAACTGGTCCTGGCACGAATACGGCATGCGCGCCGGCTTCTGGCGCCAGTTCAAGGCGCTGACGGACCGCCACATTCCGGTAACGCTGGCGCTGAACGCCAACGTCTGTCGCGCGTACCCCCGCGTCGCGTCAGCGGCACTCGAGGCTGGCTTTGAATTCATGGGTCATGGCTTCGTTCAGGGTCCGATGCACAAACTGGACAACCAGGCCGATGCGATCAAACGGGCGGTCGAGACCATCGCAAAATTCACCGGCAAACCGCCGCGATCGTGGGAAAGTCCGGGCCTGACGGAGACCGACGAAACCCTCGATCTGCTGCGCCTCAACGGCATCGAATATGTCGCGGACTGGGTGATCGACGATCTTCCGCAGGATATCGCGACGTCTCATGGCACCATCACGACCATTCCGTATTCGGTCGAAACCAACGACATCGTCATTCACGCGCTGCAGCATCTGTCTTCCGAGCAATTTCTGCAGCGCTGCACCGACCAGTTCGACCGGTTGTATCTCGAGGGCGCCACCAATGCGCGGGTCATGGCGATCTCGATCCACCCCTACATCACCGGTGTCCCGCATCGGATCAAATATCTCGAAGCGCTGCTCGATTACGTCATCGGCCATGACGGCGTCGCGCTGATGACCGCAAGCGAGATCGGCGACTGGTACCGGGCCGAAATGTCGAAATCCTGATCCGGACCGGACGGGGTCGAAGAGGTCATGCCAAGGCAGCTCTTCCGACCGTCTTCTCCGTTGCGCGTATGGATCCACCGGCTGACGCAAAAAACCGCGCAAAGCCGGTCAGAAAAACGTCCAGCGCGCCGCTGATCACCTGGCTCTTGTCTTCCAGCACCGGAGACTCGAAGATGTATTTGCGAACCCCGTAGTAGAAGATTCCGCTTTGCAGCACCCACGCCATCTCCAGCTCGGAAGCGGTCGGCTTACTCTGCTCCGGAAGCCCCGCTTCATGACGGCATTCATTGACAATGCGTGACAGAATCTTGTCCTCCACCACGCCGATGTACCATCGGTTGATGTCGAGCCCCTTCAGGCCCGCGTAGAAATAGATGCGAAGCCATTTGCGGGTGAAGATTACATCGGTGTAGGCGTTGTAGAATTCCTGTAGCCGGTCGCGGATCGGCCGGGAGCGATCGGTCAGCAGCTTCTCCCAGCCGGGATCGAACGGCTCGAGGTAGACGGTGCGGTAGACTTCCTTGATCAGGTCGTCTTTACTTGGAAAGTAGCGGTACAGCAGTGGCTGCGTCACGCCGAGCCGCCGCGCCAGATCGCGTGTCCCGCCGTCAAATCCCTCCTCCGAGAAGAACTCGGTGGCCTTGGCCACGAACTCCCGGCGGCGGTCGTCCGGCGACAGCCGCTTCTGCTTGACGCGTGCACGCTTGGGTGACGCTTTCGTGCTCATGGCGGGGCGTCGGGCTTGAGAAACCGGCCATAGCTGCCGCGGGCGAACAACAGCGGCTCTTGCCGGTTGTAGGCATAAGCCTCGACGGCGCCCAGGAAGATCACGTGGTCGCCGCCATAGTATCGGTTGGCTGCGCGGCATTGAAAATTCGCAACACTATCGGCGAGAATCGGCGCATTGCCGAGGCCCGGCGTCCATTCGACCCCGGCGAACTTGTCTTCCGAGGACTTGGCGAATTTGTTGGCAAGCGCCTGCTGCGATGCGCCGAGAACATTGACCGCGAAATGGCTGGCGTTCTGGAAGATGCTCAGGCCCTGCGAAAACATCCCCAGACTCCACAGCACCAGCGGCGGGTTCAGCGATACCGAGGCGAACGAATTGCAGGTCAGCCCATAAGGTTTTCCGTCGGCGGCGACCGCCGTGATGATGGTGACGCCGGTGGCGTAGGTGCCCAGCGCGTTGCGAAAGTCCCGGGGGTCGATCAACGAACTGTCGCTGGCCAACTCATTGGCCGGGTCCGGATTGATCGGGTGCTTGGGCGCGTCGGTCATGCGCTGGCCTCAGAGCGTCAGGTTTTCGGACGGCAGGCCAAGGGCCACGCGGCCGAAGTTGGTGCCGGCCGCGTCGAAATTGAACGCAAGGTGCGAATTGATGGCGTGGGCGTCGCGGAACTGCCGCTGCAAGGCGCCTGTCGTGAACAAGCCGCGCGCACCGCTTGCCGAGGACAACAGCGAGACCGCTTCGGTACATAGATTGACGGAATAGGCGCCGTCACGCCGCAATCTGGTCTTTTCAGCCATATCCGGAACATGGCCGGACCTTGCATCGGCCATCGCCTCCAGGCATCGCGAGCGCATGATCAGGCGGGCAGCGTCGATCTTCGCCGACGCCTCGGCAATCTTGATCTGCGTGCTCTGGAAGTCACCGAGCTTGGCGCGATTATAGGTCGATGCGCGATGGCGGGTGATGTCGATATAGTCGTCCAGGCAGGCCTGTGCGTTACCCAAGCCCGCGCCGGAAAGCACATAGGGGAATAACGAGAAGACCGGAAGCGCATAGAGTGGATTTGGATTGGCAGCGCTGCCAGGGGTCGAACCGCCTGCGAGATCGCCCACCGCAACCGTCATCGGTTCCGCGACGAAGATTTCGGCGACCTCGACATCGTTCGATCCCGTTCCCCTCAATCCGCTCGCATTCCAGGTGTCGGTGACCTTGTAGTCTTTCTTATGAAGCAGGAATATCCGGTATTCGATACCATCGGCTTCATCGTCCGAGGCAACGACGCCGCCGAGCATATTCCATTCGCTCGACCCCACTCCCGACGAGAACGGCCAGTGCCCCTGCAGCAGATATCCGCCGTCGACTTTCCTGGCCCGGCCGGAGGGAAAAATGAAGGAAGATGCGATCAGGGTGTCGGCGTTGCTACTCCAGATCAGGTCCTGAGCGCGCCGATCGAACATGCCCAGCATCCAGTGGTGGCTCGCGAGATTGGCGAAATTCCAGGCCACCGACGCATCGCCTTGCGCGAGCACATCGGAGCAATCCACCAGCGCGACATAGTCCAGCTCGGAACCGCCTACCCGCTTCGGCTGCATGATCCTGAACAAGCCGGCATCATGCAGGTCGCGCTCGGTCTCCGGCGGCAAACGCCGCAATTCTTCGGTTCTGGACGCGCGTTCACGCAAGCGCGGAACGAGCGCTCTGGCGCGGTCGATCATGGCGGCGTAGGCGGGGTCGTCCGCGGGCGGACTTGCATCTGGCATGTCGCCAACACCTCCCATTTCAGCGTTTCCCTGCAATCTCGCCGGTCGTTGCGGCCTTGGGACACGATCGGTCGAGATATGCAGCAAGCCACTTACGAACCGTACTTGACCGGTCGAAACTATCCGATGATTGTTTATCGCCTGATCACTAATTATTCAAGGCGCGGCCGGCGCCGCTCGCAAATTCGGCTGGCAAGGAGCGTACTCGCATGGACAAGACCGTTGGGATCGTTGGGCTTGGTATCATGGGAGGCGCGATCGCCCGCAATCTGGTCGAGCGCGGGTGGCGCGTCGTCGGCTTTGACATCGACGCCGCACGATGCGCCGAACTCGCGCGCGACAACATCATTATCGCCGATAACGCCGGACAGGTCGCGCGCGACGCCCCAATCATCATGACCAGCCTTTCCAGTCCCGAGGCGGTCGAGGATGTAGCAACTACCATCGCCAATACCGGTGCGCCGCCGCGGATCGTGGTCGAGCTCTCCACACTCAGCATCACCGACAAGCTTCGTTTCGAAGCCATCCTGAACCATGCTGGCCACATCGCACTGGATTGCCCGCTGAGCGGAACCGGCGCGCAAGCCAGAAATCGCGACCTTGTGGTCTACGCCAGCGGCGACAGCGCTGCCATTGCCCAGTGTTCCGATCTGTTCGCCGATTTTGCCAAACAAAGCGCCGATCTCGGCGCCTACGGCAATGGCAGCCGAATGAAGTTCATCGCCAATCACCTGGTCGCCATTCACAATGTCGCCGCCGCCGAGGCGATGGTCCTGGCACAGCGCGCCGGACTCGATCCGAAGAAGGTGGTCGACATGATCGGCCCCGGCGCCGGCGGCTCGCGAATGTTCCAGATGCGCGCGCCGATGATGGTCGAGGGTGTCTATGAACCCGCGACCATGAAGGTCTCTACCTGGCAAAAAGACATGGCCATCATCGCCGGATTCGCCGATGACGTCGGCTGTGCGACCCCGCTGTTTACGCTGACGCAGCCGGTCTATGTGCAGGCGATGGCCATGGGCCTCGGCGATCAGGACACCGCGTCGGTGTTCGAGGTGCTGAAACAGACCATCGTCACCGATCCCAAGGCCGGCGCGGGCCCGCAGCGATGACTGTGGCCCCGGATTTCGCAAGAGCTCCATCCGGGCTACGGGACTTCGGGCCTATCAATGTCATTGCGAGCGAAGCGAAGCAATCCAGCTTCGCTGAAACCGAGCTGGATTGCTTCGTCGCTTACGCTCCTCGCAATGACGATGTGGGAATTTGTTTCGAATTTCAAAACAGCAGATATGCGTCCGCATTCTCGCGGCGCGAGGCGCCCGAGCTTTGCGTCGATTGTCACCCTCGATAAGAACAAGGGCGCAGGGAAAGCCGGGTGCGCGCTGCACCCGCGGTCTCGTGTGCAACGGTGTGCATCAAGAAACGCACACGAGCATACAGGTTCAGCGGAGGCAATCCGGCCTTCCCTGCGCAGTGGGTTACGGCTTACTCCGAGCTCTCCCCGGCGATCAGGATTTGCTTGTCACCGTCGTCCGCGGAAGTTTTGCTTCCCGCGAACTTGAACGCCAACCTCGAGGCGTCAGGACCACACGGCTTCGCCGTCCGCTTGAGTCACGCTCGTCAGTCGCAACTCCCGCGTCCACCGCATCCCACCGCACGTTCGTGACGATCGCGATCCGCCCCTCTCATCGGGTGAGACGCGCGGAGCTATAGTTGTGATTTGCCCGTCGAGGCTGGGCAAGAAATATGGTTCAGGCGGCTGGAGTGGGTAGGAGCCAGCGGATTTTGAATTGTAGCGTGATATGGGTCCAGAACGGCACCATGACGCGCTGAATGCAGCGTAGGAGGGGTTCGAGAGCGCATTCGAGAACAGCGAGCGCCTGCACCTTTGCTGCGATTTGAGCCACAAATTCTTCGAAACCGAGGATATTGAGCACGCGGGTGAAGTTGTAGCAGAGCGCCATCAGGCTCCATTCGCCGCGGACCTTGTTGAAGCCTCGGACCAGAAAGTGCCGATAGCCCGCACGGCATTTGATGGTGCCGAAGGGATGCTCGACAATCCCGGAACGACGGCGCATCAGCTCGCCTGCGCCTTGCATCCGCGCGCGATGACGGTCGAGAACATCTTCGTGCTCCCAGCGACCGATGGTCCGCCGAGATGCCTTCGGGCTCAGACAACGTGCCCTTAACAGGCACGTCCTGCAGGTCTTCGTGCTGCTCGCATAGCGGATCTCGGTCCGGCCACTGGTGTTCTTCCAGCGCCCTTCCATCGGACGCAGCAGTTCGCCGGCGGGACAAGTGTAGGCATCGGCTGTGGCGTCATAGCGGAAGTTCTTGAGGCTGAAGCGGCCCTTCTTCTCGAGTTGCCCGTTGCCCTCCGGCACCGGCACATAGGCGACGATGCCGTCATCTTCGCACGCCTTCAGTTCGAGACTGCTGTAATAGCCCTCATCGGCCAGCGCCTGCAGAGCCTCGGCTTCGAGGGCGTCTTTTGCCGTCCTTGCCATCGCGTGGAGCTGACCGACATCGCTGCTGTCGTTCACCACCTCGCTTGCGATAATGAGCTTGTGCTTGTCGTCGACGGCGGTCTGCACATTGTAGCCTGCGACGCCCTGACCGTTCTTGACCAGAAGCCGGGCGTCCGGATCGGTCAGGGATAGCTGCGTCTCGCCGCTCTCTTCCAGCCGAGCAAGGTCGGCCTGGGCGCGTGAGCGCTTGGCCATCAGCGTCGCGACCTTCGTGCCAATATCGCCGCTGTCTCCTCCGCCGCCATCACCGGCCGCTCGATCCTTCCTTGGCTCCTTGGCTTCCGCCGCATCATTGTCCTCAAGGGACTTGCCGTAAGCCTCGATCTCTCGATCCAGGCCGACGATCTGCTCGGCAAGCCGCTTGCGTGTGAAGATGCTCGCCTTGCTGGCGTCGCCGTGGAAGAACGAGCCGTCGATCGCAACAATGGTTCCGCCGACAAGGCCAAGCTCACGAACCAGCAGCACGAAACTGCGGTTCGCCGCCTTCAAGGCCTTCCAGTTCTCCTTGCGAAAGTTCGCGATCGTCCGGTACCCCGGTCGCAGGCTCTTCAACAGCCAGATCAGTTCCAGATTGCGGCCAGCTTCCCGCTCCAGCCGGCGCGACGACCTGACCTGGTTGATGTAGCCGTACAGGTACAGCTTCAAAAGATCGGCCGGATCATAGGGCGGCTGCCCTACCTCCACGCCGCGATCCGCATGGCGGAAACCGAGCTTTGCAAGATCGAGCGCGCAAACAAAGCTCTCAATCGCCCGCACCGGATTGTCCGGCCCCACATAGTCCTCAATCCGGGAAGGAAGGAGACTGGGTTGCTCGCGGCTCTCGCCGCTCTTGAATGTACGATTCGTCATAAAACGAATCGTACATCAACTCTCGAAAATGCCGAGTTCTTGCCCAGCCTCGACGGGTTAAGCGGAAATTTGCCCGTCGAGGCTGGGCAAGAAATATGGTTCAGGCGGCTGGAGTGGGTAGGAGCCAGCGGATTTTGAATTGTAGCGTGATATGGGTCCAGAACGGCACCATGACGCGCTGAATGCAGCGTAGGAGGGGTTCGAGAGCGCATTCGAGAACAGCGAGCGCCTGCACCTTTGCTGCGATTTGAGCCACAAATTCTTCGAAACCGAGGATATTGAGCACGCGGGTGAAGTTGTAGCAGAGCGCCATCAGGCTCCATTCGCCGCGGACCTTGTTGAAGCCTCGGACCAGAAAGTGCCGATAGCCCGCACGGCATTTGATGGTGCCGAAGGGATGCTCGACAATCCCGGAACGACGGCGCATCAGCTCGCCTGCGCCTTGCATCCGCGCGCGATGACGGTCGAGAACATCTTCGTGCTCCCAGCGACCGATGGTCCGCCGAGATGCCTTCGGGCTCAGACAACGTGCCCTTAACAGGCACGTCCTGCAGGTCTTCGTGCTGCTCGCATAGCGGATCTCGGTCCGGCCACTGGTGTTCTTCCAGCGCCCTTCCATCGGACGCAGCAGTTCGCCGGCGGGACAAGTGTAGGCATCGGCTGTGGCGTCATAGCGGAAGTTCTTGAGGCTGAAGCGGCCCTTCTTCTCGAGTTGCCCGTTGCCCTCCGGCACCGGCACATAGGCGACGATGCCGTCATCTTCGCACGCCTTCAGTTCGAGACTGCTGTAATAGCCCTCATCGGCCAGCGCCTGCAGAGCCTCGGCTTCGAGGGCGTCTTTTGCCGTCCTTGCCATCGCGTGGAGCTGACCGACATCGCTGCTGTCGTTCACCACCTCGCTTGCGATAATGAGCTTGTGCTTGTCGTCGACGGCGGTCTGCACATTGTAGCCTGCGACGCCCTGACCGTTCTTGACCAGAAGCCGGGCGTCCGGATCGGTCAGGGATAGCTGCGTCTCGCCGCTCTCTTCCAGCCGAGCAAGGTCGGCCTGGGCGCGTGAGCGCTTGGCCATCAGCGTCGCGACCTTCGTGCCAATATCGCCGCTGTCTCCTCCGCCGCCATCACCGGCCGCTCGATCCTTCCTTGGCTCCTTGGCTTCCGCCGCATCATTGTCCTCAAGGGACTTGCCGTAAGCCTCGATCTCTCGATCCAGGCCGGCGATCTGCTCGGCGAGCCGCTTGCGTGTGAAGATGCTCGCCTTGCTGGCGTCGCCGTGGAAGAACGAGCCGTCGATCGCAACAATGGTTCCGCCGACAAGGCCAAGCTCACGAATCAGCAGCACGAAACTGCGGTTCGCCGCCTTCAAGGCCTTCCAGTTCTCCTTGCGAAAGTTCGCGATCGTCCGGTACCCCGGTCGCAGGCTCTTCAACAGCCAGATCAGTTCCAGATTGCGGCCAGCTTCCCGCTCCAGCCGGCGCGACGACCTGACCTGGTTGATGTAGCCGTACAGGTACAGCTTCAAAAGATCGGCCGGATCATAGGGCGGCTGCCCTACCTCCACGCCGCGATCCGCATGGCGGAAACCGAGCTTTGCAAGATCGAGCGCGCAAACAAAGCCCTCAATCGCCCGCACCGGATTGTCCGGCCCCACATAGTCCTCAATCCGGGGAGGAAGGAGACTGGGTTGCTCGCGGCTCTCGCCGCTCTTGAATGTACGATTCGTCATAAAACGAATCGTACATCAACTCTCGAAAATGCCGAGTTCTTGCCCAGCCTCGTCGGGTTGATTTGTCGCAGCCGCACCATGAGGTCGAGAGGGACCTGGGTTTGCCTTCAGGCGACCTTCGCCGGCTGTGCAGGACCGGTGCCGTCGAGGAATCCGATCAGACGCTCGCGGATGATGCGCTCGGCGTCCGCCATGATGCGGTCGATCAGTTCCTTCACGGTCGGCACGTCCTTGATCAATCCGACCACCATCCCGCAGCTCCAGGCCCCCGCGTCCAAATCGCCGTCGATCATGACCTTGGGATAGGCGCCGGCGACCTGATCATGGATATCGGCGATCTTCAGGCCGGCGCCCTTCTCGCGTTCGATTTCCATCAGGCGGTCGACGGCCTTGTTCTTCAGCACCCGCTCGGTATTCCTGAGCGCGCGCATCACAAGCCGGGTGTCGAGCTCGGACGCGGCGACCAGTGCCTTCTTGACGTTGTCATGCACCGGCGCTTCCTTGGTCGCAATGAAGCGCGTGCCCATGTTCATGCCGGCCGCGCCCATCGCCAGCGCCGCCACCAGGCTGCGCGCATCCGCCATTCCTCCCGACGCCACGAACGGAATCTTCAATTCCTCGGCGGCGCGCGGCAGCAGGATCATGTTCGGCATGTCGTCTTCGCCGGGATGCCCGCCGCATTCGAAGCCGTCGACGCTGACCGCGTCGCAGCCGATCTGCTCGGCTTTCAGTGAATGGCGGACCGAAGTGCATTTGTGGATGACCTTGATGCCCGCCGCCTTGAGCGCCGGCATGTATTGCTCCGGGCTGCGTCCTGCGGTTTCGACAACCTTGATGCCGCCTTCCCTGATGGCGGCGATGTATTCCGGATAGGGCGGCGCGGTGAATGCCGGCAGGAATGTCAGGTTTACGCCGAACGGCTTGTCCGTCATGTCGTGACAGCGCGCAATCTCCTTGGCCAGCAATTCGGGCGTCCGCTGCGTCAGACCGGTGATGATGCCGAGGCCGCCGGCGTTCGAGACAGCGGATGCAAGCTCCGCAAAGCCGACATAATGCATGCCGCCCTGAATGATGGGATGCTCGATGCCGAACATTTCAGTGATTGCTGTCTTCACGAATTCCTCCGGTTCTTTACGGCAGTAGCCTGGCAAGGCTATATCATGCTTCGAAGCCCGAAAACGACGCTTCCTTCACCACTTCTCGCCGAAGGGGCGTATTTCCAGCTCGAATGTCCAGGCGCTGCGCGGCTGCCGATAAAGCAGCCAATAGGATTCCGCGACCGACGATGGCGGCATCAGTAGATCGGGGTTATCGAGCGCACCCGTTCCCAGCGCCTCGAGCCGCCGCTGGCGCACCCATTCGGTATCGACGCCGGAATCGATGATGAGGTGGGCGACATGGATATTCTTTGGTCCGAGTTCGCGCGCCATCGACTGAGCGACGGCGCGCAGGCCGAACTTGGCGCTGGCGAAGGCGGCATAGCCCGATCCACCGCGCAGGCTCGCGGTCGCGCCGGTGAAGAAGATATTGCCCTTACCCCGGGGCAACATCAGGCGCGCTGCCTCGCGGCCCGCGAGAAAGCCGGAATAGCAGGCCATTTCCCAGACCTTGCGGAACACGCGCTCGGTCGTATCGAGAATCCGGAAATTGACGTTGGCGCCGACGTTGAAGATGCAGACCTCGAGCGGCGCGTGCTTGTCGGCATCCTCCAGGAAGGAGACGACTTCCTCTTCGTTGCGCGCATCGAGCGACCGGGCGTGGATCTCGCCGCCCGCCGCCTCGATCTCCTTCACCAGCGGTTCGAGCTTGGCGCCGTTGCGGCGTCCGGCGAATACCGTGAAGCCCTCAGAGGCAAACTTCCTGGCGATTTCGCTGCCGATGAAATCACCGGCGCCGATCACGGCCACGGTCGCGTTTCTCTTCTGCAAGGGTATTCTCCCGGTCAGGTATAATTCTGTCACTTTCCAGTCTGCGTCGACGGTGTCGGGCCGTCGTTGCGGCTGGTCTGCTCGACAATCGATTCCTCGACGTCGCGAAGCTGGTCCTTGCCGAAGAACATTTCCTTTCCGACGAAGAAGGTCGGCGAACCGAAGGCGCCGCGGGCAACGGCATCGTTCGTCGCTTCGATCAGCCTCTTCTTGACCTCGTCCTGCTGCGCGCGGGCAATCAGCCGGTCGATATCGATACCGGACGAAATGAACGCATTCCGGAAAACCTCGAGGTCGTCCATTTTCTTCGGCTCCTCCCACATGTGATGGTAGGCAGCACGGAAATAGGGTTCGAACATGCCATCGGACTGGGCGGCGACGGCGCCCCTCATCAGCATCAGCGTGTTGACCGGGAAAAAGGAGTTCGGCCTGAATGTCGTGATGTTGTGGCGCCGGATGAAGCGCTGGGTCTCCAGCGCATTATATTCGGGCTTGTTCTTGATGCCGCGGAGCGACTCGAACGGCGACATGTTGTTGGTGGCCTTGAAGATGCCGCCGAGCAGCACCGGCACATATTCGAACTTCACCCCGGTGCGCCGCTCGATGCCGGGCAACGCCTTCTCCGCCAGATAGGCATTCGGGCTACCGAAATCGAACTGAAATTCAACCTTCAGGGGACCTGCCAACGAACTCTCCTCCTGGAGTCACTCACTCTGCCCCGCGGCGGCGATCCGGCCGCCGGGCGAGGATCAAGCACTAAAGTTCTATAATTGAACTGTCAAGCCGGATGCAATTTTCCAGCTATGATGTATGTTATGCGCCATAATTCGATGGTTGTTCCAAACTTAGTTCCTAATTAGAACGATCTAAAATTGAACCGATTTGGACGGGACCGGCCGGAGAATGCGATGAAGTGGGATGAACTCGAAGAGGAGCCATGCTCGTTGGCCCGGACGGTCGGGGTGATCGGCGATCGCTGGACCCTGCTGATCCTGCGCGAATGCTTTCTGCGGACCCGGCGGTTCGAGGGCTTCCAGTCGGCATTGGGCATTACCCGGCACCTGCTCGCAGAGCGCCTGAAGAAACTGGTTCGCCTCGGCGTCCTGCGCCGGATTCCGTACCAGGAATCGCCGAAACGGCATGAATACATCCTGACCCAGAAGGGCCTCGACCTTTACCCGATCATCATGGCGATCGTGCATTGGGGCGATACCCACATGGTCGACGAGCGCGGCAGGCCCCTGCTCCATGAGCACAAGAGCTGCGGCAAGATGTTCGATCCGGTGCTAGTCTGCTCGGAATGCGGCGAGCCCGTCACGGCCAAGGGCGTCCATGTCCATCCCGGACCAGGCAAGCGGCAGCCGGTTGCTGCGGCCGCAGAACTGCCGAAAAGCGTGAAGACCAGGCCCCGCAGCCGCGCGGTCTGAGTTCGCGCGGGGCGTCCGCTAGAGCCTCGATAAGTTGGCCGGATCCCGCGGTGGGCGCGCTTTGTCCGGCCTCTGCAAGTATCGACGCCGGTCCCCGATCAATCCACCCTGCGGTACATTGGCGGTCGCGCGCGGACCGGGTCGAGCAGCGACCAGTCGCCCTGCTCGACGACATGTCCCTTGGGAAAGGGCGGGCGCGGTTCCAGGCCGAGAGATTGCATCACGCGGTCATCGCGGTAATAGCAAAGCAGCACCACGCGAACCAGGGCGGCCAGCGGTGCGCCGCCGGTTTCACGAAACGCGTTAGCCACTTCGGCACGGCGCTCCGGTCCGAGCTCCACAAAGGCGCTCCCTGCAAGCGTAGCGAGCTGCGCCAGCGCGCGACGGACATCGTCGCGGTCGCGCTCGAGGCTCCTCAAGATGTCCTTGAAGATCTTCTCGTCGTCGGCTCCCGGCACGTCGTAGACCGCGCTCGGCGGGATAATCGTGCCGGCCAGCGCGCGAAGGTCGCGGACTTGTTCGGCGCTAAGGTTATCGGCTGCCATGGCTTTCATTCTCAGTCGAACAAATTGGCGAGGCGCTGCTTGATGCTGTCGGCGATATAGAGCGCCAGCGCCTGGATGGTCGAGGTCGGGTTCACGCCGCCTGATGTTACCCAGATGCTGCCGTCGACGATGAACAGGTTCCTCACGTCGTGGCAGCGGCCCCATTCGTTCACGACCGAACGCTCCGGGTCGCTGCCCATGCGCGCGGTACCGAGCAGATGCCAGCCGCCGTTCAGGATCGGACTCTCGACGGCAATATTGCTGGCGCCGGCGGCGGTGAGAATCTCTTTCGCCCGCGCGATGCCGTGGTTCATCATCTTCATGCTGTTGGCGCTGATGGTGTAGTCGAGCTTCGGCGCGGGGATGCCGCTGGAATCCTTCAGCACGGGATCGAGCGTCACCCGATTGTGCTCCTCGGGCAGGTCCTCGCAGATCGCCGAAAGCCCGATTCGGCGATTCACCAGTTTCCGGTAGGCGGCGTGATGGTCGTCGCCCCAGGGCAATCGCCCGGCGGCGGAACTCACGATCGCCTCCATGATGGCGCCGACGCCGCGGCCGAACTGGAAGGTATAGCCGCGCACGAAATCGCGGCCAGGGTCGGTCTCGTAGAATTCCTGGCTCCACAGGCAGAGCGGCGGGCCGTGGTTGCCGTCGAGCGGTTCGTCGACATAGCCGTAGGTCAGGGCGTAGGGGTGAAACATCAGGTTCTTGCCGACCAGCCCTGAGGAATTGGCAATGCCGTTGGGGAATTTCGCCGACACCGAATTCAGCATCAGCCGCGGCGTACCGACGCCGTTGCAGGCGAGGATGACGACTTCGGCGGGCTGGAATTGCTCTTTGCCCTCGGCGTCGTAATAGATGACGCCGGACGCCATGCCGTGCTCATCGACCGTGACTTCGCGAACCCGGCACATGGTGCGTAATTCGACGCCGGCGCGGATCGCATGCGGCCAATAGGTAATATCGGTAGAGGCCTTGGCGCCCTGCGCGCAGCCGGGCGTACAGTGGCCGAGATTGATGCAGCGCGCGCGGCCCTCGTAGTCGGTGGTGGCGATGGTCGAGTCGGACGGCCACCAGTGCCAGCCGAGCTGGTTCATCGCCTTGCCGAACCGGGCGCCGGATTTGCCGAGCGGCAGCGGCGGCATCGGCGGCTGCTTTGGCGGATAGGCGGGATCGCCCGCGAGCCCCGAGACGCCCATCATGCGGTCGTTCTCGGCGAAGTACGGCTCCAGCGTCGCATAATCGATCGGCCAGTCGTCGGCGACCCCGTCGAGCGTGCGCACCTTGAAATCGGATGGGTGCATACGCGGAAAATGCGCCGTGTACACGATGGTGCTGCCGCCGACGCCGTTGAAGTTGACCACCTTGATCGGCGAATTGGCATCGTTGATCGGGTAATCGGTCGGCCGCGCGCGGCGGTTGGGGTTGATGGCGAAATCGCTGAACAAGCGCGCCTCCCAGTCCCTTCCGTTGCTGGGATAGTCCGCCGGCTTCACCCAATCACCCTGCTCGAGGCAGACGATCCGCATCCTGGTGTCGGCAAGGCTCCACGCCACCGCGGCGCCCGATGCGCCGGAACCGACGATCAGGACATCGACTTTTTCAAGCATCGATTTTTTCCTCCCAGCATTCATTGATAGCCAGTTCGTTTCAGCCTGTCAGCATGCGCCACAGCATAGGTGATGCTATTGCAGTTTCAGGCAAAAGCAGCTTTGCTTCGAAAAACCGGGAGGGGCGGCGTGACGGACGGCATGCGCGATGGCGCTGACACTACCTATGAATGCGACGCACTCGTGGTCGGCTCCGGCGCCGCCGGCATGTCCGCAGCCGTCACGGCGGGTCACAACGGCCTCAATGTCCTCATTGTCGAGAAGGAGCCGCATTTCGGCGGCACCACCGCGCGCTCCGGCGGCTGGCTCTGGATTCCCGGAACGTCGCTGGCGCACGCCTGGGGCATCAAGGAGAGCCCGAATGAAGCACGAACCTATCTGCGGCATGAAGCCGGCAACAGCTTCGACGCGGCGCGGGTCGATGCCTTTCTGACCGCCGGACCGGAAGCGGTCGATTTCTTCACCTCGCAAACCGCACTTCGTTTCGACATGCCGCTGGTGTTTCCCGACTATCATGCCGAAGCACCCGGCGGAACGCAGGGCGGCCGCTCGATGGTGACGCGGCCGTTCGACGGACGCGAGCTCGGCCCGCATGTCAAGGATCTCGGTGCGCCGCTGCCGGAATTGACCGTGTTCGGCATGATGCTGGGGTCGGGCAAGGAGATCATCCACTTCATGCGCGCGACCAAATCGCTGACATCGGCGGTTTATGTCGCCAAACGGCTGTCCCGCCATCTCATGGACGTGATGCGCTACGGCCGCGGCATGACGCTCACCAACGGTAACGCGCTTGCCGGACGGCTGGCGAAATCCGCCTTCGACCTCAACATACCCCTGTGGCTGTCATCCCCCGTCCGCGAATTGATCGTCGAAAACGGCGCGGTGCGCGGCGCCGTGGTCGAGCGGGAAGGACGCCTCGTCCGCGTCCATGCCAGACGCGGCGTGGTGCTGGCCTGCGGCGGCTTCCCGCATGACGTTGCCAGGCGCAAGGCGATGTTCCCGCATGCGCCCGATGGTACCCAGCATTATTCACCCGGCCCAACCGGCAACACCGGCGACGGCCTGCGCATGGCGGAAGCGGTCGGTGGACGCGTCGAGGACACACTGCCGAATGCCGCGGCATGGGTGCCGGTATCGGTCACCAAACGGAAGGATGGCACCAGCGGCGTGATGCCGCATTTCATCGATCGCGCCAAACCCGGCGTGATCGCTGTGATGCGCGACGGCGTGCGCTTTGCGAACGAGGGCAACTCCTATCACGACTTCGTCCAGGACATGATGAAGGCCGCCAAGCCCGGCGAAGAGATCGCCGCCTTCCTCATCTGCGATCACAAAACCCTGCGCAAATATGGCCTGGGATGCGTGCCGCCGTTTCCGATGCCGATCGGCCGCCACCTCAGCACCGGCTACCTCATGCGCGGCGCTACGCTCGCGGAACTGGCGGCCAACGCCGGCATCGACGCCCGAGGGCTCGAGGCGACGGTGACGCAGTTCAATGCATCGGCGGCGAGCGGACAGGATACGGCCTTCGGCAAGGGATCGCGCGCGTATAACCGCTTTCAGGGCGATGCGCTGCACGGACCGAACCCCTGCGTCGCCCCGATCGAAAACGGACCTTTCTACGCGATCAGGATGGTGATCGGCGATCTCGGCACCTATGCCGGGATCAGAACCGACGCGAGCGCCCGCGCGCTGGACGGCAATGGCCGCGTCGTCGAAGGGCTCTATGCCGCCGGCAATGACATGGCGAGTATCATGGGCGGCAACTATCCCGGCGCCGGCATCACGCTCGGGCCCGCGCTGACCTTCGGCTATATCGCGGGCCGGCATATTGCGGGTGCATCGAAACCGTGAAGATCAGAGCGCAGTCGACAGCAGGGTGCCGCCGATGACGCGCGAATGTGCGCGGAATTCTGCCACCACTTCATCTTCGAAAGTCACGCGAACGTCATAGATTCCGGAGCGCCCGGAACGCACGACCTCCGTCGCTCTCGCCACGAGACGGTCGCCGAGCTTGGTCGGCCGCAGGAACGAAATGCTGCAATGCGCGGAGACCGTCCGTTCATTGTAGGCGTTGCTGGCCAGTGAAAATGCCGAGTCGGCGAGTTTGAAAATCGTACCACCGTGCGTGATGCCAATGCCGTTGACCATGCCCGGCAGCACGGTCATGGCGACCGTGGCCTGGCCCGCGTCGATCGATAACCGCTCCAGGCCGAGGCTTCGCAGGGCTGCATCCTGCCGCCACAGGAAATCCGCACAGGCCAGCGCCAGCTTGCTCGACGAAATGGCGACCATATTTCCCACTGAAACCTCCTCGATCGATGATCTCGCATGAAGCGAGATTCGGCCACACCGTAACGCTGCACGCGATGCATTGCGTCGTGCGGTCGGAGGATGTTTGCGATGACGCGCAAGCAAACTGCAATGGATCACGAGAGATCACGAATTGATGTCGCTCCATCATCCAATCGACGGACGCGGCGCGGCAGCCGGCCTGCTAACGCAGAGCCAGTTGTCCCCGGCCGCTTGGTGGTGGACAGGCAACATCCCAACTCGAAAGGAAGAGCCATGGCTCATGTTGGAAGCTGCTTCTGCGGCGCTGTCAAACTGGAGGTCACCGGCTCGCCGGAGGCCATGGGTTATTGCCACTGCAGTTCCTGCCGTTCGTGGTCCGGTGGACCCGTGAATGCCTTCAGCCTCTGGAAGCCGGAAGCCGTGCGCATAACATCGGGAGCCGGACATGTGGCGACGTTCCAGAAGACCCCGCTCAGCCAGCGCCAATACTGTGCGAAGTGCGGCGGGCATCTGATGACCAATCACCCGCCATTGGGACTCGTCGACGTATTCGCCGCGACGATCCCGACGCTTGCTTTCGCTCCCGGCGTTCACGTCAATTATGCCGAAACGGTGCTGCCGATGCGGGACGGCCTGCCGAAGCTGAAGGATTTTCCGAAGGAATTTGGCGGCTCGGGCGAGGCCCGTCGCGGAATAGCGGTCGCTTCATCCGACCGCGGTCGATCGGCGAAATCGCCAATATCCAATCTGCAATCCGGGGGATCCGACGGTTCGGGTCCCCTTTGTCGCCGACGACGAACTCAAATTCAGTTGGCCGGCACCGCCGCAGCCGCCGCCACCCTGCCTTCCGCCCGTGCCATGTGTCGCTCGATCATGCCCGCCACCTCCCTGGCATGGGTCAAAATCATGAAATGCGCCGCGCCTGCGATGGTGGCGACGGCGGCGTCCGGTATGCACTGGCCCAAAAGCTGGTTCGCGCGCTTGGCGGCGGGGTGACTGGCCTCGCCCCACAACACAAGCGTCGGAATTTTGACGGTCGCGAGCAACCCCGACGTCAGCTCGAAACCGTAGGCGCTGGCCCAGTCCAGGAGATTGACCGCGGTGGTCTGCGATGCGTAATCGCGAACGCGCTGCGGCCACGCTGCGAAAGTCCCCGCACCGCCATAGAAATCGATCATCTGTTCGATCGCCGTCGTCTCGCCGGCCTGATGGGCCTTGGAGTAGGATTCGGACATCTTCCGGAACGCCAGATAGTGCCGATATTCCCCCATGTGCCGCAGGATCTCCAGCGCCGGCGCCTCGGCGATGGTCAGGCTTAACAGTGGCACACGCGCCCGAAGCGCGACGGCGAGTGCCGTCAGGCCGCCAAAGGAGTGGCCGACGAGGTGCACCGGGCACCCCACGCGCCGGATCACCGCTTCCAGCACTACCGCCTCATGGGCAATATCGGTGTCGTCAGCGCTGCGCCGTTCCAGCGTGCCGCCATATCCAAGCAGGCTCGTGGTGACGCAGCGATAGCTGTTCTCCCACTGCGCTATCACCGGCCGCCAGGCGGCGCCGGTGTTGCATGATCCCGGCACCAGCACGACGGTCCGGCCCTCTCCGGATTCGTCGTAGTCGATGCATCCGTGCGAATCTTCGATCATGGTCCGAGCAATTCCTTCAAGAACGGACAAGCTCTGCGGATGGCATTGCGCCGAGGCAAGGCCGCCGGATGCCCGGCGGCCGGCCTGCGCGAACTTCCTCGCCAGGAGAAAGCCGGATCAGCGCCTGGCGATCACGATTTCGAGGTATTCGCTCGGAACGACCATCGTGCCGTCCTCGGCGCGGTTCATCCGCCCGATCAGCGCGAGCAGGTCGTTTCGCAGCCCCTGCTGGCCGGCGGCATCGAGTGCGGCGAAGGCCTTGAGTATCGGGCCGTAATAGCTCTTGAAGATCTCCATGAAGTGCTCCGGCGACCGGTAGCGGAACACGAAGTTGCGTGGCTCGGCCTCGATGACGAGGGCTGAAGGTCCGAACATTTCCGCAATCCGTGCCCGGGTCCCCCACAACGCGGGCGACTTCGCACCGGCCGGCGGTGGCAAGTACTTGCCAAGCGTCTTGAACAGCTGCCCGATGAAGCCTTCGGGCGTCCAGTTGGCGAGGCCGATCTTGCCCTTGCTCCTGCATACCCTGAGCAATTCCGCCGCCGCCTTGTCCTGGTCGGGCGTGAACATGACGCCGAAGGTCGAGACCACCGCATCGAAGCTGCCATCGGCAAAAGGCAGCGCCTCCGCGTCGGCTTCCTTGAACTCGATCGACAAACCGTCGGCCGTGGCGCGGAGCCGGCCGCGTTCGAGCAGGCTCGGCACATAGTCCGTCGATACCACGTCGCACCAGCGGCGGGCCGCGGCGAGCGTGACGTTGCCGTTACCGGCGGCGACATCGAGAACCTTCTGCCCGGCGTGAAGATCGAGGGCTTCGCACAGTTCCTCGCCGACGATCTGAAGCGTGGTTCCGACCACCGCATAATCGCCGGAAGACCAGGCGCCTTGCTGGCGTGTTTTGAGAGCCCCCAGATCGACTGGGCTGGGCTGGGTGTCCTGCACTGCCGTGGATGCAACCATGACTGTTTCTCCGTTCAAGTTTGATGGTGATGCTGGTGCTTTTGGCTCGCCGCAATCGGCGCTGCCCGCAATGCTCAATGTTCCGCAGATCGGGATCAGACCCTTGTCGCTAAAATTGCTCCTGAGCTGAACCTAATCCCGGTTCCGCAGACCTAGTCCAAGAGGCATCCCGTCTCTATCCAGTTCGCGACAGGGCTATCCCGAATATGAAATTTTTCACCGCCATCGGTGTTCACAGTCATATCGCCGGAGTGTCTCCATGAATGCATGCGCCCACGGAACTTCGAACTCGGCGCCGCTGCCGCGCGGCGTCCGCCGCGCGCTTGATGCCATGCGCGGCAATCCCGGGCGCGACTGGAGCGTGACCGAACTGGCCGGGGCGGCGGGCTTGTCCAGCCGTACGCTGCAGCGGCAATTCCGGCTGTTTCTCGGCAAGACGCCCCGCGCCGCCCTCCGCGACGTCCGGTTCGAGAGCGCGCGCCGCGAACTGCTGCAGGGCCTGCCCGACGCCAAGGTGATGGATGTCGCCCTGCGTTGCGGCTTCCCGCATTTCGGGCGGTTTTCCGTCGACTATCGCCGCCAGTTCGGCGAAACGCCGTCGCAGACCTTGAAGCGGCAGGCCGTCTTCAACGATGCGCTCTCGGCGATGCCTGCCTCTTTCGTCTCCAGCCGCGACCAGCCCATGGTCGCGCTCGGCCCGATCGACGCCGCCCCGGAACACGGCGGCATCGCGCGCAGTATCGCCGATGAGCTCACCACTGCGCTGAACCGGGCCGGCGCCATCGTTACCCGTCAACCCGGCGCGGCGCGCTACCATCTCGTGGGCACGATCAACGGATCGGATCGACAAACACACCTGACCCTCCGGCTAATCGATGCCGAAACCGGCCGTCACCTGACCGCGCATCGGTCCGATGGCCCGCCAGGAGATGACACCACCCTCGACGAGCATCTCGCCACCAAAATCGTGGCGGCGATGCAACCATGCCTGCGCCTGGCGGAAATCGATCGCGCCGGCCGCAAGCCGGACGCCGATCTGAGTCCGCACGACCTGGCGCTGCGGGCGATGCCCTTCGTTCTTTCGCTCAATGCCGAAGGCAACGCGTACGCGCTGGACTTGCTCGAACGGGCGATGAAACGCGACCCCGGTCATGCACTGGCGACCGCGCTCGCGGCATGGGCATATGGGCAGCGCGTGGTCTATCACTTCGCCACGACTCCGACCGAAGACCGCGCGCGAAGCGCTGAACTGGCACGGAAGGCGCAAAGTCTTGGCGGGGACGCCACCGTGCTTGCCGTGCTGGGCAACGCCCTCACCTTCCTGCACGACCTCGATGCCGCGAATCTGATCATCCGCAAGGCGCTCTCGATCGACGGCGGTTCCGCCTGGGCCTGGAGCCGCAGCGGATGGATCGACGTTTACAACGGCGACGCGGACTCGGGGATCGAGCGGTTCAAGATAGCGCTCGACCTCGCGCCCCATGACAGTCTCGCCTTCAACAGCATGGTTGGGATCGGCTGCGCCCATTTCGAGTCCGGGCGCTATTCGGAAGCCGCCCATTGGCAGCAACGCGCGCTAACCGAGCATCCGTCGGCGACCTGGATCCACCGCACCATGTGTCCCGCTTATGTACTGATCGGGGATGAATCCGAAGCCCGCCGCAGCGTAACTGCGCTGCGGGAGGACTACCCGGAGCTGACCATCACTGACGTGCAACAAGGTCTGCCACCGCTGCCGCAATCCTATTGCGACCGGGTTTTCGATGCGCTGCACAGCGTCGGATTGCCCCTCTAGGCAGGATTCCGGGCGCAGCGGGCGGTGTGCACCCGGCGGGATTTAGTCAGCCAGCCTGCCGACCGCAGTCGGGTTCTCATTCTGCATTGCATTTAGTCTTTGCAGCGTCAGTATATGCGCGAATGCGAAGATGACCATCAGGGCCGCCAGCACGAAACAAGGTCGCCACGGCATCGCGTTATCGCTCTGCAAAATCGGACGACCGGGTCTGAGGCCCCTTGCAATCGGCACAACTATCGTCCTGGATGAGATGCCGGTACTGCGCCATTATGCCCACCGCCGACCGGCGTCGCGAGTCATGAAGCGCCCTGATCAGACCTGTCCATATCCCGCTCATGCGTGATCCAGCGAAGCGTCCGAAACTGCGCAGCCGGGAAAGGATTCGCCGCTTCCGCCCGCTCCGTCGCGTTGCGACCACCATCGGCTCGGATGACCGCGTAGCTTCGTTGCTGTATGCGTGCATCGGCCTGCCTCGCTTGCTATGTTGCGTATCCCTCGAACATAGAGTCCAGCCGGCTCCCGGTCGTCATTCGGTCAGACGACAAGCGATTACGATTTCTTGAACGGATCTCCGCCTCCTCCGATTGGAGGATGCCGTCGCGTCTGGAGAATCCAGCTCCCACACCGACACGTTAATTTGAAGCGTCGCCTAGCCGTTTTGCGCCACGCAATGACGTGCCCGGCTTGACCTGCCACGGAAATGCCACTGAATCGTAATGTCTCGGCGACGGGACGCGACCGTTATTTCCTTCCACGTCATTTTCCCTGGGACAACTAATAATGGATGATAGAAAGCAGCTTTCCGCACTGATCGGCGATATCTATGACGCCGTATTCGACCCCGACCTACGAACCGATGTTCTCGACAGAATTGCCGGCTTTACCGGTGGCCATTCGGGCAGCCTCCTATCGAAACATGCCCTGAACGATTCCGAGAATCTCTACTGTTACATCGGGAATGATCCCGAGACCCTGCAGGCCTATTCGGAGAGCTATCCGAAGCTCGATTCGACGGCGGATCCGATGTCCGCCGGCATCGATCAGATCGTAAGCGCGGAAGATCTCGTGCCCTATGATGAATTTCGCCGCGGCCGCTTCTATCGCGAGTGGGCGCGGCCGCATGGCTGGGGCGACATTGCGAGCGCGGTGATCGATAAGTCGGCGACGAGCTGCACGTTCCTCAGCGTTGCGCGGCAGGAGACGAGCGGCTTGGTCGATGACCAAATGCGCCATCGCATGGCGCTCGTCATTCCCCACGTGCGTCGTGCGCTGCTGATCGGCAAGACCATCCATCACAAGGAAGCCGAGGCGATATGCTTTACGGATATCTTCGATGGGCTGAGTGCCGGCATGGTCCTGGTCGACGCCAGCGGCCGCATTGTCCATGCCAACTCCGCCGGCGGCGCCCTTCTTGAGGCCACCGATTTCCTCCGCAAAACCGCCTGCGGACAGCTTGTCGCCGGCGACGCGGCGACCAACGCAGCCTTGCGCGATATCCTCGTCGCCGCGAGCGCGGGTGACACCGTTCTCGGCGTCAAGGGGACAGCGCTGCCGTTGACCGCGCATAATGGCGAACGCTACATCGCCCATGTGTTGCCGCTGACCTCCGGTGCGCGGCGCGGCGCCAGCCTTGCCTACAATGCGGTCGCCGCATTGTTCGTCCGAAAGGCCGCTCTCGAGTCCTCGCCTGCCGAGGTCATCGGCGAGATGTACAAGCTGACGCCTACCGAGCTGCGCGTCCTGCTTGCCATCGTCGACATCGGCGGCGTTCCCGAGGTGGCCGCGTCTTTCGGCGTTGCAGCCACCACCGTCAAGACCCACCTCAGCCGGTTGTTCGAAAAGACCGGCGTCGGCCGCCAGGCCGATCTGGTCAAGCTCGTTGCAGGCTTCTCCACGCCGCTGGCGAACTGACCCCTCTCCTTCCGGATACTTGCTTGACACGGCGGCAGGCGGCCGCCGTGTCAACCTCGCCCGCGGATCAAAATATTGTAATCGGATTTCGTTCGAATGGGGGAGGACGACGAGCCGATCGAAACCTATCTGTGGCTCCGCTATTCCAGAGGAGCGAATCGTGTTGAATCGAATCTTACTGATATGCGCCATCGCCGGCATTGCCCTGGCACATGGCGTCGTATTGTATAAAATTGATACTGGCGTCCGCTCAACTGACGCAAATCAGGTGATGGCCTCGCAATCCCGCAGGGCGGCCTACTGGTGAAGCCAAAACAATCTCAGCACCCAGAAAAAAGCTGCCGCCCCTTGAGGCGGCAGCGAAGCCTTTTCGGGCCACGGATCACGAAAACATGAAGTCGTTGGCATGAAGGGCGGCAAGCGAGACGTTCTGCAACGTCGCGATGATACTGGTTCCATCTGAAATGACGACATCCGCCCCTGACTGCGCGAAATGACCATCCGCCGATGTCAGATCGACGACGCAATTTTCGAGATCGCACGCGAACGGACGCGTCTGCAGCGATGCTGGCAGTCCTGACGGAAATCTGCCCTCACGACAGACTTCATCGGCACAGCAAGCCTGAAGAGGCTCGCTATGCTACCAGGCGTCGATGCAGGGCCGCTTGCGGTGGCCGCGCGGTTCGGGCTTCGGCACGGAATTGAGGCCGGCCATGATCCAGCGGCGGGTCTCGGCGGGATCGATGACTTCGTCGATCTCGAGGACGGACGCGATCGAGGTCGCCTTGCCGTTGGCGTAGAGCTCGGCAACCTTGGCCTGGTAGTATTTCTCCCGCTCGACGGGATCAGGGATCGCTTCCATTTCCTTGCGGAAGCCAAGCCGGACATAGCCCTCCAGGCCCATGCCGCCGAACTCGCCGGTCGGCCACGCCACCGTGAAGAAGGAGGCGTGGAAACCGCCGCCGATCATGGATTGCGCGCCCAGGCCATAGCCCTTGCGCAGCACGACGGCAAACAGCGGCACGGTCAGACTGGCCCCGGTCACGAACATGCGGGCGACGTGGCGCACGATCGCCGTCTTCTCGGCCTCGGGTCCCACCATGAAGCCCGGCGTATCGCACAGCGACACGATCGGAATGTCGAAGGCATCGCAGAGCTGCATGAAGCGCGCAGCCTTGTCCCCTGCCGGCGCATCGATCGCGCCGCCGAGGTGCTTCGGGTTGTTGGCGATCAGTCCGAACGGCTTGCCTTCGATACGAATGAAGGCGGTGATCATGCCGACGCCGAAATCCCGGCGAATCTCGAGCACCGATCCTTCATCCGCGAGGAGATCGATGACCGTACGGATGTCATAGACCCGCAGGCGATTTTCGGGGATGGCGCGCCGCAGCAGGCGCTGATCCGGCGCCTTCCATGAGGCAACTGAGCCCTGAAAGTAAGACAGGTATTTCTGCGCGGCGCTGGTGGCTTCCTCCTCGTCCTCGACGAGAATGTCGATGACGCCGTTCGGCGCCTGAAACGACACCGGCCCGACTTCCGCAGGATGGTAGACGCCGAGACCGCCACCTTCGATCATCGCCGGGCCGCCCATGCCGATCGACGCATTTTTCGTCGCAATGATGACGTCGCAGCAGCCCAGCATCGCGGCGTTGCCGGCGAAACAATAGCCGGACACCACGCCCACGACCGGCACCAGGCCGGAGAGCTTCGCAAACTGAACGAATGACGGCCCGTCGAGGCCGGTCATGCCAAGCCGGTCGGTGTCGCCCGGGCGGCCGCCGCCGCCTTCGCCATAGAATACCAGCGGCATCCGCCATTGCTCGACCAGGCCGAGCATGCGGTCGATCTTCTTGTGGTTCATGTGGCCCTGGGTACCGGCCAGCACGGTATAGTCGTAGGAGATCACCATGCAGCGGGCACCTTGAACGCCGAACTTGTCCGCGTTCACGGTGGCAACGCCCGCGATCAGGCCATCGGCCGGCGTGTTCCTGATGAGGTCATCGAGCTTGCGCCGGCGGCGCTGGGCGGCGATCGCCAGCGATCCGTATTCGACGAACGAGCCCTCATCGACCAGTTGCGAGATATTTTCCCGCGCGGTGCGCTGATTGGTCTTGCGCCGGCGCTCGACTGCGGCTGGACGGTTCTCGTCGAGCGTGATCGCGTGGCGGGCGATGAGATCGGCAAGATCGGGGCGGATATGATCGAGATCGATGGCGGCTTCTTCTTCAACCTCGCCGCCCTCGATCTCGGCCGGCTCGAGAAACAGGATGGTCTCGCCGTGCATCAGCGTCGCGCCGCTTGCGGCGCCAATCTTCGTGACCTTGCCGCCGTGCGGAGCCGCGACCAGGTGCTCCATCTTCATCGATTCGAGGATGGCGATCTGCTGCCCCGGGCGCACCAGATCCCCTTCCGAGACCTCGATGGCGACGATGGTGCCTTGCAGGGGCGCCGCCACCGGCACCGATCCGGCCGGACCGGCGGCGGGCTCTTCGACCTTGCGAGATGGAGCCGCTTCCCCGGCAGCGAAGAACAGCGGCCGTGCGATTTCCGTTGTGGCGGAGACCAGCGCGGCGACATGGGTATCGATGAAGTCGGTGGCAATGCGGTTGGCGGCGAAATCCGGATGCGCCAGCACCGCCTGGATGAACGGGATGTTGGTGGCGACACCTCCTATGCGGAATTCGCGCAAGGCGCGCGCTGCCTTCTGCACCACATCGGGCCAGCTTGCGGCCGGCGAATGAACGATCACCTTGGCCAGCAAAGAGTCGAAGGCTGCACTGGTCTTGTACCCGGCATACCCAAAAGTATCGACGCGCACGCCCGGGCCGGAAGGCGGATCGAACACCGCCAGCGTACCGCCGGTCGGCTTCGTCGCACCCTTCTCGTCCATAACTTCCATGTTGATGCGGAGCTGCATGGCAAAGCCGCGTGGCGCCGGAACGGCCGATTGCGCCAGGCCGAGCGAGGCCAGGGTAGCGCCGGCGGCGACCGCGAGCTGCGACTTCACGAGATCGACACCCAGCACCTCTTCGGTCACGGTATGCTCGACCTGGAGCCGCGGATTGGCCTCGATGAAGGCGAACGCCGGATCGCCGACGGTTGTCTCGCCATCAACCAGGAATTCGAAGGTGCCGAGATTGTCGTAATGCGCTGCGGCTGCAAGCGCCTTTGCCGCATCGATGATGCGGGTACGCAAGCCATCGCTCAGCGAGGGGCTCGGTGCGACCTCGATCAGCTTCTGGTTCCGCCGCTGGACCGTGCACTCACGTTCCCACAAATGGCTTATCGCCCCGTAGTGATCGCCGATGATCTGCACCTCGATGTGGCGCGCCTTGCGGATCAGGCGCTCGACATAGACGTTGGAATTTCCGAAGGCGGCCTTCGCCTCGGATTGGCAACGCGCATAGGCCTCCTCCAGCTTTGCGGCGTCCTCGACGAACCGCATGCCGCGGCCGCCGCCGCCGGCCACCGCCTTGATCATGATCGCCGCACCGGCCCCGAGCGAGGCGAAGAAAGCCTTGGCCTCCTCCAGCGTGGTCGGGCCGGTGGTGCCTTCGATCACGGGCAGGCCGCAGCGCCTGGCGAGCCGCTTGGCCTCGATCTTGTCGCCGAACAAATCGAGCGCTTCGGGGGAAGGCCCGACGAAAACGATCCCCTGCTCTGCGCAACGGCGCGCCAGCAACGAATTCTCGCTGAGAAAACCATAGCCGGGGTGCAACGCGTCGCAATTCGCAGCCTTCGCAGCCGCGATCACCGCTTCGACATCGAGATAGGCGCGCGCGCCCCGCCCCGGAATTTCGTGGGCTTCGTCGGCGGCCCGGACGTGCAGCGACAGCGCGTCATCCGATGGGTAGATGGCGACGGTGGCAAGGCCGGTTTCACCGGCGGCACGGGCGATACGAATGGCGATTTCGCCGCGATTGGCGATCAGAAGTCTATGGAAGGGCATGAATGTTTCCGGTTGAAGCTCAGCGATCCTTCATGGTGGGATCGAGTACGATGCGCAAGGACTCGCCCAGCGCGTTGAACGCCAGCGAAATGACGAGGATGGCCAATCCGGGCGCATACATCTGCTCCGGGGCGATCTCCATGTATTGATAGGCGCGGGCCAGCATGGCGCCCCAGCTCGGGTTCGGCGGCTGGATGCCGAGACCGAGGAAGCTGAGGCTTGCTTCCGCAAGCAGTGCGGCGGCCAACAGCAGGGTCACCTGGACGATGACCGGCTGCAGCGAATTCGGCAACACGTGCTTCCACAGGATGTGCCAGGCCGGCGCGCCGAAGCAGCGCGACGCATCGACATAGAGTTCCTGGCGCACGATCAGCGTGCGCGCCCGTACGATCCGCGCCAGCGCCGGAAACATCACGATGCCGACAGCGATCATTCCATTGGTGAGCCCGATGCCCAGCGCGCCGGTCACCGCGATCGCCAGCACGATGGCGGGAAACGAAAGAAAGGTATCGATCACGCGGCTGATGATATCATCGGTCCAGCCGCCGAAGAAACCAGCGGCCAATCCAACCGGCAACCCGATGGCGACGGCGACGCTGACGGCGAGCAGGCTCGCATACACGGTGGCCGGCGCGCCGTAGATCAGCCGGCTGAAGATGTCGCGGCCGAGATCGTCGGTGCCGAGCAGATGGCCTGGACCGGGTGCCGCCAGCATGTTGTTGATGTCCTGCGCGGTCGGCGAATAGGGCGCGATCCACGGCGCGCCGACCGCGACGATGACGAGTCCGAGCAGGACGACGATCGCCAGCGCCGCCCGCAGATCCGAGGCCAGCCAGCTGAAGAAGCGGCGCAGGGGCGTCACTGTCGCCGGGCGGGGCTGGCCTCGGAGCACAAGGTCGCTCATTGCTCGATCCTTGGGTCGACCGCCGCGCACAGGAGATCGGCGATCAGGTTGACCAGAATGACGACGATCACCATGGTGAACACCACGCCCTGCACGATCGGGAAATCGCGCTGAATGGCGCCGCGGACGATCAAACTTCCCAGGCCGGGAATGGCGAACACGGCTTCGATGACCACGGTCGCCGCCAGCATGCGATTGACCAGCAGGCTGATGATGGTGAACAGATTGACGCTGACGTTCTTGAGACCGTGCTGCCAGAGAATTCTGGCCATCGAGAGTCCCTTGGCGTGCAACGTCCGCACATATTGCGACGACAACACCTCCAGCAGCGAGCCGCGCAACTGCCGCGCCACCTCCGCCATGCCGTAAGCTGCGATGGCTATGCCGGGCAGCAGTGCATGCCGGATCGCCTCCCACGGCGATACCGCGAAGGATTTCGCTCCCGTGGCCGGCAGCCAGTTCAGTCTCAGTGAGATTTCGGCAACCAGGATCATGGCGAGCCAGAAGCCGGGGATCGCCACACCGAGCGAAGCGACCATGCTGACCAGCTTGTCGACCCAGCCGTTGGGCTTGATCGCCGCCACGATGCCCATCGGGATTCCGGTCAGGAGCGCCAGCAATAGCGCGATAGCTACGATCAGCAGCGTGTTGGGAAAGGCCCGGGAGATCGAAACCGCAACCTTCTCCCCCGTCAGCAGCGATTGCGAGAGGTCGCCCTGGACGGCGTTTCCGAGCCACGAGCCGTACTGCACCATGAACGGCCGGTCGAGACCGTATATCTTTCTGATCTCGGCGATGCGGACGTCGGAAGCGTTGTCGCCCGCCAGCGTCACCGCGATGTCGCCGGGCACCAGCTTGAGCAGCGAAAACACCATGAAAGTCGCGAGCAGGATCACCGGCAGCGCCTGCAACAGGCGGCTGCCGATCACCTTTGCCGGACTTCGTCGCGCCATCCTCCTAGCTCTCCAGCCAGACGTCGTCGTATTTCGGCTTGCCGAGCAGGTTCGGCCTGTAGCCTTGCACCTTCTTGTTCATCGCGACCAGTTCGAACTGGAAGGCGAGCGGCACGACGAAGGCGTTCTCCATCACGAGCCGCTGCACGGTCGCGAATGCCTTGCTGCGGATCTGGATGTCTTCGGAGGCGCGCGACTCCTTGATTGCGGCTTCCAGTTCCGCTGGCACCGCCCCCCTGCCGCCGTTGTAATAGGCGTCCTTGGTGAACATCAACGAGTAGGTCAGGCTCGGATCCGGCCGTCCGGTCCAGGCCGCGAGCAGCCCGGAGCCCCGTTTCTCGGCGCCAAAAAACGCCGCCGAAGCTTCCGCGATCGGTGCATTGAGGAAGCGCACGCCGATGCCCACTTTGCGCAACTGCTCGATCAGGATTTCCTGGCGCTGAACCGAGTCCTGGTCCGGATAGCCGACGAATTCGATCATCGTCCCTTCCTTGAAGCCCGCTTCGGCGAGCAGCTTGCGCGCCCGATCGGGATCGTAAGGCGTGAGCGCGGCGACCGATTTGTCGTAGGCCCAATGCGATTTCGGCAGGTTCATGTAGGCCGGCTCAGCAAGGCCCGCGAGCGCCGCCTTGACGAAGGATTCGCGATCGATGGCCAGATTGAACGCCTTGCGCACCCTGATGTCGTCGAACGGCGGCTTTGCCCAGTTCAGGAAGATCTGGAAGACGTAGAGCGTCGGGCCGTTGAATATCTTGAGGTTGTTCGAGCGTTCCACGACCACCTTCTGCCGCGGCGGCAGTTGATAGATCAGATCGTTCTGTCCGGCGGTGACCGAGCGCACGCCCGTGGTCAGCTCGGGAATGATCGCGAATTCGATGCCATCGGGATAAGGCCGGTTCGCCTTCCAGTATTTTTCATTGCGCTTGACGACGATGCGCTCGCCGTCCGCCCAGCTGACAAAGGTGTAGGCGCCGGCGCCGACCGGCGTGCGCGCGACGTTGCCGGCAGCGCTGGCCTTGAGCGCCGTCGGCGACACCATCATGCCCGCGCGATCGCTGAGGATGCCGGGCAATGCGGCGTCGGGTGCATTCAGTTTCAGGGTCACCTGCATCGGACCGGTGACGGCCGCCGACGCCATGGTCGCAAGATCCGCCTTGATGTTGGATTTGGGATCGCTCTTGTTGCGCTCGAGGTTGAACTTGACGGCCTCCGCATCGAGCGGCGTGCCGTCATGAAAGGTCACGCCCTGCCGGATGTTGATGACGAAGGTGGTTGGATCGGTGAAGCTCCAGCTCTCGGCGAGACCCGGCTTCGGCTTCAGGGTCTCGAAGTCCCACTCGGTCAAGGTATCGTACATGGTGAACAGAAACGCGTGATCCGAGCCCGCGCCGCCGGTGGCCGGATCGAGGCTCGAGGGGTTGGTCGGCGCCGAAATGCGCAGGACGCCACCGCGCTTCGGCGTGCCCTGTGCATGGGCGTTGCCGCCGAGCGCGATGCCGGCCACGGCGCCCGATAGCAACGCCATCGCCTCGCGTCGTGTCGTCCACATCTTTACTCTGGTCATGGCATTGTCCTCCATCGAAGGTGATGATCGTTAGCTCGGCGAAAAATTCGGGCGATCGGTGAAATGGCAGGCGACCCAGTGATCCGGCTCCAGTTCGCGCCAGGCCGGTGTCTGCCCGGCGCAAACCGCTTGCGCATACTGGCAGCGGGTGCGGAAACGGCACCCCGAAGGCGGATCGATCGGGCTCGGGATCTCGCCCTGCAGGATAATGCGACGGTCGCTGCGCAGGTTCGACGGCAGCGGCAACGGCTCCGCCGACAACAGTGCCTGCGTATAGGGATGCAGTGGCCGCCCCGAAACGCTCTCGGCCGGGCCAAGCTCGACAAAGCGGCCGAGATACATCACCGCGATCCGGTTGCTGATGTGCGAAACCACCGACAGGTCATGGGTGATGAACACATAGGTCAAGCCGAGGTCGCGCTGCAGCTCGGCAAACAAATTGAGCACGTCGCCGCGGATCGACATGTCGAGCGCCGCCACCACCTCGTCGCAGACGATCAGCTTCGGCCGCAGCGTGAGCGCGCGTGCAATGATGACGCGCTGTTTTTGTCCGCCGGAAAGCTGGTGCGGATACCGCTCGCCAATCTCCTGGGGCAAGCCGACCCGATCCATCGCCTCCCGTGCCCGCGCGACGCGCTCGGTCCTGGTGCCTGCACGCGCCAGCTCGAGCGGCTCCAGCACCGACGAGATGATGGTCATGCGCGGATTCAGCGCGGCATTCGGATCCTGAAAGATGATCTGGTAGTCGCGGCGATGGCTCTGGAACGCCTTCCGCGGCAACGCTTGCGGGTCGCGCCCATTGTGCAGAATGGCGCCCGCCGTCGGCTTCAGGAGAAACACCAGCGCACGGCCGATCGTTGTCTTGCCCGATCCTGACTCGCCGATGATTCCGAACGTCTCGCCACGGCGGACGTCGAAGCTGACGCCGTCGACCGCCTTCACCGTCGCGCGGCGATCCATCGTCTGAAAGCCCACCTCGAGGTCTCGCACCGAGACGATCGGATCCGCTTTGGTTTCGGCGCCCGGGGACATCATTGCCGCGCCACCCTTGCCGCAATCGGCGCGGAGGCCGCGTGTTGCAACGCGCCGGGCAATTCGAGCTCCCGGAAGCGCCAGCAACGCACCTTGCGGCCTTCGCCGGCGTCGAGCAGTTCCTGCTCGGCCTCGCAGCCCGCGGCGGCATGCGGGCAGCGGGCCTTGAATCGGCACCCCCGAGGCATGTCGGCAATCGAGGGAACACGGCCCGGAATCGACGGCAACTTTCCGAGGCGCGGACTGAGGTGCGGCAGCGAGCGCAACAGGCCGGAGGTATAGGGATGCAGCGGCCGAACCAGCGCAGCGTCGACCCCGGCATCCTCGATCACCTCGCCCGCATACATGGTGATCATGCGGGTACAGGTTTCGGCGACCACGCCGAGATCATGGGTGATGAGCATCAGCGCGGTATTCGAGGTTTCGCTCAGACTTCGCAGCAGTTCCAGGATCTGCGCCTGCACGGTGACGTCGAGGGCGGTGGTCGGCTCGTCGGCGATCAGCAATTGAGGACAGCAGATCAGCGCGGCCGCGATCATGACGCGCTGGCGCATTCCACCGGAAAGCTGATGCGGATAATCGTCAATGCGGCGTTCCGGCGACGCGATGCCGACCCGGCGAAGCATATCGATGGTCCGCGCCCGCGCCTCCTCCTTGCCGATATCGGTGTGAACACGCAGGGTCTCAGCGATCTGGTGCCCGACGGTAAACACCGGGTCGAGCGCGCTCATCGGCTCCTGAAAGATCATCCCGATCCGGCGCCCTCGAATCGAGCGCATCGTCCTTGCGCTGCATGAGGCCAGATCGACGTCATCGAACAGGATCGAGCCGTCCAGGCCGGAGAGATTGTTCGGCAGCAGGCGCAGGATCGAAAGGCCGGTGATGGTCTTGCCGCAACCGCTTTCGCCGACGATTCCGACGCGCTCGCCCGGCGCGATGTCGAAGTCGATCTTGCGCGTCGCCTGCCACACGCCCTGCGCGGTCTTGAAGCGAATGCCGAGCCCGCGCACCGACATCAGCGGGCTGCCCGTGGCAGCCGCTGCCGATATACGTTCTGCCGGGCGGCCCGTTTCCATCAGCCTGCCGCCCGCTTCTTCTCTTTCACGAGCTGCTCTTCCATCAGCATTTCGGTACCGATAATGCCCTCGCGTGCCAGCTGATCGATCTCGGCGTCGGACAGTCCGAGCATGCCGGCGAGTATTTCACGATTGTGCTCGCCGAGCGTCGGCGGCGCCGAGCGAATCTCGAACGGCGCACCGTTCTCGCGGAACGGCATCGAAGGTTGCGGATGCCGGCCGATGAAGGCCCGATCAATCTCCTGAATGAATCCGCGCGCATGTAGATGCGGGTCCTTCAGCAGTTCGATCGGCAGCCGCGCCACGCCCGCTGCGACGCCGGCGGCCTGCAATGCGCCCATCGCATCGTCGGGCAGGCGCGTGGAGGTCCAGTTCGCTATGGCGGCCTCGATCTCGCTCTCGATTCTTCGTCGGTTGGCAGCGCTGCCCAGCGTTTCGTCCGCGGCCCAGTCGGCGCGGCCCAGCACCCTGCACAGCCGTGGCCACATCTCGCCGCTGGAAACGGCGACCACGATCCAGTTGTCGCTGCCGGCGCAGGGGAAGCAACCATGCGGCACAAAGTCCGGATGACGATTGCCGTGTTTCACGGGTGTCCTGCCGTCGATCGAATGGGCGACGATCCAGGGCGCGGCAAACGGCATCATGCATTCGATCTGCGCGAGATCGATGAATTGGCCTTTGCCGGTCAGCCTTGCGTGGATCAGAGCCGTGAGTACGGCCGCGCACCCGTTCAATCCGCCGACGGCATCGCCGAACGCGGTGTGGCTCATGACCGGCGGTCCATTGGCGTCGCCGACGACGCTCGGCAGCCCCGAGCCCTGCTCCAGCGTCGAGCCATAGGCGCGGCAGTCGCGGTAGATGCTGCCCGCGCCGAACGCCGACATCGACATCATGACGATCTTTGGATTGAGCTGGCTGAGCACTTCGTAGCCCAGCCCGAGTTTCGGCAGCACTTCGACCGAGTAATTGTCGACGACGAGATCGGCGTCGGCGAGCAGACGTTTGGCAAGCTGCAGGCCCTGCGGCTGGGTCAGATCGAGCGTGATGCCGCGCTTGTTGCGGTTCATGATGCAGTAGCGCACCGACTTCTCGTACATCTGTTCGAGCACGTAGGCTGGCCGCCGGTCGACGCCGCGCCACCAGTCGGGATACTGAGTTGCCTCGATCTTGATCACGTCGGCGCCGAGATCGGCCAGCGTCCGCGTGCAGATCGGTCCCGCCCAGCCCATCGAGAAGTCGATCACGCGCACGCCCTCGAGCGACAAGCGCTTTGGATCGCCCGGTTTGGTCGCCGGAGCGCGTACGGCCCCGTCACTTGACGGAGATGCGGCTCGCTGCCCCTCGCCGATCGCCGGAACGGCGCCGCCGCGCCGCGGCGGCGTGCCCGTCAGCCGCTGCATGGAGCCCGCGGTAAACCCGGTCTCGTCGCCGATGGCGATCGGGACGATGGCCCCGCTAGATTTCTTCTCGTCGTCGCCGATCAGGTCGCCGATATCCGGCACCGGCACGATCGGAATCTTTCGCTTCAATCCTTCCGCGAACCATTCCTGCGCGGTGCGGCTCTTCAGCTTGGGTATGAACTTGCTTTCGATTTCTTCCATGCGCAGCAATCGGTCAACGCCCATGAACAGCGTTGCGTCATCGCGCAGGTCATATAGTTCGAGCATCTCGCAGAAGGCGCGCCACTGTGCCGGGGTCACCGTGGTGACGCCCAGCCAGCCCTGTTTGGTTTCATAGATGCCGACGGGAAAAGTCGGCCAGAAGCGGTTGACGCCGATGCGGCGCATGATGTCGCCGCGCGTAAACGACTCGAACATGATGTATTCGGTGACGGCGATGCTCGACTCGAAGATGCTGAGCGCGCTGGTGCGGCCGCGTCCGTCCCGCATGCGGCCGAGCACGGACGATGCCGCGGCGATAAAGCCCCAGAGGCCGGCGAAAATACCGGTCTGGAAATCGGGCGCGTGCGCCGGCGGCCCCTCGACCGGACCGACCAGCTTGACCAGGCCCGTCAGCGCGCGAATGGTCGAGTCGGTTGCCTCGAACTTCACATAGGGACCGTCGGGGCCGAACCAGCTGACGTCGACATGAATGAGGCCGGGATTGCGCGTCTTGAGCGCGGCAAGATCGAATACCGGGCAGTCCGCCGCGTCCACGTCGCGGCCATCGATCAGGATGTCGCAGTTTTCGATCAGCACAGTCAGCCGCGCCACGGCGCCCGCATCGGCCGGATCGAGCGCGACGCTCGACTTGTTGAAGTTCAGGAACGCGAACCACGCGCTCTGCCCTTTCGGCGTCAATGGCGCGGTGCGGCGAAGCGGGTCACCCTGCGGCGGTTCGATCTTGTGAACGGTCGCGCCGAAGTCCGCAAACAGGCGTGCACAGTAGCTCGCCGCCGCCGCACTTCCAATCTCGACAATTCGCAGATGCGACAACGCCCCCATCACGCTTCCTCATTGCCGATTGACCAGCGCGCATGGCGTCCAGTTCGGCTGCTTGTTGCCGAACATGAAACCTTGGTTGGTTTCCGATGCAAGCGGAATTTTGTTCCGTGTTACGGAATTGGCTGACACGCCCCGTTGCTGTGCGGGCGCGCGCTGGAAACCTGCGAACCGGCATTCCACAACGTGCAAGAGCAGGCGCCGTCCAACTCGTTCTCGAATCCCGATTGTGCAACGACAGGAAGCGGAGCAAATTCCTCTTCTCACCCCCCGGGCCGATGTCGGCCACGCCATAAAACTGGGAATAACAAGATGGCTCGCCTGCCCTATCTCGAGGCCGACCAGATCGCGCCCGAGTATCGCGACATGCTCAAGCGCAACACCAATCTGCACAAGCTGCTGGTCAATTCGCCCGATATGGCGCGCGCCTTCAACGGAGTCGGCGGCTACATCCGCTTCAACAGCAAGCTCGACCCGCGGTTGCGCGAACTCGCGATCCTTCAAGTCGGCTGGATGGAGAAATCGGAATATGAATTCACCCATCACGTAAAGATCGGCAAGGAGTTCGGCGTTTCCGATCAGGATATCGCCGGCCTGATGGCCGAGACCGAGGGCAAATCCTCAACCCTCGAGCCGCTCGCCAGCGCGATCCTGAAAGGCGCCCGCGAGATGGTGCGCGAACTCGCGATGTCCGAAGCCACCTTCGCCGAAATCAAGAACGAGCTCAGCGATGAGCAAATGACCGACCTTGTGCTCACCATCGCCTTCTACTGCGCCGTGGTCCGCGTGCTCGCTACCATGAAGATAGATAATGAACCAACTTACAAAGAGGTACTGCAACAGTACCCGATTCCGGAGTGAACTGACATGCGCCTGAAAGATCGCGTCGCCATCGTCGTCGGTGCCGGCCAGAGCCCCGGCGAAGGCATCGGCAACGGCCGCGCCACCGCCCTCACCTTCGCGCGCGAAGGCGCTCGCGTGCTGTGCGTGGATCACAATCTCAAATCGGCGCAGGAGACGGTCGACATGATCGGCGCCGACGGAGGCACGGCGGCAGCTTTCAAGGCCGACGTCACCAGGAATGCCGAGCTCAAGTCCATGGTATCGGACGCGGTCGCCCGCTGGGGCCGTGTCGATATCCTGCACAACAATGTGGGAGTCAGCATCGCCGGCGGCGATGCCGAGCTGCTGGATATCACCGAGGAGGCGCTCGACCGCTGCGTGGCCATCAACCTCAAAAGCTGCATCTTCGCGGCCAAGCACGTCATCCCGATCATGCGCCAGCAGATGAGCGGCGCGATCATCAACATTTCCTCGATGGCCGCCATCACCACCTATCCCTATGTCGCCTACAAGGCGACCAAATCGGCGATGATCTCCTTCACCGAACAGCTCGCCTACCAGAATGCCCAGTATGGCATCCGCGCCAACGTCATCCTGCCCGGCCTGATGAACACGCCGATGGCGGTCGATACCCGCGCCCGCGAGTTCAAGAAAAGCCGCGCCGAGGTCGAAGCCGAGCGCGATGCAAAAGTGCCGTTGCGCAGGAAGATGGGCACCGGCTGGGACGTCGCCAACGCGGCCCTGTTCCTGGCCTCGGATGAGGCCGGCTTCATCACCGGCGTGACGTTGCCGGTGGACGGCGGCGCGAGCGTGCGGCGGGGTTAGCTTTGTGCATAGCCCCGTTGGCGCAATGGCCGTTGCACGACGCCCGAAGCGCTGGTTACCTTCTCCCGACGTCAGCCGGGCATAGGCTTCGCTTCAAGAAAGCCGGATCTCGCCGCCTGCAGGGAGCAAACGACACATGGCCGGTTCGCGTGAAGCCAGCGCCTCAACCGAGGTGACGCCGGCTCTCGACTTCGATGCCATCGTCATCGGGGCCGGCATGTCGGGCATGTACCAGCTTCACCGATTGCGTGAACTGGGGATGCGGGTGCGCGTGTTCGAGGCCGGCACCGGCGTCGGCGGCACCTGGTACTGGAACCGCTATCCAGGCGCACGCTTCGATTCCGAAAGCTACTCCTACGGCTATTCCTTTTCGCAGGAACTGCTGGAGGAGTGGGACTGGTCCGAGCATTTCGCCGGCCAGCCGGAAACGCTGCGTTACCTCAATCATGTCGCCGACAAGTTCGACCTGCGCCGCGATATCCAGTTCCGCAGCCGGGTCGCGGCCGCAACCTGGTCGGAGGACATGCGCAGCTGGAGCGTCATGCTGCAGGACGGCAGCCGCTTTCGCGCCCGCTTCCTGATCACCGCGATCGGCCCGCTCTCCTCCCCCACTTTGCCGCGGATCGAAGGGGTGGACGTTTTTCAGGGCCAATCCTTCCACACTGCACGATGGCCGCATGAGGCGGTCGACTTCGCCGGCAAACGGGTGGCGGTGATCGGGACCGGCGCCACCGGCGTGCAGACCATCCAGACCATCGCCGGAAGTGTCGGCCACCTCACCGTGTTCCAGCGCACACCGAACTGGTGCGCGCCACTGCACAACGGCAAGATCGATGCCGAGACGCAGAAGAAGATCAAGGCCGGCTACCCCGAAATATTCAGGCGCTGCCAGGAGACCTTTGCCTGCTTCCTGCATAATCCGGACCCGCGCGCGGCTTTCGAGGTTTCCGACGAAGAGCGCGAAGCCTTCTACGAGAAACTCTATAGCGAGCGCGGCTTCGGCATCTGGCAGGGCAATTTCCGCGACATCCTGATCGACCGCAAGGCGAACGCGACGATCAGCGATTTCGTGGCACGCAAGATCCGCCAGCGGGTGAAGGACCCGAAGGCCGCGGAAAAGCTGATCCCCAGGAATCACGGCTTCGGCACCAGGCGGCTGCCGCTGGAGACCTTCTATTACGAGGCCTACAACCGGGACAATGTCGAATTGGTCGACATCACGGAGACGCCGATCGAGCGCATCACGCCCAAGGGTATCAAGACCAGCGACAAGGAATACGACTTCGACATCATCATCTATGCGACCGGCTTCGACGCCATCACCGGCAGTTTCGACAGGATCGACTTGCGCGGCGTGGACGGCGTGCGGCTGAAGGACAAATGGAAGAGCGGCCCGCAGACCTTTCTCGGCGTCATGGTCGACGGCTTCCCCAACATGATGATGCTGATGGGACCGCACACCGCGCTCGGCAACATTCCGCGCAGCATCGAATACAATGTCGACTGGGTGACCGGCCTGATCGGTTATGCCCGGCAGTCCGGCCTGACGCGGGTCGAGGCCACGCCAGCGGGCGTCGCGACCTGGACCGATCACGTCAAGGCGCTCGGGGTGGGGCTGCTCTCCAACGAGGTCAACTCCTGGATGACCGGAATCAACAGCAATGTGGAAGGCAAGCAGACGCGCATCGTCGCGCGCTATAGCGGCAGTGCTCCCGCCTACCGCGCCAGATGCGACGAGGTGGCGGCGAAAGGGTATGACGAACTGGTACTTGCCTAGACCGGACCGCGGCGTCGAAATTGCGGCTTCCGCTTGCCGAGAAAGGCCGCCACGCCTTCATCGAACTCCTCGCTGCCGAAGGCGATGGCCTGGGTCATCGCCTCCTCGTTGAGAAAGTCCGGGATCGAATTGTAGGCCTGGTTGAGCAGGGATTTCGTCAAGCCGAGCGAAGTCGCGGGTCCGGCGGCCAGCGATTGCGCCAGCGCGAGCGCTTCCGGAATCAGGGACGCCGCGGGAACGACGCGCGTCGCCATTCCCCACGTCAGCGCCTCCTCGGCGGTGACCCGCCGGTTGGTCATCAGAAGGTCCTTGGCACGGAGCATTCCAACGGCGCGGGGCAGCGTCAGCGCCAGACCCAAATCGGGAGCGGCGCCAAGTCCGGGGAAACCGGCCTGGAAATAGGCGTTGTCGGCGGCCACCACGAAATCGCACATCATGGCGAGGGAAAAGCCCGCCCCCGCAGCGGCGCCGTTGACGGCCGCAACCACCGGCTTTTCACCGGCAAGCAGCAATTTGACCCAGGCGTGGCTTTGATGCAGACGCTCGCGCACCGATGGTGCGCTGCGATCGGCCATGTTGGTGATGTCGCCGCCGGCACAGAAAGCCTTGTCCGTCCCGGTGATGACGATGCATCGGACGGCGCGGTCCGCCAGCAATCGCGGGACCTCGGTCTCAAGGCCGCGTTTTATCACCGCGCTGAGAGCATTCATCGTTTGCGGCTGATTGAGCCGCAGCACGGCAATGTCATCCCTGATCTCGACGATAACGGCGTCCACATTGAGCTCCCGACTTGTCTGTACATCCCGCGGCTTGCCGCGAGGATATCGTCGTGCCCCGCGAATTGAAATCGAATTTCTCGCTGGCGAGACGACCTGCTTCGACGTAGATGTGCACTCAAAAAGGATTGGTCTCGATGACTTTGACGATGGGATTGCGACGGTCGCTTGCACTCGATGGCAGAGCGGAGGCGCTTGTCAGCGAGGAAACGCGGCTGAGCCGCCACGAATTCGTCGATCGCGTGGCCCGGCTTGCCGCGGCACTGCAGCACCTTGGCATGCGGGACGGCGACCGGGTGGCCATGCTGGCGGCCAACGGCCACCGCTATGTCGAATTCTATTTCGGCGTTCTGTGGAGCGGCGGAGTGATCGTCCCGATCAACTCGCGCTTTGCGCTCGCCGAAATGATCGAGCAGGCACGCGACGCCGAGCCCGTGGTGCTCATCGTCGACGACGCCTTTGTCGCAATGGGCGAGGAACTGGCGAAAAATGTAACGTCGATTGCAGCGCTGGTGATCGCCGGCAACGCCACCGCCGTCAACCGGGCAGTCAAGTCCATTGGCTATGAGGACGCTCTCAGCGGCGAGAAGCCAGTCGCGGATGCGATGCGCAAGGAGAACGACCTTGCATGCCTGTTCTACACCGGCGGCACCACCGGCCGCTCGAAGGGTGTGATGCTGAGCCACGGCAATCTGTGGGCCAACGCGATGGCGATGATCGCGCATCTCGGCCTCGACGAAAACCTGGTGCATCTTCACTCCGGTCCGTTATTCCACCTCGGCGCCGGCGCGCGCGTCTACACCACGGCAGTGGCCGGCGGCAAGCACGTGGTGGTCTCCCGCTTCACCCCGCAACAGGCGCTCGCCACCATCGCCCGGGAGAAGGTCACGGTCGCCACCTTCGTTCCAACCATGCTGGCGATGCTGCTGGAACTGCCGGATCTCGAGAGCTATGACCTGTCCAGCCTGCGGCTGATCACCTACGGCGCCTCGCCGATGCCCGAACCGGTGTTGCAGGAATGCCTGCGGCGCCTGCCCCAGGTCCGTTTCGCCCAGTCCTACGGAATGACCGAACTGTCGCCGGTTGCGACCATGCTCGGGGCCGAACATCACTTGCCGGGCACACTGCCCAGCCGATTGCGCTCCGCCGGACGGCCGGTCTACTCCGCCGAGGTCCGCGTCGCCGATACGGAGGATCGCGAATTGCCGCGCGGCAAAGTCGGCGAAATCATCGTGCGGGGACCGATCGTGATGATGGGCTATTGGCGCAAGCCTGAACTCACGGCGGAGACCCTGCGCAACGGATGGATGCACACCGGCGATTCCGGCTATTTCGATGATGACGGATTCCTGTTCATCGCCGATCGCATCAAGGACATGATCATCAGCGGCGGTGAGAACGTCTATTCGATCGAAGTCGAGAACGCGATCGCCTCGCATCCGGACGTCGCCGAATGCGCGGTCATCGGCATTCCCGATCAGCGCTGGGGCGAAGCCGTGCATGCGATCGTGGTTGCGCGGGCCGGCGCCGACCTCACCGCCGAGGAGATCCAGCGGCATTGCCGGGCCTCTATCGCCGGCTACAAATGTCCGCGCAGCGTCGATCTGCGCAGCGAGCCGTTGCCGCAGTCAAGCGTCAACAAGATCGACAAGGCAGCCTTGCGCGCACCGTTCTGGAGCGGCCGGACCCGCTAGGTCAATTGAAGGCCGCGCTCACCGGCCTTCGGGAGCCAGCCGTTTCGTGAAGAACGCCAAAATCTCGTCGCGCGCCGCGATCGTCGGCTGGCCCGCCTCGTCGATCAAATGAGCGGTCACGACGCTATGAGGGGTCGTGACATGGCGTTCGAAAAATGGCGGAAGATCGCGGTTCGCCGCGCTATCGGGAAGCACGCGCCCGATGAAGCGGTCGCCGAGCGCCTCGGCATAGGCCGCGAAGCGCTGGGCCATGCAGAACTTGTCGCCCTCGAAGCGATAGGCCAGCACGGTCAGATCGTCCCGCTCCAGCCGCCGGCGAACCGCCTTGACCTCGTCCGGCGCGATCTCGATGCCGGCGGGATTGTTCAGCGGCAGCGATGGCTGGGAGAGGACCGGCGCCAGCATCGACGGCTCGAGCATCATCGTCAGCGCGAAATTTCCGGTAAAGCACATTCCGATGGCGCCGACGCCGGGACCGCCGCATTCTTCATGCGCAAATCTCGCCAGCGACCGCAGCCACTTCGTCACCGGGCTGGACTCGTTGGCGGCGAAGGCACGGAACTCGGCGCTGACACAGGCGCGCTGAAAGACGGCCGCGCCCTCCTCCGCACCGGGCACGGCGCCGTCGCGGCCGAACAGCGACGGCATGTAAACGCTGAACCCGGCGTCCCGAACCCAGCGGGCGAAGCGCGCGACGTGCGGGCTGATGCCCGGCATTTCCGTCATGACAATGACCGCAGGCCCGACACCGGCCACATGCACCGCCTTGGTGACGCCGTCGAGCGCAATCTCGCGGCGCATGAAATCATCAAGCGGATCGTCCTGCTTCATCGACCGTTTCGGCATCGGGGGCTCCTGCAATATCGGGCGACGCTCAGGCAGACGGCGCGGCCAGTGACTGGAGGTGCTTGTAGCCGGCGGCCTTCACGAAGTCGGCGAGCCGCCACAACGCGCCGCTGGCCCCCCACGTCCCGTCGGCCACCTCGGAGATGATCACCGACGTCAGTACCGGTCGCGGGTCGGCTGGCGATTTCGCCGCAGCAACGGCCTCCTGGATGAGGCGCACGGCCTCAACGCGGCCGACTTCGTCAATCACGCCCGCCGGGGCGTGGAACAGTACGATCACCGGCAGCACCCGCGAGACCGGATCGTTGCCGCCTGCAAAGAAATGGCCGGCCTTGACCTCCTCGATCACAACCCAAGTGGTGAACTCCTGGCGCGGATCATCGCCGATCTGCTCCACCTGCTTGGCGACAGCGGTAATGCCCTTACCCAACCGGTCGCATCCGGCAGCGTCAAACGCGCCCTCCGGCACCTTCACAATGATATTCGGCATCAGGACTCTCTCTGCTCGCGGCGAGCCCTCGGACCAGCGACATCGGGTCCGCAGGCAGCGCATCGCTGTTTTCATGCGGCAATCATTGCGATTCCGCGCCTGACCAGCTAGTGTCAAAAATGACATTAATAGAGCAATTTTTGACATGACCAGAGTTGCGGTTGTCGAAATCCAGGGCTGCATGGCCTCAAGCGCCGCCATCACGCACGACGTGATGGCGACAGCCAACCGCATCAGCGGGACGACGAAACGCGCTCTGCCGTTCGACGTCGATACGGTCCGCTATGGGTCGCGCCGAAACAGCGAAACGCTGCGCGATGCCGAACTGATTATCGTCCCCGGGCTCGGCATTGCGTCAGCGGATGAACTGGACGGGAAACTGAAGAGCCCCGCCTGCCGGCACGCGGCCGCCATGCTGGCTGAAGCGTTTCAAGCCGGCGCCGCGCTCGCGGCTTCCTGTGCGAGCACATTCCTGCTCGCTGAAGCCGGATTGCTGGACGGTAGGCGGGCGACCACGACATGGTGGCTCGCGCCAGCGTTCCAGCGCCGCTATCCCGAGGTCGAACTGGTGACCGACCAGATCGTCGTGGCCGATTGGCCCATCGCCACCGGCGGCGCCGCGATGGCGCAGATGGATCTGATGCTTGCGGTGGTGAGCCGGTTCGCCGGAACAAGCCTGGCCAAGGCCTGCGCAAACTATCTTCTTCTCGATGAGCGGCGTTCGCAGGCGCCGTTCATGGCGGTCACCTATCTGGCGGGTCAGGACCCCAGGATGGCGAAGGCCGAAAGCTGGGTTCGCGACAATATTGCCCGGGACTTCTGTATCGACGAACTCGCCGGGGCCGTCGCTTTGGCGCCCCGCACCTTCGCGCGCCGGCTTGCGGCGACCTGCGGCCTCACCCCTATTCAGTTCGTGCAGCGGATCAGGGTCGAGACGGCGCGCTTGCTGCTCGAGACCACGCGCCTGCCCGTCGATCAAATCGCGCGAAAGGTCGGGTATGCGGAGCCCTCGACCCTTCGCCGATTGATCCGGCGCGATACCAGACACCCGCCCGGACACTTCCGTCCCGTGGCCTGAGCGCGGCGGACAATCCCTCGTCCGCCGTGCAGCCACCATCGATGCCCGGCCGCGCGCGCCTCTTCGAACTCGGCTACCCGCGAAATGCAAAAGGTCCCGCAAGGGACCTTTTGAAACTCACACCGCGTCTTTTGCCGCCTTGACCGGGCGCGCTCTGACGATCTTCCGGGCCGGCTTGGCCTTGAACATCATGGGCTCGCCGGTGAAGGGGTTCGTGCCCTTGCGCGCCTTGGTGGCGGGCTTCTTGATCACCACGAATTTGGCAAATCCGGGAACCAGGAACACGCCGCTCTTCTTGAGCTCCTTGTAACCGATCGTCGCCAGGGTCTCGAGCACGCCCTTGACGTCCTTCTTTGCCACTTCGTTCTCGGCAGCGATTTTTTCGATCAGCTGCGACTTTGTCATCTGTACGGCCATTTGGGCTCCTGTAGGTTGATTCGCATCGCAGACAGTATTGCGAAACTTGCGCAAAAACCGCGCATTTCGCGATCTGCACAGTTTTGTTGATACCCCTGCCCGCTTACCTGACGCGCCGAATCAGCGGTCCTGAGGCTTCAAAATAGCAAAACTGCGGCAATTGCGCGGGAGAATAGTTCAACGGGGCACTACCGCCGTCGCCTCGATCTCGACCCGCGCCGCCTTTTCGACCAGACGCACGACCTGGACCAGCGCCATCGCGGGGTAATGCGCGCCGAACAGTTCGCGATAGATCCGGCCGAGCGTCTTCAGGTTCGCCAGATATTCTTCCATATCGACGACATACCAGGTGAGACGGACGAGATGTTCCGGCCGCGCGCCGCCCTCCGCGAGAATGGCGGAAATGTTGCTCAGGGTCTGGCGGACCTGCGCGACAAAGCCGGTTGCCAGATGACCTTGATGGTCCCAGCCGATCACGCCGCCGGTCACCACGAGGCGGCCGTCGGCCGCCATGCCGTTGGCATATCCCTTCGGCGCCGGCCAACCACTCGGCTGCAGGATCTGCGGACCGGTGGCCGGCGTCTCGCCCTTCGTCAACGGCAACACGGCGAGTGTCGGCGCCTTTGGCGTGCTCACAAACAATTCTCCATCGAATGCATTATTCCGCGGCCATGCCCGCCGAGGCCGCCCCGGCCTGCGCTATCTGCCGCAGGGCAAATCGCCTTAGCTTGCCGGTTTCCGTCTTCGGCAGTTGCGCGACGAATTCGATCGCGCGCGGATATTTGTAAGGCGCGATCTCGCGCTTGACATGGTCCTGCAGGTCGGCCGCCAGCGCGGCCTCGCCCTCTATGCCGGCAGCGAGAACCACATAAGCCTTGACGATCATGCCGCGCGCCTCGTCCGGTGCGCCGACGACGCCACATTCGGCCACCGCCGGATGGCTCAGCAATGCGGCTTCCACCTCGGGACCTGCGATGTTGTAGCCGGAGGAAACGATCATGTCGTCGGACCGGGCCACGAAAGAAAGGCGGCCCTTCTGGTCGCGGATGAACGCATCGCCCGTCAGGTTCCAGCCATCGCGCACATAGCTCGCCTGCCTGGAATCCGCGAGATAGCGGCATCCGGTCGGGCCGCGAACCGCGAGTTTGCCTACGGTACCCGGCGGCAATTCGTTCATGTCATCGTCGACAATCTTTGCCTCATAGCCGGAAACCGGATGTCCCGTCGTTCCGGCGACGGCGTCGCCGATCCGGTTGGTGATGAAGATGTGCAGCAGTTCCGTGCTGCCGATGCCGTCAAGAATCGGTTTGCCGGTCTTGCGGGTCCAGCTTTCGAATACCGGCGCCGGCAGGGTTTCGCCGGCCGAAACCGCAAGACGCAGCGACGACAGATCGGCGCCCTTGTCCATCGCGGTCATCATCGCCCGATACGCGGTCGGCGAAGTAAAGCAAATCGTCGCCTTGTAGGTTTGAATGATCTTGACCATCTCGCCGGGCGCCGCATTTTCCAGCAACGTCGCGGTAGCGCCGAACCGCAATGGAAAGATCGCAAGACCGCCCAGTCCAAACGTAAAGGCAAGCGGCGGTGACCCGACGAAGACATCATCCGGCGTGACGTTGAGCACTTCCCTGGCATAACCGTCGGCGATGATCAGGAGATCGCGATGGAAATGCATCGTCGCCTTGGGTTCACCCGTCGTGCCGGAGGTAAATCCCAGCAACGCGACATCATCCCGTCCGGTCTTCACCGCATCGAACCGAACCGGCTTGTTCAACGCCACCCGGTCGAGTTCGGCGTCATGGTTCGAGGTTCCGTCAAAATTCACGACCTGCTTGAGAAACCGGCTGGTCTTTGCGCACGCGACCAGTTCGTCGGCGATACGACTGTCAGTCAGCGCGAGGGCGATCTCCGCCTTGTCGACGATCTTGGTCAATTCACCGGCACGCAGCATCGGCATGGTATTGACGACGACGGCGCCGGCCTTCGTTGCCGCAAGCCAGGCGGCGACCAGGGCCGGATTGTTGCCCGAGCGTATGAGAACCCGGTTGCCGGGCTTGACGCCGTAATTTTCCACCAGCGCATGCGCAAGGCGGTTCGACCAGTCGGCGAGTTCCTTGTAGGTGCGCTGGCGGCCGTTGCCGATCAGCGCAATGCGATCGCCGTAGCCCTTCTCGACGATCCGATCGGTCAGCTCGACCGCGACGTTGAGATATTCGGGATACTGAAACTCCGGCCGGTCGAGAAGCAGTTCCGGCCATTGCTCGAATGGCGGAAGATTTCGCCGCGCGAAGTCGTCGATGTGACCCGATGGGCCAAGGCTTTGAATTTCATGGCTGGGAATTGCACCTGACATTTCATCGCCCCTCGTTTTCGGGATGAGACCAATATCCAGGCCGTCCGGCAGCGCCCTATTCCAAACATTTTATACTTAAAGCAATTTGGCGCAATAGCCCGAATCCGGGCCATCCGACACTTTTTGGACAGCTCAGGCCGGCTTTCGTTCCGTCGCCTTGCGCGCCGAGAGCTTCGTCTTCGCCAACAGCCGCATCAGGTCGCGGACGTCCTTTTCGGACAGGTCCGCAAATATCTCCGCGATCCAGATCTCGTGTTCCGCCGCCATCTTGCGAAACTCGGCGCGCCCGGCCTTGGTCAGCCGGATCACCTGCACGCGGCGGTCCTGGTCCGAGGTGCGGCGGTCGATGTGACCGGATTCCACCAGCCGCTCCACCAGACCGGTGACATTGCCGTTCGACACCATCATCCGCTTGGAAACGTCCGACAGCGTCATGCCGTCGGGGGCCTTGTCGAGCTGCGCCATCAGGTCGAAGCGCGGCAGCGTGACGTCGAAGCGGTCGCGCAGCCGGCTGCGCACCTCGCCTTCGATCAAATTGGTGCAGGTCAAAAGCCTCAGCCACAGCCGCAGCTCGTCGCCGTGATCCTCCGGCAGTTCGACGGCCTTGGTTTCGGAATCGAGAATCATCGTCATATCTTACCTGCCTGACCGGCTTTCAACAGTGCAACGGGCATCATTCGGCCGCCAGCGGCTTTTCCGCCTTCAGCTCGGCCCGGGTTTTCGGCCTGGCCTTGATTTTGAGGTCGTCGAAATCCTGCCGGTCGCGCACGCTGTTGCGGAAGATCTGTTCCTTGCCGGGCAGATATTGCGGCGGACAGGCAACCTCTGCACCATACCAGGCCGCGGCCTTCAGCGTGAACGAGGGGTCGATCAAATGCGGGCGGCCGAGCGCCACCAGATCGGCCCGCCCGGCGGCAAGGATGGTATTCACCTGGTCTGACGTCGTGATATTGCCGACGCACATGGTAGCGACGCGCGCCTCGTTGCGGACCTGTTCGGAGAACGGCGTCTGGAACATCCGGCCATAGACCGGCTGGGCGTCGCGCACGGTCTGGCCGGTGGACACATCCACCAGATCGACGCCGGCCTCGGCGAAGGCGCGCGCGATATCGACCGCATCGTCGCCGGTGATGCCGCCCTCGGCCCAGTCGGTGGCGGAGATGCGTACCGACATCGGCTTGTGCGCCGGCCATACCGACCGCAGCGCCTCGAACACTTCCAGCGGAAAACGCAGGCGACCTTCGAGCGAGCCGCCATAGGCGTCGGTACGCCGGTTGGTCAGCGGCGAAATGAAGCTCGCCAGCAGATAGCCGTGGGCGCAATGCAGCTCGAGCATGTCGAAGCCGCAAGCCTCCCCGCGCTCGGCAGCCTGAACGAACGCCGCCTTGACCGCATCCATCGCGGCGCGATCCAGTTCGCGCGGCACCCGGCTGTCGGGAAAGTAGGGCAGCGGCGAAGCCGACACGACGTCCCAGCCGCCCTGTTCCAGCGGCCGGTCCATGCCGTCCCACATCAGTTTGGTGGCGCCCTTGCGGCCGGCATGGCCGAGCTGGAGCGCGATCTTCGCCGCCGAATTGGCATGGACGAAATCGACGATGCGCCGCCACGCGGTCTCCTGCTCGTCGTTCCAAAGCCCGGCGCAGCCCGGCGTGATGCGGGCGTCGCGGGAAACGCAGGTCATCTCGGTGAAGATCAGGCCGGCGCCGCCGACCGCGCGCGAGCCGTAATGCACCAGGTGGAAATCGCCGGGCACGCCTTCCCTGGCCGAATACATGCACATCGGCGACACCACCGCGCGGTTGGCGAGTTCCATCTCGCGCAGCCGCAATGGCTGGAACATCGGCACCACCGGCGTCTCGACATTGACGTCGAAGCCCATGGCGCGGACCTGCCTTGCGAACGCCTTGTCGACCTCGCTGACAAAATCCGGCGCCCGCAGCGTGAGATTGTCATAGGTGATCGCCTTGGCGCGGGTCATGACGCCGAACGCGAACTGGACAGGATCGAAATCCCAAAACCGATCGACATGCTCGAACCAGACTAGCGACACGTCGGCGGCGTGCTGGATCTTCTCGACTTCCTCGCGCCGCCCCTCTTCGTACTGCTGCAGCGCGGCCTCGACCGTCGGCGCGCGATTCATGGCCTCCGCCAAGGCGATGGCGTCTTCCATCGCCAGCTTGGTGCCGGAGCCGATCGAGAAATGCGCGGTCGCCTTGGCGTCGCCGAGCAGCACCATGTTGTCCTTGACCCAGCGCTTGCTGCGGATCATCGGAAAATTGCGCCACATCGAGCGGTTGATCAGGAGCGGATGACCTTCGAGGAACCAGCCGAAAATCTCCGCCATCCGGTCGGCGGATTGTCGTTCGTCCAGCCCCTCGAGGCCGGCGCGCTTGAAAGTGGCGGGATCGGTCTCGAATATCCAGGTCGAATGCCCCACTTCATATTGATAGGCGTGAGCGATAAACGGGCCCCATTCGGTCTCCTGGAAGATGAAGGTGAAGGCGTCGAGCGGCCGGGTCGACCCCATCCAGGCGAACTTGTTGGAGCGCAGATCCACCTCGGGCTGGAAATGCTCGATATATTTTTCGCGGAAGCGGCTGTTGATGCCGTCGGCCAGCACCACCAGATCGGCATCGGCAAAGCGCGCTTCGTCCTCGATGTCGGTTTCGAACAGCACTGAGACACCGAGTTCGCGCGCCCGCTCCTGCAGGATCAGCAGCAGCGTGCGGCGCGAGCAGCCGCAGAACCCATTGCCGCCGACCCGGTGCACCGTGCCGCGGAAGTGCACGGCGATATCGTCCCAATAGGCGAATTGCTCGGTGATGCGGCGATAGCTCGGGGTGTCGCATTTCTCGAAAGTGTCGAGAGTCGCGTCGGAAAACACCACGCCGAAACCGAAGGTGTCGTCGGCGCGGTTGCGCTCATAGACCGTGATCTCCGCCTCCGGCCGCTGCTTCTTAAGCAGGATCGCGGAATAGAGACCGGCCGGCCCTCCGCCGATGATCGCTATTTTCATAAAAGCCTCCGGCGTAGCGGGACATGAAATTACTTTAAACCTAAAGCATTTTTCCCGCAAGCCCGTAGCGGCACCTCAATTGCCCTGAAAAACCGGCCTCGCCTTGTTCGCGAAGGCCTCGAAGGCCCGGGCGAAATCCGCCGTCGTCATACACAGCGCCTGCGCCACCGCCTCCGCCTCGATCGCCTCCTCTACCGACATCGCCCATTCCATCGCCAGCATGCGCTTGGTCATGGTGTTGCCGAAGGTCGGGCCCTCCGCGATCTGCTTTGCCAGCAATTGCGCCTGCGACAGCACCTGCTCCGGCGTGACGATACGGCTGAAGAAGCCCCAGCGCTCGCCCTCCTCCGCGGTCATGAAGCGGCCGGTATAGAGCAGCTCCGAGGCCCGCGACTGTCCGATGATGCGCGGCAGGATCGCGCAGGCGCCCATGTCGCAGCCGGCGAGCCCAACCTTGTTGAACAGGAACGCGACCTTGGCGCCGGTGGCTGCCAGGCGCATGTCGGACGCCATCGCGATGATCGCGCCGGCGCCGGCGCAGATGCCCTCGACCGCGGCGACGACCGGCTGCGGGCAGGCCCGCATCGCCTTGACGAGATCGCCGGTCATGCGCGTGAAGGCGGTCAAGCCCTTGGTGTCCATCTTGACCAGCGGACCGATGATCTCGAACACGTCGCCGCCGGAGGAGAAATTGCCGCCGGCGCCGGTCACGACGATGGTCTTCACTTCATCGTCCATCGCACAGGCGCGGAAGAAATCCGTCAGCTCGCGATAGCTCTCGAACGTCAGCGGATTCTTGCGCTCGGGCCGGTTCAGGGTCACCGTCGCGACGCCGTCGGTCACCGCCAGCAGGAAATGCTTGGGCGAATACTGCGCCAGCGGCAGCGTGACGGGATTGGCCGGGGTGCTCATGGGATCTCCCTTGATGTTCTCTCGTTGCTCATCGTCGTCATTGCGAGGAGCTCTTGCGACGAAGCAATCCAGCTTACTTATGGTTCAGAAAGAAAGCTGGATTGCTTCGCTTCGCTCGCAATGACGGCATCGCCGAAGGCGCCTTTGCGTCTCAAATCTCTCCGCCGGCCACCGCGATCGCCTGTCCGGTAACGGCGCTTGCCCCCTCGCCGCACAGCCAAACCACGGCGTCGGCGACTTCCGCCGGGGTGACGAGGCGGCCCTGCGGATTGTGCCTGGCCAGTTCGGCGATTGCCTGCTCGCGGCTGCGGCCGGTCTTCTTCATGATGTTGTCGATGCTGCCGGCGACGAGATCGGTGTCGGTGAAGCCGGGGCACACCGCATTGACGGTCACGCCGGTGTTGGCCAGTTCCAGCGCCAGCGAGCGCACCAGCCCGACCACCGCGTGTTTTGCCGCGCTGTAGGCGCTGACATAGGCGTATCCCTTCAGACCGGCGGTCGAGGCAACGGCGACGATGCGGCCATAGCTGCGGCCCTTCATCGAAGGCAACGCGGCCTGAACGGTGTGAACCACGCCCATGAAATTGACGTCCATCATCCGCCGAAACAGCGCCGCATCGGACTTTCCGAACGGCGCGGATTCGGCGCTGCCGGCGTTGGCAATCAGGATATCGATCGGCTGGCGACTGGCAGCTTGCGCAATCGCGGCGCTGAGGGCCGCCTGATCCGCGACATCGGCGACGCCTGCAAAATGTGCAGCGCCGGCGGCAATGGCCTCATCCAGAACAGCGCGATTGCGGCCGAGCACCGTGACGGTTGCCCCGGCGCGCACGAGCGCGGAGGCGATCTCGCGGCCGATACCTCGCCCGCCACCGGTGACAAGCGCATGCGAGGATTGCGGCAGTCCGGACATGCGCGGCCTCCCTGAACGGTTCATCGGCATCGAGACTTTCGTATATTTTAAACTTAAAGCTTTTGCAAGAAACCGGCGTGCGATAAGCTTGACAGAGCGGACCCTGCAGGTAGCGTCAGCTGGACTTGGAGAGGTCTGCTGGCATCGGCAGGTCCGACTTGGCGGAGGCCCGGCGTGCCCGATTCTGCACCGATGAAAACCAGCGACGGCCGCTTCGGCTATGAGGCCGCGGGCGATCCCGGCAAGCCGCCGCTGGTGTTCCTGCATGGAATCGGCGGCGCGGCGCGGGCGTGGCGGGGCCAGCTAAATTTTTTCGGCGATCGCTATCGCGCCATGGCTTGGGACATGCCCGGCTATGGCGGCTCGGCACCGCTGACAGCCGTCAGCATCGCCGCTCTCGCGGATGCCCTGGCCGATTTCCTGCGGCAGGTCGGCGCGACAAAGCCGATCCTGGTCGGGCATTCGATCGGCGGCATGATCGTTCAGCAACTGCTGGTGAAAGAGCCTCGCCTCGCCGCCGCCGTGGTCCTTGCGCAGACCAGTCCGGCGTTCGGAAAACCCGATGGCGACTGGCAGAAATCGTTCCTGGAGGCGCGGCTCGGCCCGCTCGACCGCGGTGAAACCATGGTTTCGCTGGCGCCGACCCTGGTGAAGGAATTGGTCGGCGACGATCCCGACGAGACTGGCATGAAGCTCGCCCGCGACTGCATGGCCTCCGTTCCCGAGGTCACCTACCGCGCCACCATGCTGGCGCTGATGGGGTTCGACCAGCGCAACGCGCTCAAGAATATTGCGGTGCCGACGCTGGTGCTGTCGGGCTCCAGGGACAGGAATGCGCCGGCGCCGATGATGGCGAAGATGGCGACCTATATTCCGTCGGCAAGATACATCGAGCTCGAAGGCGTCGGGCACCTCGTCAATCTGGAGCGCCCCGGCACCTTCAATGCCGCGCTGGATCAATTCCTGAAGGCCCATGTGGCAGCAACCCAAGTGACGGCATGATGACGGTACAGGCAAGCAAGAGCGTGGCGACCATGAACGGGATCGTACTGGATGCGCCGATCTTCGATCCCAACGCGTTTCGCCTCAACGACGAACAGGCCGAAATCATCGCGCGGGCGCGCCAGCTCGGCCAGAGCGTGTTCGCCGGCCGCGCCGCAGCCTATGATCGCGAGGCGAAATTCCCGACCGAGAATTACCGGGACCTGCACCGCACCGGCCTACTCGGCATCGCCATCCCCAGGAAGCACCGCGGCCTCGGCGCGGACTACCAGACCTATGCGCTGGCCGCCGCCGAGATCGGCCGCTATTGCGGCGCGACCGCGCTGACCTGGAACATGCACGTCTGCTCGACGCTGTGGTCCGGGCCGCTGGCCGACGACCTCGACATGGACGCCGCCACCCGCGATGAGCATGAACGCAGGCGAGCGGTGCACTACAAGCGCATCGTCGACGACGGCGCGGTTTATTCGCAGCCGTTCTCGGAAGGCGGCGCGGCCGCGGCCGGCGGCGTCGCGTTCGGCACCGAGGCCAAGCCGGTCAAGGGCGGCTGGATCGTCAACGGCAAGAAGATCTTCGCCTCGCTCGCGGGTCACGCCGACTACTACGGCGTGCTCTGCACCGAAGTCGCCGAAGGCGAGACGGCCTCCCGGCGCAACACGCTCTATCTCGCGATCCCGGCCAAGACCGACGGCGTATCGGTGGTCGGCGACTGGGATCCGCTCGGCATGCGCGGCACGGTGTCGCGCACGCTGCTGTTCAAGGATGTGTTCGTGCCGGAGGATGCGGCGCTGATGCCGCGTGGCGTCTATTTCCAGGCGGCGATGCGCTGGCCGCACATGTTCCTGACGCTGTCGCCGACCTATATGGGCCTCGCGCAAGCCGCCTACGATTTCACCGTGCGCTACCTGCGCGGCGAGGTGCCGGGCACGCCGCCGGTCAAGCGGCGGATGTATCCGACCAAGCAGATCGCGGTCGCGCAGATGCAGATCAAGCTCGAGCAGATCAAGTCGATCTGGTTCCAGGCGGTCACCGAGGCCGGGCCCAACCCGAGCAAGGAACAGGTGCTGCGCGCCTATGCCGCGCAATATTCCGCCATGGAAGGCGCCAACGAGATCGCGACCCTGGCGATCCGCACCTGCGGCGGCCAGTCGATGCTGAAGTCGCTGCCGCTGGAGCGGATCTATCGCGACAGCCGTTGCGGCGCGCTGATGCTGCCGTGGACCGCCGAGCTCTGTCTCGATCGCATCGGCCGCGAGGCGCTGTATGAGACCGGCGAGACGGACGACTAGTTCGAAATGGACCTTTCCGATCTCATCGAACGGAATGCGGCGTTCACGCCGGACAAGCCTGCGACCATTTTCGAAGGCGAGGTTCTGAGCTACGCGGCGTTCAGTATCCGCATCGCGCAGACCGCGCAGGCGCTGAAGGCCGAATACGGCGTCAGCCGCGGCGACCGCGTCGCGATCCTCAGCCAGAACCGGCCCGACTACCTGGTGCTGCTCTATGCCTGCGCTCGACTCGGCGCCATGCTGGTGCCGCTGAACTGGCGGCTCGCGGTGGCCGAGCAATTGTTCATCCTGTCGGATGCTTCGGTAAAGGTGCTGGCGCTGGAACAAGCCTTCGCGGAAGTCCTCCCCGCGCTGGAAACCAGCCTGCCCGAGGCCAGCATCGTCGGGCTCGATTTCGTGCCGCCGCGGGGCAGCGCATTCGACGAGTTGCTGACCCGCGCCCGCGGCGATGGCCGCAATCCGCACACCGACCTCACCTGCCCGCTGCTGATCGTCTATACCTCCGGCACGACCGGAAGGCCGAAGGGCGCGGTGCTGCGGCAGGAGGCGCTGCTGTGGAACGGAGTGATGAGCCAGCACATGCATGGCCTCACCTCCGAGGATCATGTGCTCACCGTGCTGCCCTTCTTCCATGTCGGCGGCCTCAATATCCAGACCACGCCGGCGCTGCACCATGGCGCCACCGTGACCATCCATCCGCGCTTCACGCCGGATGCGACGCTCGCAGCATTCGCGCGCGATCGGCCGACCCTGACGGTGCTGGTGCCCGCGACCATTCAGGCCGTGACCGAGCATCCCGGCTGGGCCACTGCAGACCTGTCCTCTCTGAGGGCGGTCTCGACCGGATCGACCATCGTGCCGCCGCATCTGATCGAGCGCTTCGTCACGCGCGGGGTGCCGGTGCTGCAGGTCTATGGCTCGACCGAGACCTGCCCGGTCGCGGTCTATACCCGGCTCGGCGGCGATCTCTCGCGCGTCGGCTCGACCGGCCTTCCCGGCTTGTGCTGCGAAGCCACCATCATCGACGACGATGGCGCCGAGCTGCCGCCGGGCACGCCGGGGGAAATCGCGGTGCGCGGCCCCAACGTGTTCTACGAATATTGGGGCAACCAGGAAGCCACGCGCGAGGCGCTGCATGACGGCTGGTACCGCACCGGCGATATCGGGCTGCGCGACGCCGACGGCTATTTCTATGTCCACGACCGCAAGAAGAACATGATCATTTCCGGCGGCGAGAACGTCTATCCGGCGGAAGTCGAGCGCGTGCTGCTGGAACATCCCGACGTGGTCGAATGCGGTGTGATCGGCCGGCCCGATCCCAGATGGGACGAGGTGCCGGTCGCCTACGTGATCCGGCGCAAGGGATGTTCGGTCGAGGCGGCGGATCTGAAGGCGCATGTGCTGACCGAGCTCGCCCGCTTCAAGGTGCCGCGCGACATCGTTTTCGTCGACGACCTGCCGCGCACGGCTCTGGGCAAGGTTCAGCACTTCATGCTGCGCCGGCTCGACGCGCCGGAGTCCTCGCAAGGAGAAGCCATTTGAAGATCGCGGTGCTCGGCGGCGGCAATGGCTCGTTTGCAGCCGCGGGCGATTTTGCCTTGCAGGGCCATAATGTCCGGCTGTGGCGGCGCGATGCGGCTGAGGTCGTGCAGCATCGCGCGGCGGGCTCGCGCATTCTCGTCAAGGACGCCGGCGGCCGGCACGACGTGCAACTGGCGCTGGTAACCACCGACATCGCCGAGGCCATCAGCGGCGCCGAACTGATCCTGTGCCCGGCCCCGGCCTTCGCCCAGCCCGATATCGCGCGGCTGATCGCGCCACACCTGGCCGACGGCCAGGTGGTGTTCCTGCCGCCGGCCACCTTCGGCTCCATGATCTTCGCCAAGGCGGCTCACGACGCCGGCAATCGTGCGCGCGTCAGCTTTGCCGAGACCGGCACGCTGCCCTGGCTGACGCGCAAGCACGGGCCGTTCGAAGTCGCCATCACCATCCGCGCCAAGCGGCTGCCGGTCGGCGTATTCCCGCTCGATGCCGCTCCTCATGCGCTCGACGTCATCGGGCGGGCTTTTCCGGGCGTGATCGAGCCCTGCGGCGACGCGCTGTCGGGTGCGCTGATGAATGCCGGGCCGATCATCCACCCGCCATTGATCGTCATGAACGCCGGTCCGATCGAGCATTTCGAGCGCTGGGACATCCACAAGGAAGGCACCCAAGCCTCGATCCGCCGCGTCACCGACGCGCTCGACGCCGAGCGTATCGCGGTGCGCGAGGGTTTTGGCTATGGCGCCCCGCATTTTCCGCTGGCGCATCATTACGCCAGCGAAGGCGAGCAGTGGATGTACGGCCGCGGTTCACACGATCGCCTGACCGATTCCGGCGACTGGCGCGAGCGGATCGTGCTCCGGGAGCATCGCTATATGCGCGAGGATCTGCATCTCGGTCTGTCGTTTCTGGTGTCGGCGGCCGGACTGGCCGGGGTGGCGACACCGCTGGCAAAGGCCTTTCTGGCCATCGGCGGCGCGATCTGCGGGGAGGATTTTTCGAGAACCGGGCGCACGCTCGCCAGTCTCGGGCTCGGTCAGCTCGATCGCGCCGCGCTGCAGGCCCTGTTGCGCGAGGGCTTCGGCGGATGACCGCGCGCCCCTCCATCGCCTGTCTCGGCGCCGGCCGCATGGGCCGCGGCATCGCGGTGGCGTTCGCCTATGCCGGCCATGCCGTCACCATGATCGACGTCAAGGAACGTTCCCCGGACGGCTTCGCGGCACTCGAAGCCGAGGCGCTCGGTGAAGTCAAAAAGACGCTGGCGAGCCTGGCGCGGTTCGGATTGCTGGCCGAGGAGGACGCCGACACCGTCATCGCCCGCGTTTCGGTGACGCCCGCGCAAGGCATGCCTGCCGCGCTCGCCGGCGCCGGTATCGTATTCGAGGGCGTGCCTGAAGTGGTCGACCTGAAGCGCGAGGTGCTGGCGGCGGCATCGAGATGCGTCGGGCCTGACGTGATCGTCGCCTCGACCACCTCGACCATCCTGGTCGACGATCTCTCCGGCGCGGTCGAGAATCCCAACCGCTTTCTCAACGTGCACTGGCTCAATCCGGCCTATCTGATTCCGCTGGTCGAAATATCGCCGGGCGCAGTGACCGATCCGGATGTCACCGCACGGGTCAAGGCGCTGCTCGAAGGCATCGGCAAGGTGCCGGTGGTGTGCGCGGCCACGCCCGGATTCATCGTGCCGCGGATCCAGGCGCTCGCCATGAACGAGGCGGCGCGGATGGTCGAGGAAGGCGTCGCCAGCGCAGAGGATATCGACAAGGCGATCCGCTACGGCTTCGGTTTCCGCTACGCGGTGCTGGGCCTGCTGGAATTCATCGACTGGGGCGGCGGCGACATCCTCTATTACGCCAGCCGCTATCTCGAAGGCGCGCTGCACAGCGACCGCTACCGCGCGCCCGAGGTGATCTCGAACAACATGCATGAGGGCCGCATCGGCATGCGCACCGGCGCCGGCTTTCTCGATTATTCCGGCCTCGACGTCGATGCCTACCGCGAGAACCGCCTCGCCGAGATGGTCGACCTGCTCAGGCATTTCGGACTGGCCCGGCCGCCGGTGCTGGATCGGGAGTAGAGAGCCCGACATTGCGAGCGCAGCGACCGTGTCCGCCTTACACCAGCGGCCTCTATCTCTGACGCGTCATGTCCGCGCTTGCCAGCCGTCGCAAAGGGCTTCGGCGGACTGGCACTGGAGCCCGGCGAAGCGTCCATGTGACGGCGTTGGTGTGAAATATCGAAAACAACCCCATGCAAAGAAACAAGGGGTCCTACCGATGCGCCCGACGGTTCTGGTTGACCCTACCCAAATACCTCCTGCAGCACCCCTTCCCTGACGACGGCGACGCCGTCGAGTTCGATGGTGGTGCCCATCATCGGCAAGTCGAAATGCCCCGAGGTGTAGCGGCCGGCAAATTCATTGGCGCCGGTTGAGAACAGGAAGTTGCCGGAAACCGCGCGCAGCTCGGTGCCGTTGGTGTCGCGCTGGTCGTACATGGTCAGCGCTTCGTAGCGCGCGCCGGGATTCATGCCCCATCCGACATGCGACACCGCATAGGCCTCGCGGTCGCCCCATGCCGCGAGGTAGGACCGCATCATCGCCGCATCGCTGCCCTCGCCTTCGAGGTCGGTGACGTAATCGTCCTTCAGCGTCATCTTGATCGGCGACGTCAGGTAGCGCTTGAAGGTGAGATTGATGTCGCCGGGGGCCATCACGATCGTTCCGTTGACGGTCTTGCTCTTGGGAAAACTGACGACGATGCCGCCCGGCCAGTGCGCCAGCGTGCCCGGCCGGTCGGTCCAGCCCCAGACGCCGGCGGTGGAGGCGCCGACCATGTCGACGTCGAGCTCGGTGCCGGCCTTCGAGGTCACGCGCATGCGCTTGGTACCGCGCAGCATTTTCACGGCCGCACGAACGCGCTTTTCCAGCGCGGTATCCGGCACCATGCGTTCAAGCGCCTCCGGGTGTTCATTGGATATGTTGAGAATGCGCGCGCCCGCTTTCAGGATTTCCGGCGTCTCCGCCGCGTGCATCAGGCCCTCGATGGTGCAGTCGACCACGAAGCCCGCCTGCTGCAGCGCCGAGACCACCGGCCCGAGCTTCTGGATGGCGATGCTGGCGCCGGTCGAGCGGATCGGGACGGCTTCGCGGTTGCGCGGCGTCGGCACCACGATGTGGAACGGCTTGGCGCCCATCCGCAGCAGCGCCAGCTCGGCGAGGTGAATGTTGAGCGCGCGCGACTGCGTCTCCGACAGGATCGCTGCGGTGTCGCCCGGCTTGACCGCGCAGCGCTCGAAAATCTCGCAGAACGCGTCGATCCACTTTGCTTCTATGCGATCTGCGAACATGTGCTTATCTCCAGTTAAAGTGAGCTCGTCATGCCCGGCCTCGTGCCGGGCATCCACGTCTTGACACTGTCGCAGCAAACAAGACGTGGATGGCCGGGACAAGCCCACGGCTGTCCGGCACGGGTTATGCTTCATGCCGCCTTCTCCAATGTGACGCAACCGCGGGCGGTGCGACGACGTCGCGCCGTCCGGGTAGCGGAGGGCTCGAAATCGAATTTGGCCTGGTGTGGTGTTGGGCCTGGCGGGGAGGCTTTTTGAAGAAGTCCTGCAATCGGCCGCCGATGCATAAGATTGGCACGGATCAGCCTGGTGAAGGCGAGCGGGCTTTTGACGATCTTGTTGGCGTCGTGAGCCAGGCGCAGCAACAGGAAGGCAATCAGGGCGACCGTGATCTGAATGCGAACCGCATTTTCGGATGTGCCGAGGAAGTGAGTGATCTTCAAGGTCTGTTTGACCCATCGAAAGAACAGCTCGATCGCCCAGCGACGCTTGTACAAATCGGCGATTTCCTCTGCGCTGGCGGTCAGATCGTTGGTGAAGATGCGCAGCACCTTGCCGGTCTCTATCGTGACCTGGACTTCGCGGACCAGGCCCGACATTGGATTGCAGCGGGAGGCGGCGAGCCGCTTCGGAAGATATCCGGTCCGATCGCTCAGGACCGGCGATCCCACCGCAACCGGCCGATCCTCGACGACCTCAAAGGGCGTGTTGCGCTTCAGCCGCGTTACGATACGGCAGCCGGCCTGATCGAGCGTCGCCCACCACCCGTAATCGTAATAGCCGAGATCGAAAACATAGGTCGCCCCCGCCTCGATCGGCATCGCTTTGGCCGCCGTGATGTCATTGACGTTGCAAGGCGTCACCATCAGGTAGAGCGGCTGGTCGGCATCGGGATCGTAGATGATGTGGGCCTTGGCGCCGCAAACGCCGGCCGAAAATGTCGCCCAATGGCCGCTCAGGCTGCTCAGCCGCACGCTGGTCGAATCGATCAGGCGAACGCAATCGCCGATCTTCCTGCGATAGCCGTTCTGCAACTGAGCGATCAGCGCCGAGAGCAGGTCGGCAAACACTTCCACAGGGCGCGAAGCGTTCGCGGTCGACAAGGCCGACTTCGAGATCGTGCAGCCGCCAAGGTGATAAAGCTTACCGGCGTGGCTTCTCAGGCCGGCTTCGATCTCCCGAAGGCCGCGCGCCCCGCAAAACTGTGCGTACAGCATTGCGATCAGATGCGGACGGCTCTTCGTCACCCGATCGTCCCAATCGGCATTGTGCCGGTCCACAAGACGATCAAACGTCGCCCACGGAATCTGCTTCAGAAGGCAGTGAAAAACGATATTCTGGTGCGGCACGGCGTTGATCCTCTTGCTGTTCAGATGATTCGCAACCAACTGAACCCAAGCAGAATCAATGCCGTGCACTTCATCAAGCAGAAAACGTGCCGGACAGCCGTGGGACAAGCCCGGCCATGACGAGAAGAGCGGGATTCACGCAAATTGAACATCACACTTCCGGAAAGCCGCGCAGCAGCCAGGACCGCAAGCCCTGCAGCAGGCCGTTGAGGATCAGTCCCAAGAGCGAAATCGTGATCAGCGGCACGAACATGTCGACCGCCTGGAAGGTCCGCGCCGCCGTCACCAGCAGATGGCCGAGGCCCTCGGTCGAGGTGATCATTTCGGCGAGAAACACCACAATGCAGGAAATCACAAGCCCGATGCGGCAACCGGTGAGGATCGACGGCATCGCCGCCGGCAACACCACCTTGAGCAGGATCTGGCGGCGCGGCGTACCCGCCGCCATCGCCGACCAGATCAGCTTCTGCTCGACCATCGAGGCGCCGTAATAGGTCGAGAGCAGAATCGGAAACAGCGCGTCCGCGGCGACCAGCGTGATCTTGGATTCATGGCCGAAACCGAGCAGCAACAATAGCGCCGGATACAGCGCCACCTTGGGCAGCGGCGCCAGGACCCGCACGATCGGCCGCACCACGGCGTTGACGGCCGGGCTTGCGGCTGCGGCAAGCCCGATGCCGACGCCCAGGATCACCGCGACAGAAAATCCCGCGAACAGCCGGAACAGCGTGGCGGCGATCTCATGCTGGAAGGCGCCGGTGGCGAGCTGCTGCGCCAACCGCATGAACACCTGACCGGGCGGCGGCAGCAGCGTCACCGGCGCATAGCCGAACGATGAAATCGCCTGCCACAATGCGACCAGGAGCGCGATCGGCGCGATCCCTAACAGAACATCCGTGGTGAGCGCGCGCGCGTTCATGCAAAGCTCAAGGGTATGTCGAAGCCCGGCTCGGACCATTTGACCAGCCGGCTGCGCAGGCTTTCGAACGCGGCGTCGAGACCGATCCCCATCGCGCCGATGATGATGATCATGGCGTAGACGGTGTCGTACTGTCCCATGTCGAGCGAATTGAACAGGATGTTGCCGGCACCCGACTGCCGCGCGATCATCTCGGAGGTCACCATGGTGATCAGCGCCAGCACCAGTCCGGTGCGGCATCCCGTGAGAATTTCCGGCAGCGCCGCCGGCAGCACGATCCGGACCATGCGCTGCGCCGCCGACAGGCCCATCGCGGCGCCCGACCACAGCATCTTTTCCTCGACCGCCTTGGCGCCCTGGAAACTGTGATAGATCACGGGCAGGCTGACGCCGAGAAAGATCACCAGCATCTTGGCGAGATCGCCGACGCCGAGCCACAGCATGATGATCGGCATCAGCGCCGCCTTCGGAACCGGATAGGTGATCATCAACAGCGGATTGAAGAACGAGGCCACGGCGCGCGAGCGGCCCATCATCAATCCGAGCGGAACGGAGACGACCAGCGCGACGGCGAAGGCGATCGCCATGCGGCGCACCGAGTCGAGGATGTTGATCAGCGATTCCTTGTCGCCGAGGATGGAGGGCACCGCGCGGATCGCCTCGACCGCGGTCGGAAAGCTTTCGGTACTCAGGATCAGCGCCCCGACCTGCCAGATCCCGAGCAGGCCGAGACAGGCGAGCAGCGGCGCCAGCCGCGAGACGATGCCGCGCACCGCGATCATGGCCGCAACTCGTCTGCACCGGTGTCGTCGATCATGCGCTCGATATCGACCACGTATTTCTGGTAACGGGGGTCGAGCAGCAGCTCCGAGCGGCGGCGCGGACGCGGCAGGTCGATATCGACGACCTCCTTGATGCGCCCGGGCGAGCGCGTCATCACCACGACCTTGTCGGAAAGGAACACCGCCTCGTCGACCGAATGCGTGACGAACAGCACCGTCTTGCGGTCGCGCTCCCAGATGTTGAGCAGGTCGTTCTGCAACCGCGTGCGGGTATGGGCATCGAGCGCGCCGAACGGCTCGTCCATCAAGAGCACCGCGGGGTGGTAGGCCAGCGTGCGCGCCAGCGCCACGCGCTGCTTCATGCCGCCGGACAATTCCTTCGGGTAGAAATGCTCATAGCCCTTGAGCCCGACCATTTCGATCAGCGCCCGGCTTTGCGCCTCGGCCTCCGCCGGTTTCACGCTCTGCTGGCGCGGGCCGTACATCACATTGCCGAGCACGCTCTTCCAGGGAAACAGCGCGAACTCCTGGAACACCGGCCCGCGATCGGGACCGGGCCCGGTGATGGCCTTGCCCCGGACTTTCGCCACGCCTGCGGTCGGATTGACGAAACCGCCGACGATATAGAGCAATGTCGACTTGCCGCAGCCGGAGGGACCGAGAATCGAGACAAAGGCGCCATCCTCGATTGTCAGCGAAATATCCGACAACGCCAGATGGTCCTGGCGGCCGGACGTACGAAAAACCTGCGAGACCCGATCGATCTCGATCATGGCGGAAGCCTGCCCGCGCGCCGGCGCCAGCTCAGTCCGAATATCCGGCCGCGATGACACTACCTTCATTCCCGCTTTGCTTCCCGGCTTCATTCCATGAGTTACCGGACCGACCATAGCGGAAACCGGCGGGGCTTGGCGATGCTGTTTTGCGGCTCGGGCGGGGCAGGCCGAAAACAGCGAGCCTGGGGCGTGAGCGCATAGAACTCATCAATTTACAGGCGTTGGGGATTGGCGGACGTCCGCTTCGGTGCGCAGCACGGACTGACGTCTGACATCGCGCGAGGTCCGAAAAATGCCCCATAGCCGACATTGCCCGCTTGGTGTCGAAATGCCGGAGCCAAATCAAGCGCTTGAGCTGTGGGCCCGTATCTCACGTCCGTCCTCTGCGTCTTTGCCGAATCGCATTTGAGGCACAGGCAGGACGATTGATCTTGTGCCTATGGCACGCGACAGTATGGGCATGGAGATGCGGTGTCCGAACTGGAAATATCATGCCTGGCTTCCCTGCTTTTGGGCCATCTCGATATTTTTGTGTTCGCGCGCGGTAGTCGCGCTCGGACTGGTATTCTCGCAAAAATATCTGCCCATCGCGACCGATGTCTGGTCTGCAGGACCGTTCTGGTACCACCAATTGCTGCAATGGGATTCAGAATGGTATTTCAGGATAGCAACAGAGGGATATCGCTATAACGGCGATCCGACCATTCAACAGAATGTCGTGTTTTACCCGTTGTATCCGATGCTCGCACGGGGCCTCGCGGCGATTAGCGGCCTCACGCCTGCGGACGCATTGCTGTTGGTATCAAACGTCGCGGGACTGCTGGCTATCGTCGTTCTTTTCAAGCTGGTTCGCGAGGAATTTGGTGATCAACTCGCTCTCGTCACCACTGCATTGCTCAGCTTTTTTCCGGCCTCGGTCTTCCTGTCAGCCGGGTATACCGAACCATTGGAACTGCTCCTGATGGTTTCGTTCTTTCTTGCTTTGAAGCGAAAACGCTATTTGTCGGCAGCTCTGCTTGCAGGTCTGGCAGTTGCGGACCGATCAGCGGGCATCGTCTTGTTGCCTGTGCTTGTCCGGGAGATGTGGCTCAATCGAGATCATAAGCCGCTTTTTCCTGCCCTCATACCCTGCGTGCTTCTCGCGACATCGGGCATCTGGCTGTTCATGATCTACCTCTGGTACTCTTTCGGGGACCCGCTTGTATTCTCGAAAGGGCAAACGGCTTTCCATCTGGGAGTGACGCAGGTCACAAGACTGGTTGCGGCACTCAAATTTGAACCCTTCACCCAGCTGATCCTCAATGATTGGAACCCGTGGGGGCAGGCCAGCTGGCTCACCCTGCTGTTCATCGTGCTGATTTTCGTCGGCTGGTCTCGACTGCCCTTCTCCTGGACACTGTTCGCCATGGGCGTGTTGTTGTTGCCTTATCTGACGCTCAGCGGCGGACCGGCAGGTTTCACGTCGATGGGCAGATTCAATCTTGTTTCGTTTCCTCTGTTTGTCGTGTTGGCTGATTTTGGAATGCGGGCGAGGTGGCTCTTGGTCGGGGTGATCGGACTCTTCAGCGCGTCCCTGTTCATGAACGCGGCGCTGTTTGCCCGGAGAATTTGGATTGGATGATCGTAGCGAGAAAGCTCACAACGACATTCCCTCGCCGCAACGACTCAGACGCGCAGAAAAATCTTGCGGCGATACAAGAAGCCAGCGAGCGCGATGGCCAATGCCAGACCCAGCGCACGCACGATGAAATGCCCAGCGCCCGGCGTCGCCACGCCATCGAGTAAGGTAGCAAAATCTCCACCGACGAAACGCATCGCGAACCGCTCGAAGCCCGGCATATCGTTGAAGCCCAACACATTGTTGAAGCCCAACACGTTGTTGATGAAGTAGAGCGTGATGGCATTCGCGCCGAGCCAAACAAATAGTGTCGCCCAGCGCCTGTAACCCCACACATCGATGACCTGATGTGAGGCGCCCAGCAGCATCAGGCTGTATCCGCCGGCGACCAGCACAAACGACGAAGTCCAGATCGTCTTGATGATCGGGAATTGCAATCCCCAAAGATATCCGCCGGCAACCAGCGCAATACCGGCGACGATCAGCATCAGCGATTTCTGTTGCGCTCGCAGCCGCTCGTCGATCAACAGCAAGCCGGCAAGCGTGCCGAGCAAGCACGTGCCGATTGCCGGTAGAGTGCTCAACAGCCCCTCTGGATCGCGGTTGACCTCCCACAGCCGCCCGGGCAGATAATGCGCGTCAATCCAGTTGGCCAAATTGGCGTTCGGCGCGAAAGAGCCGGTGCCGATCCCAGGCACCGGCACGAACATCATCAACGCCCAATAGCCGACCAGCAGCACGACCAGCGCCACGACGATCCCTCGCATATGCAAATTCAGAAATAGAAGCGATGCGAATAGATAGCAAAGCGCGATACGTTGCAGTACGCCGACAAAGCGGATGTCGCTCCAATGCTCACTGATGCCACCGTAATAGATCAGTCCCAAACCGTACAAAAGCAGCGCGCGGCGGAGCACCCGGACGTGCGCCTGCACCTTGCCCTCTCTTTCGACCAGCCGCGACAATGATAGCGCGATCGCCATGCCGCTGACGAATATGAACAGGGGAAAAATGAAATCGTAGAAGCGGAAGCCTTCCCATGCGACGTGGGTCATCTGTGTACCGAGAAAGCTTCCGATCACACTCAGAACCGGTCCCTTGCCCCGCGACATCTCGTCGAGCGACCAGAAAATGCCATCGGCGCCGAGTATCCAGAAGATATTGAAGCCGCGCAGGGCGTCCACCGAGGCGATACGGTGGGTTTGGGGCGCAGTCGTCGGCGCTTCGAGGTGGCGCATCAATGTTCCCGCAAGCCCGTCAGCCGGTCTGAAGTTTCCCGACAAATGCGCATGGTTCTTGACTTGCATCAAGTGATTGCGACTAACCTGCCGGCGAAATGCGCCATGCGGTGCGCAGCGCTACGCGCCGAACCGGGGTAGAATCAAACGCGGAAGTCTATGGGTCGATCGGCTGCGTGCCGTACGGCATGTATCAGCCCGGACCACCGGCTAATTCTGTGCCGCACCGCGCGTCGCGAACTCGGTCGCTGGTCCGGCACAGCTGCCCGTCGGCTCCTGCACGCGGAAATAGTTCCGGCCAACGTAGGATTTGTCGTAATGATGCCAGGAGGTGCCGTGGCCCAACGCCTGTACACCGGCGAGCGTCACCGCGAACACCGAGCTTTCCATGTCGCGCTGCTGCAGGTCGAGATTCTCCGGCAGTCGCGAACTGGCATAGTCGACAAAGGACACCTGGCGGACGCAGGACAAATGGCGCGCGGCTTCGATGGCCGCTTTCGCGGTCATCAGATGATCGGAATGGTCTTCCGGATTGATGCGCGGATCGAGCTCGGGAATATTGAGCTGCACCAGCCCTGCCTGCTCGCGCTCATAATCGATGATCGCGCGCAGCGTTTTTACCAGATCGCTCCAGCCGTGATAGGCGGTAGTGCCATCGACCGCCGCCAGCGTGTCGTTGTCGCCGTCAGCGAGGCGCTTGAGCGACTGGAAGCCAGTGTGAGGATAACCCGAGCCGGCCGGGTTGCCGTCTGGGACGCGAAGGAAATAGCTCTCGGTGTTGCGGTAGCTGACGCGGAAGATCGGATGCCCATTGAATGACATGCTCGACGCCGCGCGGCTGACCGGCACATGATGGGCGTCGGCCATGAAGCGTACGGCCTGCTCGGCGCCGTTTTCCCGCGCGAGATAGTATGGATGTTTGCGGCCGCCCGAGCCGATGCCGAGCCCGGCGTCGCCGGCGGTGACATGGATGAAGATGGTCTTGGCGGCGCCAGCGATCACGTCCTGGAAGGCGGATGGATTCATGAACAGCTGCCAGTCGTCCTCGTGCGCGGCGAAATAGAACGAGACCTTGTTCGGGCGCGTAGCCTCCGCCGCGAGCGCCGGCGTACCTGCGAGCATCGCCCCGGCAAGGCAGGCATTTACGATCGATCGCAAAATCACCATTTCCGGTTCCCTCGTTGCGACGGGATAGACAGCCAATAATCGAGATATGATGGTCGACACAGCTGAATTCAACAAAAACATCGACGATAGAACGGAAATTTCTTCACCATATCCGGTTAGGGGGCACTATCGGAAATGTCGGCTGTCCGGTTTTGCTCTGCTAGCGTCGCTTTGGAAGGTGATTCAATCTCCGCCGAAATTGGCTGCGCGCCAATGAGTCCGCATCCTCATCCCTGCGCGAGCGCGACGGCCCAGCTGAAACCGAAATGGGCGCTCAGCGCCTTCATCATGACGGTGGCCGCCAGCACGAAGACGATCCGCAGCAGCGTCTTCGTCGTGAATATTCTCGCAAACCGCGCCATGGATGATGTTCCCCGATGCCGGTCGTATAGGGCATCGCGACGCCCGATACCAGCATCATGGCCTAGTCGAACCACGGCCATTCCGCCGCGCCCTCATGGGTGACGGCGCCGCCGGGCGCCTGGCCGACCAGACGCGCATATTTGGCGAGCGCGCCGGCGCGATGCCGCGGCGGCCGTGGCTGCCAGGCCTGCCGCCGCCTGGCAAATTCGTTGTCGTCGATCAGGAGATCCATGCGTCGCGCGGCGGCGTCGATCCGGATGCGGTCGCCGTCATGGACCAGCGCCAGCGGGCCGCCGACGAAGGCTTCCGGCGAGACATAGCCGATGCACATCCCGCGCGTCGCCCCGGAGAAGCGGCCGTCGGTGATCAGCGCGACCTTCTCGCCCATCCCCTGCCCGTAGATCAGCGCGGTGACGCCCAGCATCTCGCGCATGCCGGGCCCGCCGACCGGGCCTTCATTGCGGATGACCAGAACCTCGCCCGCGGCGTACTTCCGGTTGCGGACGGCGGCGACGCATTGCTCCTCGTCCTCGAATACCCGCGCGATTCCCTCGAACACGAGATTCTTCAGACCGGCCACCTTGATGACGGCGCCGTCGGGGCAGAGATTGCCCTTCAGGACCGCGACGCCGCCGTCGGGCATGATCGAGTTGCCGACACTGAAAATGATCTCGCCGTCGGGCGCATTGGCCCCGCCATATTCTTGCGCGATCGTTCGGCCGGTGATCGTCAGGCAGGAGCCGTCGATGTGGCCGCTTTCGACCAGCGCGCGGATCACGACGGCGGCGCCGCCGATGTCGTAGACGTCCTTGGCGGTATACTTGCCGCCCGGGCGCAGATTGCCGATCAGCGGCGTGCGGGCAAACACCTCGCCGACGTCGTCCAGCGTGAAGGCGATGCCGGCTTCGTTGGCCAACGCCGGCAGATGCAGCGCGGCATTGGTCGAGCCGCCGGTAGCGGCGACGATGGCGGCGCCGTTTTCCAGCGCCTTTCGGGTGACGATCTCGCGCGGCAGCGGTCCGCCGCGCTCCAGCATCTGCATCACCAGCCGCCCGGCCTGACGCGCCACCTGCGCGCGCTCGGCATAGACGCCGGGGATCATCGACACGTTGGGCATGGTCAGCCCCATCGCCTCCGACACCATCGCCATGGTGTTGGCGGTGAACTGGCCGGCGCAGGCGCCGATCGTCGGCAAACAGGTCCGCTCGATGCCCTCCAGCGTCGCAGCGTCGATCTCGCCGGTCATGAAGCCGCCGACGGCCTCGTAGGAATCCAGCACCGTGAGGGTCTTGCCCTCGAACCGCCCGGGCAGCGCGCTGCCGCCATAGATGAAGATCGACGGCACGTTGCAGCGGATCATCCCCATCATCACGCCGGGCAGCGTCTTGTCGCAGCCGCCGAAGCCGATCAGGGCGTCGTAGGCGAGGCCATGGACGACGGATTCGATCGAGTCGGCAATCAGCTCGCGCGACAGCAGCGAGAACTTCATGCCCTCATGGTTCATGCTGATGCCGTCGGATACCGAAATGGTGGCGAATTCGCGCGGCGTGCCGCCGGCCTCCGCGATCCCGGCCTTGGCGGCATCGACCTGGAAATCGTGGGTCATGTTGCAGGGCGTCTGCTCGCCCTTCATGCTGACGACCCCGATCATCGGCTTTGCGATCGCCGCGTCGTCGAGCCCCATCGCCCGCATGAAAGCGCGGTGCGGCGCACGATCGAGGCCGTCGGTCGTCACGCGGGATCGCCACTTTTTCATGCGCTGGTCTCTTTAAACGGTGTCTTCCTCGCGAACGGTCCGGCTTCCTTCTCCCCTTGTGGGAGAAGGTGGCGCGGACGCAGTCCGCGCCGGATGAGGGGTCTCTATCCGCGGAGAGAACCCCTCACCCGTCCGCGATGCTACGCATCGCGTCCACCCTCTCCCACAAGGGGAGAGGGAAAAGAAGTCCCCGCGTTCGCGGGACGACAACGTGGATAATTCCCGTTACTGCAGCGGCGCGACGATGGTCGGGTGCTTGAACTGCGCGACGTCGAGCTTGGGCAGCATTCCGGTCTCGGCATAGATGTCGAGCATCTTCTGCATCGCCGGGAAATTCGGCGCGGCGCCGGGGTCGCGGCCGAAGTCGTTGTCCTTGAGCAGATAGGTTTCCAGCACCGGGATCGGCGCCTTCAACTGCTCGGAGACGACCTTCAGCGTTTCCTCGCGATTGGCCAGCGCCTTCTTCATGCCCAGGGTGAGATCGCGGACATAGGCTTTGACGAGTTCCGGATTCTTGTCGACGAAGTCGGCCCGGCACGCCTCCAGAATGTGGACGATGTTCGGCATCACCTCGGAAAGCGCAAACAGCTTGCGGGTGCCGCCCTTGGCCTCGGCGCGCGCCGCGAACGGCTGGTTCATGTTGACGGCATCGACGCGGCCCTGACGCAGCGCGTCCTCGGAAACCGCGAAGCCGACTTCGACCAGCTTGATGTCCTTGGCCGGGTCGATCCCGTTCTTCTTCAACAGCATGTTGAACGGCCCCTGGGTGCCGCCGCCGATCACGGAGATGCCGACGGTCTTGCCCTTGAGATCGGCAATGGTCTTGATCGGTGAATCGTCCTTGACCGCCCAATAGACCGAGAAGCCGCCGGGCTTTTCGAACACATGCTGGGCGACGATGTAGGCCTTCAGACCGCCGCCGACCACGCCGTTCGACAGCGACAGCACCGCCTGGGTCGCGCAATCGAGCGCGCCCGCGGCCAGCGCCTGCGTCATCGGCGCGGTGCCCTGGAACTGCGTCCATTCGATCTTGTAGGTCTTGCCGAGATCGGGAAATTCCGCTGGCCGGCGCATCATCCAGTATTTCGATTCCTCGGCCGGAATGGTCCAGCCGACACGGATCGTCTGTTGCGCGCTAGATGCGCTGACGCCGGCCAACAAGCTAGCCGCCGCGCCGGCCGCCAAAATCCACTTCGAAGATATCCGCATCACGCCCCACTCCGTTTTTCCGATGCCGTCAGGCATCATCGCAAATTGGAAGGGCCAAGCCTTTCATGGTTCAAACAATCAGGCAAGCCACCGGAACCGACAGTGTCAGTAGCTCGTGATCTGTCGCCTGTTTGTAGCTCGTGAAGTGTCGTGTTTTTGGTGCCCCGGAACAAAGGGGGCACGATGGGCACGGCATCCATTCACGAGGGTGTACGACGGATGCGGTTTTCGAGTTTGCTGGATCGGACTGAGGCGAAGGAGCTGACGCAGGAGGCGGCGTCTGAGCTTCTGGGGATCAACGTGCGGACGTTCCAACGTTGGGCGGAACGCTTTGAGGCGGAGGGCGATGACGGGCTGGTCGACCGGCGCATGGGCCGGCGATCACCGAGGCGTGCGCCGGAGGAAGAGCTGGAGCGGATGCTGGGGCTGTTCCGGGACAAGTACGCCGATTTCACGGTGAAGCACTTCCACGAGCAGCTGCAAAAGCGACATGGCTATGTGCTGGGCTACACGGTGACGAAGCTGGCCTTGCATGCTGCGGGCTTGGTGCAGAAGGCGCCGAAGCGTTCGGCGCACCGCAAGAAGCGTCCGCGCCGGCCGCTTCGGGGCATGCTGCTTCACCAGGACGGGTCGCGCCACGTCTGGATCGAAGGTCTGCCGGCGATGGACCTGATCGTCACGATGGACGATGCGACGAGCGAGATCTACTCGATGCTGCTGGTCGAGGAAGAAGGGACGGCGTCGACGTTCCGGGCCTTGGGCGAGGTGATTGGCGAGCGTGGTCTGTTCTGCGCGCTCTACACCGATCGCGGCAGCCATTACTTCTACACCCCGAAGGCCGGCGCGAAGGTCTCGAAGACGCAACAAACCCAGGTGGGACGGGCTTTATCGCATCTTGGGATCGAGCATATCGCGGCCTATTCGCCGCAGGCGCGCGGGCGTTCAGAGCGGGTGTTCGGCACGCTGCAGGGCCGGCTGCCGAAGGATCTGCGGCTCGCCGGGATCAGGACGGTCGAGGCCGCCAATGCGTGGTTGAAGGCGCATTACATCGCCGAGCATAATGCGGCGTTTGCGATCGTGGCCGAACAGCAAGGCACGGCGTTCGTAGCCGACCGGCACGAGGCCTGGCGCGAAGCGCTGTGCGTGATCGAAGAGCGAACCGTCGCCAACGACAACACGATCGCATGGAGCGGCCGGCGGCTGCAGTTGCCGGAGAGCCGGCTCAGGCCCCACTTCGTCAAGGCCGTGGTGCGGGTTCACGGGTATCCCGATGGCACCGTGGGCGTGTTCCTTGGCCCGCACCGATTGGCGAGGTTTGCCGCCGATGGACAGCAGATCAGCCCCGACGCGCCTCAGCCTGGCAGCGTGCTCGGAGCCGTCAAGGACAAGCCCTTACGGGCGCGCAAGTGCGCGTCCTTGACCGCTCCTGCGCGCGCCGCCGTCGAGATAGCGCGGGTCGGGGCGGAGAAACGGGCTTCAAGTCAAACAAAGAAACCAACCCGAGGGGCTAACCTGCCACCAATATCCATGGCATGACCAAACCGGCGGAACCGTCCACGCCTTCCGGCTCCTCCGAAACTCAATAACGAAGGCGACAGATCACGAGCTACAAAAATACGACAACTTCACCCGCTACGGACAGCCACCGGAACCGACAGCCGCCGGAACCGTCCGCATTGGGGCGCGGCCCTATGTGCTGGCGATGGCGCGCCGGTTCACGCATATGGGCCCGACCGGCGCGGGCCAGACCACCAAACTCTGCAATCAGGTGATCGTCGGCTGCGCGATGGCGGTGCTGGCGGAGGCGACGCGACTCGCCAGCAATGCCGGGATCGACGCCGTCAGGCTGCCGGAAGCGCTCGCCGGCGGCTTTGCCGATTCGATACCGTTACAGTTGTTCGTGCCGCGCATGGCGCAGGGCATCCACTCGCCGCCGCTCGGCCACATCGCCACCATGCTGAAGGATCTCGACACCGTGGTCGACGTGGCGCACGACACCTCGACGCCGGTGCCGATGGCGGCACTGGCCGCGCAATTGTTCAGGCTGGCAAAAGCCGCGCGCGGCGCGGATGCCGACGCGCTGGAGATTTACAAGCTGTCGGAAAAGAGGAAATAGCGGACCCAGAGTCCGTCATTGCGAGCGCAGCGAAGCAATCCAGCTTTCCCGCAACGGGCGAAAAGCTGGATTGCTTCGTCGCTACGCTCCTCGCAATGACGACTATCCTACCGTTCCGCAAAAGCCTTCTCGACCACGAACTGGCCGGGCTCGCCGTGATTGCCTTCGGCAAAGCCCTTGCCCGACAGCAGCGCGCGGGTGTCGTGAACCAGCGCCGGGCTGCCGCAGATCATGACGCGGTCGCGGCCGGGCTCGAGCGAGGCCAGCCCGATGTCGCTGAACAGCTTGCCTGAATTGATCAGGTCGGTGATCCGGCCGCGGTTGCGGAACGGGTCGCGCGTCACGGTCGGATAATAGATCAGCTGGTTGCGGACGAGTTCGCCGATCAGCTCGTCGTTCGGCAGCTTTTCCGTGATCATCTCGCCATAGGCGAGTTCGGCGACGCGGCGGCAGCCGTGCAGCAGCACCACCTTCTCGAAGCGCTCATAGGTCTCGGGGTCCTTGATCACGCTGAGGAACGGCGCCAGGCCCGTGCCGGTGCCGATCAGATAGAGATTGCGGCCGTCTTCGAGGTTGTCGATCACCAGCGTGCCGGTGGCCTTGCGGCTGACGATGACCTGGTCGCCTTCCTTCAGATGCTGGAGCCGCGAGGTCAGCGGGCCGTCTGGCACCTTGATCGAGAAGAATTCGAGCCGGTCTTCGTAATTGGCGCTGGCGACGCTGTAGGCGCGCAGCAGCGGCTTCTCGCCAACCTTCAAGCCGATCATGGTGAATTCGCCGTTGCGGAAACGGAACGAAGGGTCGCGGGTGGTGGTGAAGCTGAACAGCGTGTCGGTCCAGTGATGGACGCTGAGGACGCTTTCCCGGTTGAAGTTGCTCATCTCGCCGATCCGGCTTGTCTGGCGGCCGATTGTGCCGTTCAATTCATTTGTATACATTCATTCGTATACGAATGAATAATCCGGCTTGATCCCGGCGTCAAGCCGCGCGCAAGATGCCGGGGAGCGCCTGCGAAGGCATTGAACGAAAAGGATAAACCTGATGGCCCATGATGCCCCCCAGGCCGCCGGCCCGACCAAACTGGTGATCCGCAATATCGGACTGCTGCTGTCGGGCGCGCTGGAGAAGCCGATCCTCGACGCCGACACCATCGTGGCCGAGAACGGCAAGATCACCGCGATCGGCCACGCCAAGGACGTCAACACCGAAGGCGCCACCACGATCGTCGACGCCATGGGCACCACGGTCGCGCCCGGGCTGATCGACAGCCACGTCCACCCCGTCGCCGGCGACTGGACGCCGCGGCAGAACCAGACCAACTGGATCGACAGCTATCTCCATGGCGGGGTCACCACCATGATCTCGGCGGGCGAAGTGCATATGCCGGGCCGGCCGCGCGACGTCGTGGGCTTGAAGGCGATGGCTATCTTCGCACAGCGCGCGTTCTGGACGCTGCGGCCGGGCGGCGTGAAGGTGCATGCCGGCGCGCCGGTGATCGAATGCGAAATGGTCGAGGACGACTTCAAGGAACTGGCCGCGGCCGGCGTCAAGCTACTCGGCGAAGTCGGGCTCGGCGGCGTCAAGGACGGCCCGACCGCGCGCAAGATGGTGGGATGGGCGCGCAAATACGGCATCCAGAGCACCATTCACACCGGCGGGCCGTCGATCCCCGGCTCCGGCCTGATCGACAAGGACGTGGTGCTGGAAGCCGATACCGACGTGGTCGGCCATATCAATGGCGGCCACACCGCGCTGCCCGACGACCAGATCCGCTGCATCTGCGAAGGCTGCAAGCGCGGCCTCGAACTGGTGCACAACGGCAATGAGCGCTCGGCGCTGTTCACGCTGCGCACCGCGCGCGAGATGGGCGACCTCAACCGCATCATCCTCGGCACCGACGCGCCGGCCGGTTCCGGCGTGCAGCCGCTCGGCATCCTGCGCATGGTGTCGCTGCTGTCCTCGCTCGGCGAGGTGCCGGCCGAAATCGCATTCTGCTTTGCCACCGGCAACACCGCCCGGATGCGCGCGCTGGACTGCGGCCTCATCGAGGTCGGCCGCTCGGCCGACTTCGTCATCATGGACAAGGCGCAGCATTCGCCGGGCAAGAACATCCTGGAAAGCGTGCAGCTCGGCGATCTCCCCGGCATCGGCATGACCATCATCGACGGCATCGTCCGCACCACCCGCAGCCGCAACACGCCGCCGGCGACGAAGGTGCCTGAGATCGTGGGGCATTGAGCGGCGCGCCAAGTGAGCTTTTGACACTTTTCGGACATACCTTAGCGATCATTGCATGTGCGCCATTTTTGCCGGGTTGAGAGCGTCCACCATCGAGTGCTAGGAATTACAATTAGTTTGAGGAAGGGCCGGCCTATGAGCCTTGAGCCGTGCCACGGATTTGCATAATGATCCTGCTCCCAAGGAAACCCTCCGTCGTAAATCTCACGCAAATTGGCGTATTCGTCACAGCGCAGGCTATCTACCCCGACATCGAAGTCAGCGAAAAAGGCATGGTCCAATCGCTAGAGGGCCTTAGTCGCGACGAAGCCCTTTGCTGTTGCGCACTTATCAATCGGATCGTTTCGGGGCCAGGAACCGAAGATATCAGGGTGCGGCAGGAGCGTGCAATCCAACTTGCCTTGAATGATGATGAGCGGAACAAGGTCAACGAATTCTGGAAGAACGGGGCGTGGAAAATTCCACCCACTTTCTTCTTCCGAGGGCAGCTCCTTGAGCTGATGCGATGGATTTCGAAGCATTGCAAAAACCTGACGAATGACGGCGACACGTTTCAAAATGCAGCGACAAAATCAAAGTTCGTCAGGTGCGCACTTATCGCGAGTGGCCTCTGGAACAACAGAATATTTGGGAACAAGCTTGACGGCATCGGCGAAGCCAACATCGACGAGGCTCGCCTGAAAGCCGCAGGGCCGTTTTGGAAAGCGTTCGAGGAAGCAAATCCTGCTCCGTACCCACGTGAAACGCTCGGCCACGGCTGGGCTTTTTTCTCTAAGTATTTTCCGAAGCGGTATCCGGAATTTGAGGCCGAGTTCAAACGCATTACGGGACTTTCCGTTGAAGAATATTTCGTTTGCCTCGCAGGCGTTTCCACAAAGGCCTTAATAGGCACCGAGCAAGATATTTTTTTTCGACCGGCGACTTTTGGGAATGCAACTGCCTATAGTGACCTGTTTCCGAAGTTTCTGGCCCACGAATCTCAGTCGTCTGAACAGCTTGCGGAAGACCTATGGAACGACTTTGACAAGTCCGGGTATCGCGCGATTCGCGCGCGGCCGATTCTCATTACTGAAAATAAGACGGCAGTCGTTCTCGATCCAGTCTTTTTCAGCGAGCGGATTTCAATCGGATCACTTTTCCAGATTACAGCGCAAGCTCAAAGCGCCAATGAAGTTTTCGGGCGGTTTGGTTTAGCTTTTGAAGATTATGTTAGCGATATGCTTCGCCGCGCCTATCCCAGTGCAAGGGGCTTAGTCGATCGTCTTGCTTGCAACGTTAAAGGCGCAGACGCCGATGGCGAGTTCGAGGTCGACAATATTCTCAATGACGTTAAGGATTTAGTTGTTTCAGAATCTAAGTCTGTATGGTTGAAAGAAGGAGCCATCCTTGGCGACGATTTTCTTGAAGAAATTCGTCTCAAATACAGCGAAACGACCGCGTCGTCGATTGAGAGAAGAAAAGGCGTCTCGCAACTCGCGAGGATCGTTCGCGCTATCACAAATGATATTTGGAAAGGTCAGGGCGACGACTTCAAGGAAGTCCGCCGGATTTTCCCGCTGCTTATAGCGCATGACACCAAGGTGGCAACCTTGGGCGCAGTACTTGCGAAGGAATTTGACGCGCTACTCGGACCTGTTCCCGGAGGACGGCGAGTAGAAAAGTTGGTCATCTTAACGTTGGCTGACCTGGAGCATCTTGAAGCGTCCTTAGAGAACTTCAGCTTGGTGAAATTTTTAGATGACTATTGTAGCGCCGTGCCAGATCGCGTGGCAACCGTGTACAGCTTTCTCACCCAGTCAGCTTACACGCAAAAGCTCAAGGAAAGTCAGGCGCTGCTAGACTCAGCATTGGCACTTTTCAACACCGCACAGACGGTACTCTTCCCAAAAGATTCAGGCCCAAAGTGAAGTTGTCGTTATCTTCCATGTCCGTTGATTTGGCGAAGCGTACCAACGGTGGCCGATGAATGCCAGCATTCGCTGCGCGCAGCGTTTGCGGTGGTCGATGCCGGCTGTTGGCACTCAGCAGACGTGCCGATCCGTCAGCCTGATGTCTGCTTTCGTGAAGAGCCCGACAAGCCGTGGGAGTCGGGTGGATCGCCGCTCGAAGTATTCAGCACCGGCTCGATGGCAAGCCGGCACGGGCCAGAGCACACACAATCGGTTGGACGAACGAGACGCCAAACCATCTGTTTTTCAACGAGCTGCCGTTGTCGATCCAGGGGCCAGTCCGCTTCGCAGCTTAACCCCGGCAGAGGTTACACTTATCGAGTCAGAAATCTGTTCAGAACACCGGGGCCAGATAATCTATCTTGCATTTTCCTACGAAATGTACTAGCCGCGCACGAATCTCTATAAGATAATTAACAACACAAGAGTCCCATTTGGCGGTAAACAGAGGCAATATAGGTCTGCCGTTGTATTGGTAGTTTAAGAAACCCTTATAAAATAGGGGCTTTCCGAGTTTGTTGACAAAGCGGAAAAAGAACGCATGTTGAAAGGGTGTCACCCGAACATGGTTCGGAGCCTAAGGAATCGATAACGGTCCCGATGCAACATAGATAAGTGTGTTGCGTTGTTTAGGTGGAAAGCCACCTACAGGTTGTACGCAAAATGAGCGACAGTACCTTAACGCCTAAACGGGCGAACGAAAGATTGCGTCCTAATGGGACGAACAAACCGGCACTTCTCTCTGAGAAAGAGAGAGCGGGTTTGCTCGACAAGTATTCTTTAGATGAACTCGTCCGACATTTCGGCAGGTGGCCGACCTACTATTTGTTATTGCGCCAAATGGGCTCGGGGAAGTCAGGCAAGGTCGCTCTAGGGATTGGCGTTGTCGGTATTATCGCAACGTTGATTGCGACGTATCTCAAACGCTGACATGTTAGCCGAGGCGGGATATCGGGTCCTTTAGGTGGAATTCTCGGATCAACTGAGTCTCGGCTTTTTGTTATGAGGCTTCCAGTGGCGGCAGATAACATGGAAAAGCTCAGAGAGATTTACATCTTTGTGGCCTTCGTAGTGGGCGTCGGCTGTCTCCTGCTTGCAGCCTTTCAAGCCTGGTCAGGCAACATGAAGTCGGCGGCCGGTTTAGGCACTGCTTTTGTTGTGTGCGGCATTTTTCTATTCCTATCGCAAATAAAGACGTTCAAGGTCTGGGAGGTTCAGGTTGAACTCCGTGAGACGTTGGATAGGGCCGAGGAAATCATCGGCAGGCTACGAAGGCTGGCGGCAATAAGCGCCCGAGCCAGCTATTTGACGATCTCATGGGGCAACCGTCTTGGCACGCCTACTGCGAAGGAGAAGCAGGTCGTGCTCGACGATATAGATGCCCAGCTGGTCGAGCTGAAGGTTACGCCGGAGGAGCGGGCGGTCATCATTCGGCCATGGGTCAAGATGATTAAGGCGGACTTCTTCTTTCTGTTCACGAGAGTGGTCCGCGGAATAGCGCCCCTCAAGACTACCGAGCTGGTGGCCGCAATGCACGCCACACAGAGTCAGGCGGCAACGGATGCTTCGATGGCCCACTCTGATCTCATAACCCCATGGTCGAAGAAGACCAACGCAGACTTCAAGGCCATGGACCGGTTGGAGAACAAGAGCCTCTCGGCCGTAATCGACGAATGGATGCCGGAAAAAGGTGGTTGGTTGTCGGACAAAGAGCTTGCAGCAGTCGTGCTGTTCAAGAAAGAGATACTAAAGCAAGCTGACGATAGCGAGAAAAAGGGCGGCTATACGAAAGAGTCCGCCGAATTCTTCGATGCACTGTTGAAGCACGAGGCTGAAAAGTCAGAAGAGATTTGGAACGCTTCGAAGAAATAGTGGAACGAAAGCTAGAGATGGGCGAATTTCTCGATCTGCTGAATGATGTCGGCAATTTCGAAATCCCCACACAATTTGAGCGCTTCCTGCATCGTGAAGAACCCCCTTCGATGTCGGATCAAACGCTGTCGTTCTTCGCCTATTCGTACGAGGTGGCATTCCGGGAGATGGCAACAGCGCTAAAAGAGCGGTGGCGTCACAATGGGCTGCTTCAGGCGCCTTTGTTCTACGTTGCCCGGCATTCAGTCGAGCTTCACCTGAAGTGGGCAATTGAAGAGTTTGCGAGCTATACTGGAGATTCTGGCAAAGACTACGGGCACAGCCTTCTGGACCTCTGGAATGAGCTGAAGCGACAGCAGTTTGATTTGGCCGCGCTGCCTGGTGAGATGGACCCTTGGGGCTTGCACGTTGAGAAGCTTATCAAACACATGCACAACACAGACCCGAAGGGCGACTCTTTCCGGTACCCACACAGTGTCAGCAAGAAGCTGTTCGCCTATACCCGGGTTGAGTTCGACGGACTGGTGAAGGCTCACGATCACATCACCAGTTACTGTGGAGCGTCGATGGATGTCCTCGCTGATTACCGAAGCAACTACTGACCCTTGCCAACATGATTCAGGCTGTGCGCGTAATATAGCGTGGCCGTGAACGGCAAGATATCGGCGATCGGGAAAGCCAAGGACGTCGACGCCGAGGGCGCCACCACGATCGTCGACGCCATGGGCACCACGGTCGCGCCCGGGCTGATCGACAGCCACGTCCACCCCGTCGCCGGCGACTGGACGCCGCGGCAGAACCAGACCAACTGGATCGACAGCTATCTCCATGGCGGGGTCACCACCATGATCTCGGCGGGCGAAGTGCATATGCCGGGCCGGCCGCGCGACGTCGTGGGCTTGAAGGCGATGGCTATCTTCGCACAGCGCGCGTTCTGGACGCTGCGGCCGGGCGGCGTGAAGGTGCATGCCGGCGCGCCGGTGATCGAATGCGAAATGGTCGAGGACGACTTCAAGGAACTGGCCGCGGCCGGCGTCAAGCTACTCGGCGAAGTCGGGCTCGGCGGCGTCAAGGACGGCCCGACCGCGCGCAAGATGGTGGGATGGGCGCGCAAATACGGCATCCAGAGCACCATTCACACCGGCGGGCCGTCGATCCCCGGCTCCGGCCTGATCGACAAGGACGTGGTGCTGGAAGCCGATACCGACGTGGTCGGCCATATCAATGGCGGCCACACCGCGCTGCCCGACGACCAGATCCGCTGCATCTGCGAAGGCTGCAAGCGCGGCCTCGAACTGGTGCACAACGGCAATGAGCGCTCGGCGCTGTTCACGCTGCGCACCGCGCGCGAGATGGGCGACCTCAACCGCATCATCCTCGGCACCGACGCGCCGGCCGGTTCCGGCGTGCAGCCGCTCGGCATCCTGCGCATGGTGTCGCTGCTGTCCTCGCTCGGCGAGGTGCCGGCCGAAATCGCATTCTGCTTTGCCACCGGCAACACCGCCCGGATGCGCGCGCTGGACTGCGGCCTGATCGAGGTCGGCCGCTCGGCCGACTTCGTCATCATGGACAAGGCGCAGCATTCGCCGGGCAAGAACATCCTGGAAAGCGTGCAGCTCGGCGACCTCCCCGGCATCGGCATGACCATCATCGACGGCATCGTCCGCACCCAGCGCAGCCGCAACACGCCGCCGGCGGGAAAAGTGCCGGAGATTGTGGGGCACTGATCAGCGCAGCTCGCCGGGCAACGCCAAGCAAAGTTTGAGAAAATTGTGGCGAACTCCGGATCAAGGAAAGATCGGATGTCGCAGAAACGCGGCAATCGCGGACGAGAAGGGAGCTACGGCGCGGACGTGTAGAGTAAGGGACCGACCAATGTCTGACGTGATACCCTTCCCCAAACCCTCGAAGCCGAAAGACGATGAAACCGCAGAGCTTTTGAAGCTGCTGGAGCGCATTCAGAACGCGGCGAAATCACGAGACAAGGACAGCAAGGGTCAGAAAGCATAGGGGGGCAAAGGCGCTTTGCGCCGTGCCCGCCTCTTGGCGTCGGCTTGCGCGCGGAGCCTTTGATCGGTCGCGTGTTCACCCGACGGCTTGACCGTCATTGCGAGCCAACGGGTCGCGCGAATGCGCGCCCGATAACAGGCTCCGCGAAGCAATCCATTGTCGCACCAAGAAGGAAGCTGGATTGCTTCGTCGCTCCGCTCCTCGCAATGACGGTGGGCCCCTACGAATTCCCGATCACCGCAGCTTGCCGAGCAGCGCCATCAGCGTCTCCCGCTCTTTGGCATCGAGCGGCGCCAGCGTTTCCCTCGTGATCGCCAGCGCGTTCGGCATCGCCTTGTCGGCCATCTGCTGGCCCGCGCGGGTCAGGCTGACCAGGAGGCGGCGGCCGTCCGCGGGATCGGGGCTGGTTTCGGTCAGGCCGCGCGCGGTCAGCCGGTCGATCACGCCCTTGATGGTGGCGACATCCATCGCCGTCAGCCGGCCGAGCTGGTTCTGCGAGCAGGGCCCGGTCTCGGTGAGTTTCGCCAGCGCCGCCCATTGCGTCGGCGTGAGATTTATTCCGATTTCCTTCGCGAAGATGGCGGCGTGGCGCTGCCAGACCTGGCGCAGGATGAAGCCGACCTGCTCCTCCAGCACGTAAGGTGCCTTCGAAGGTCTTGCGCTGCGTTTCGGCGAAACACTCCTGGCCATGTGCGTTGCCCGCCCCTTTTTTTCCGCCGTCGCCATCATAGCGCCAGATGCGTGTCTCTGATGTCCGGACGCGCGTCGAGTTCGGCCATCGTGCCGGAAAAGCAGATCCGGCCGCGCTCGATGATGTAGGCGCGGTCGGAGATCAGCCGCGCGAAATGCAGGTTCTGCTCCGACACGACGATGCTGACGCCCGCTTTCTTCATGGTCAGGATCGCGTCCACCATCTGCTCCACGATCTTCGGCGACAGGCCTTCCGAGGGTTCGTCGAGCAGCACCAGCGACGGATTTCCCATCAGGGTGCGCGCGATGGTCAGCATCTGCTGCTCGCCGCCGCTCATGCGGCCGCCCGGCCGGTTGCGCATCTCGGCGAGGTTCGGAAACAGCGTGAACAGTTTCTCGCGCGTCCAGTGCGGCGCGTTCGGCCTGACCTTCTGGCGGCCGACTTCGAGATTCTCGTCGACCGTCAGATCCGTGAAGATGCGCCGCTCTTCCGGCACGTAGCCGAGCCCGCGGCTGACGATCGCATGGGTCGGCTGATCCGAGACGTCGTTGCCTTCGAACACGATGCGGCCGGTGCGGCTCTCGACCAGGCCGACGATGGAGCGGAAGGTGGTCGACTTGCCGGCGCCGTTACGGCCCAGCAGCGCCACCACCTCGCCGTCGCCGACCTCAAGCGAGATATCGAACAGGATATGGGCGGGGCCGTAGTGGCTGTTGAGCCCCTCGACTGCGAGCTTCATGCCGATGCTCCCTCGCGGTGGCGGGCGTCATAGACCAGGCCCTCGCCGAGATAGACGGCGCGAACCTGCGGATTGCGCCGAACTTCCTCGGGCGAACCTTCGGCGATCAGCGTACCGCGATTGAGCACCAGGATGCGGTCGGCATGCTCGAACACCACGTCCATGTCGTGTTCGGTGAAGAGCACGCCGATCGATTGCTCGCGCGCGATCTTGGCGGTCAGCCGCATCAGCTCGATGCGCTCGCGCGGCGCCATGCCGGCGGTCGGCTCGTCCATCAGCAGCAGCTTCGGCTGGTTGGCAAGCGCGATGGCGAGTTCCAGCCGCTTGAGGTCGCCATAGGCAAGCTCGCCGCAGGGCCGCTCCGCATAGCCGCCCATGCCGACCAGCTCCAGCAGACGGCCGGCTTCCTCGCGCGCGAATTTCGGCGCCGAGACCCACAGATTGAACAACTGCCGGCCATACGACACCAGCGCGACCTGGACGTTTTCGCGCACCGTCATGGTCGGGAAGGTCGCAGTGATCTGGAAGGTGCGGCCGACGCCGAGCCGCCAGATCTCGCGCGGTTTCCGGCCGGTGGTCTCTTCGCCGAGCAGATGGATGGTGCCGGCGCCGGGCGTGGTCTGGCCGTTGAGCATGTCGAAGCAGGTGCTCTTGCCCGCGCCGTTGGGGCCGATCAGCGCCAGGATCTCGCCGGCCCTCAGTGAAAACGACACGCTGCGCACGGCGTGGACGCCGCCATAGGATTTGCTCAGGCCATCGACCGACAGCAGTGTGGGCGCGGTGCTCATTCGGCGGCCTCTACCCGGGGAGTGACGATCGCGGACTTCTCTGCCCCGGCGCGGCGGCGATGCCGGATCGTCTCCAGCATGCCGACGATACCCTTCGGGAAGGCGACCACGATCAGCACGATGAAGCCGCCCAGCACCAGTTTCGACAAATCGGTCTGGCTGACCAGCCAGATCGAGAGCGCCTTGTAGACGATGGCGCCGATCACCGCGCCGGAAACGGTCTCGACCCCGCCGAGCAGCACCATGACCAGCGCATCGACCGACAGCGAAATGCCGAGGCTGTCGGGAAACACGCTGCCCTTCAGGTAGGCGAACAGCGCGCCGGCGATGCCGGCGACGGTGCCGGCAATCACGAAGGCGGTCCACTGGATGCGCTTGGCGTCGATGCCGACAGCCTCGCTGCGCAGCAGGGAGTCGCGCGTCGCCCGCAGCGCATAGCCGAACGGCGAGAATACGATGATGCGGAGCACGGCCACCGCCGCCGCTGCCACGGCGATGGAGAGCCAGTAGAAGCTCGCAGGCCCCGCCGCCCATTTCTCCGGCCAAACTCCCAAAATGCCGTTGTCGCCGCCGGTCACCGCGACCCACTGGAATGCGACCGACCAGACGATCTGCGCAAACGCCAGCGTCAGCATCGCGAAGTAGACTCCCGAGAGCTGAACCGCGAAGAATCCGAACAACGCCGCGCCAAGACACCCCAACAGCGGGCCAAGCAGCAGGCAGACGATCATCGGCAGCCCCGCCATCTTGGCGAGGAAGGCGATGCCGTAAGCCCCCAGCCCGAAATACGCGGCATGGCCGAACGAGGCGAGCCCGCCGACCGACATCAGGAAATGCAGGCTGGCGGCGAAGATCACGAAGATCGCGATCTCGGATCCGACCGTGAGCGCATAGTTGCCGCCGATCAAAGGCAGCGCCGCCGCCACGGCCAGCGCGGCAAGCGCGGCCAGCCGCTCATTCGAGGTCAGCGGACGCCAGGGATTGACGGTCAGCCCCGGCGTGCGGCGCGCGGCGGCTTCCGGCTTTCCGAACAGGCCCCACGGCCGCACGATCAGCACCGCGGCCATCACCAGGAACACCAGGATGATGGAAATCTTCGGGAAGATGAGAATGCCAAACGCGTTCAGCTCGGACACCAGCACGGCGGCGACAAAGGCGCCGACGATGCTGCCGAGGCCGCCGATCACCACCACCACGAACACGTCGACGATGATCCGCAAATCCAGCGCGTGATGCACCGCGTCGCGCGGGATCTGCAGCGCGCCGCCCAATGCGGCGAGGAAGACCCCGAGCGCGAACACGCTGGTGAACAGCCATTTCTGATTGACGCCGAGCGCTGCCACCATGTCGCGGTCCTGGGTCGCGGCGCGAACCAGGATGCCCCAGCGCGTGCGCTGGAACACCAGCCACAACAGTCCGAGCACGACCGGACTGAGCGCGATCAGGAACAGGTCATAGGAGGGAATGTTTTGGCCGAAGAAATCGACCGCGCCCTTGAAGCCGGGAGCGCGGCGGCCGAGTAGATCGCTCGGCCCCCAGATCAGGACCACCAGATCCTCGACCATCAGGGTCAGACCGAAGGTGGCCAGCAACTGAAACAATTCCGGCGCATGATAGATCCGCCGCAGCAGCACCATCTCGACCAGCACGCCGACCGCGGCCACGACCAGCGCGGCAACCACGATGCCGCCCCAGAAGCCGAGCGCGCCGGAAAAGCGTTCGGTCAGCGTGAACGCCACATAGGCGCCGAGCATGTAGAACGCGCCATGGGCGAAATTGACGATCCGCGTCACGCCAAAGATGATCGACAGGCCAGACGCCACCAGAAACAGCGACGCCGCGCTGGCAAGGCCGGTCAGGAACTGGACGAAGTAAAAGGCCATTGGCGGTCCGCGGCTCACGCATCTTGATTCATTGGCTTCATCCTTCGAGACGCGGCGAAGCCGCCGCTCCTCAGGATGAGGTCGTTCCTTTTCTCCCTCTCCCCGCAAGCGGGGAGAGAGGGAGAGGTAAGGAATCACTCCTTCGGGCGCAGCTTGGCGACTTCGGCGTCGCTCGGCAGAAAGTCCGAACCCTTGCGATAGACCGAGTCCACCATGATGCCCTTGCCGTCCTTGAGCGCGGTCTTGCCGACGAAGGCGCCGAGCGTCGACTGGTGGTCGATCTTGCGGAAGGTGATTTCGCCGAACGGCGACGGCATCGATAGTCCTTCCGTGGCCGCGATCAGCTTCTCCGGATCGTCGGAGTTGGCCTTGGTGAGGATCGCCGCCGCCGCCTTGATGGTCTGGTAGCCGACGATCGAGCCAAGCCGCGGATAGTCGTTGTATTTGGCCTGGTACGCCTTGAGGAACGCATCGTGCTCCGGCGTCTTGATCGAGTACCAGGGATAGCCGGTGACGATCCATCCTGCAGGTGTCTCTTCCTTCAGCGGATCGAGATATTCCGGTTCGCCGGTGAGGAAAGAGACCACCGCACGATCCTTGAACAGGCCGCGGGTGTTGCCTTCGCGCACGAACTTCACGAGATCGGCACCGAAGGTCACGTTCAGGATGGCTTCCGGATTGGCTGCCGCAAGCGCCTGCACGACAGGACCCGCATCCAGCTTCCCGAACGGCGGCCACTGCTCATCGACCCACTGGATATCCGGCCGCCTCTCCGACATCAGTTTCTTGAACACCGCCACTGCGGACTGGCCGTATTCATAGTTCGGCGCGACAGTTGCCCAGCGCTTGGCCGGCAGTTTGGCGGCCGCTTCCACCAGCATTGCCGCCTGCATGTAGTTGGAAGGACGCAGGCGGAAGGTGTAGCGGTTGCCCTTGGCCCAGGTGATGGCGTCGGTCAGGGGCTCGGCCGCCAGGAAGAAAACCTTCTTCTGGTTGGCGAAATCGCTGACGGCGAGGCCGATGTTGGACAGGAAGGTACCGGTCAGCATCACCACCTTCTCGCTCGACACCAGTTCGTTGGCGGCGGTCTGCGCGTCGGCTGGCTTGCCGCCGTCATCCTTGGAGATGACCACGAGCTTCTTGCCGTTGATGCCGCCGGCGGCATTGATTTGTTCCAACGCCAGCTGCCAGCCCTTGCGATAGGGTTCGGTGAATGCCGGCAACAGCGAATAACTGTTGATCTCGCCGATCTTGATTTCGCTCTGGGCAAGAGCGGAATGCGCCATGCCCGCGACCACGATCGCCAATCCCGCGCTCAAGAAATATCTGCTCCGTCGCATCCCTTACCTCCACTGGTTAAGAAATTATCGTAAACCGTCTTCGCCTTTGACTTCTGCAACGGTCAGGCCGCCGACACGCGGCAGCGGCCTGCCGCTGTCGGTGACCGCGACCGCCACCATGATCTCGTTGGCGCGCGGCGCATCGTTGATCATGACCTCCATGCCGTCGAAATGGCTGCGCACGAACGCCGCATCCTTGTGGCCGAGCGGAATATCCAGCGTCGTCCCCGGCCCGCTTCGCTTCTTCGACGATGGTATCAGCGCCGCGCCCTTGCCCAGGATCTTGCGCACCGGCGCGCCCATCTTGGGATGCAGGATGGCGGCCGCATGTTCGAGCTCGCCGTTTTCGCCGACCGCAGCCGCCTTGCCGTAACTGTGCGCTTTCGGGCCCTCGATGCCCAGCGCGGCCACCGCCCTCGCCGCCAGCAATTCGCCGAGTTCCTCGCCGATCGCAATCAGCGGGCTGAGATCTTCGACATATCTTCCGGCAAACGGGTTCTCGATCACGGCGATCGCCGCCGCACGCCGCGTCGGCGGCGTAATGGTCTTGCCCATCTCCAGCCGGGTCTCTTCAACCACGGTGACTATCTTGCGAATGACAGCACTCATCTTTGTCAGCCTTGTTTCCGGTCAAGCATGCATCAGGCTCGCGGGCATGTCTCTGTGAATCGATTGCGACTGCGGCGGTTGCAGCCTCGCTTCCACCACGACGGTCTCACCGCACAGGCGCAAAGCCGCGCCCTCGATCAATCCCGAAAGCAATAATCGCCGCGCGCGCGCCGCGCCGGCCGCGAGCGCGTTTTCGATCTCTTCCCCGGACAACGCGCCGACGTCACGGGTGACGAGGCGAGCGCCGAGATCGCTGTCGGGCTGCAGTTCGTTGGCCGGGCAACGCAGGATCGCGGGATGTCCGGGCAGATCGACGGCATTGGCAATGATGGTGGCGGCAGCATCGGCCTGGGAAGCCGTCCGCGCCAGCACCGTCACGGCGTCGGCGATGCCGAGCGAGAAGCTGCGGCCGTGCCGCCCCGAGGTCGCAACGCCACGGGTGGGATCACCGGCATCGACCACCATGGTTTGCAGCAATCCGGCGGTGTCCGGCCGGTCCATCAGGCCTACCGTGAAACTCTCTCCGCCGGAAAGATGCAGGGCAATGTCGCCACCATTGTTAACATAGGCGCGTTCAAGGCCCGCCGCGGCGGTCATCGCGCCGAGGATTTCTTCCGCGACGGCACCCGCGACCGCCGCCATCGGCGTGATGAAGTGATCGGCGGCGAACGGCGCCACCGCCGCATGCATGCGGCGGGCAACGACGCCTTGCAGCGGGCATCGCCCGGGATCGGCCGCCTGCCGCAAGAGCGGCAATTCGCTGCAGAGTTCGTCGAGCAGGCCGGTGAAGCGTCGTGCTGCCGCATCATAGGCCGCGCGCATATCGGCCTCGCCGCCCCGCGCTTCGACGATCAGGTCGATCGGACCATCCTGCAGATGAAGCCGCCTGCCGTCGGCCAGCAACCCGATTTGCGGAACCCGCATCATGAACGCTCCCGGGCGGATGGCGGCGAAGCCACCTGGCGCGTTTCGGTATTGTCCTTCAGCGACGCCAGCGGCCGCACATGATCCATATGGCCGCCGAGCGCCGCATAATCCGACAGCCGTAACGTGAATTCGATCGGCGCCACCAGTGCCGGCGTCGGAACATAGCCGAAGGCGCCTGCCGGCAATCGCGTCACATCGACCATGAAAGTGATGCCGCCGCCCGGCCAGACATAGACCGGCGCGCCGCCGCTGGTGACGCGCGTCAGCGCGTCCTTGACCGATCGCGTCAGCCGCACCGGATTGTCGGTGACGCCGGCGCGCAACGACCCGCCTGCCCCGCCCATGAACAGCACGGTGCACAGAGCGGGCTCGCAATTCTCCTGAATCCGCTCGACCGACAGTTTCAAGTCGGCCGGCATCGGCTGCTCGACCGGCTTCAGCGCATCGTCGAGGACATAATAAGCCGCATGCTCGCCTGTGGTGGAGACCATCAGCATGGTCAGCCCCGGGTGCGCCTTCTTGGGATCGAACGGACCGAGCACCGACAACGGATCGGAGATCTTGGTGCCGCCCCAGCCGGTGCCGGGCTCGGCGACCTGGAAATAGCGGCCCGGCGTCGAACGCCGCCCTTTCATCTTGATGCCGGTATCGGGAATGTCGAGCAGCTTGCCGGCCTGGTGTTCGCTGAGTACGCCGGTGATGTGGTCGTCCACCACCACGACTTCATCGACCTTGCCGTGCCACTGCTTGGCGAACATGCCGATGGTCGCCGAGCCGCAACCGACCCGCATCCGCTCTTCGGGCACGCCGTTGACAACAGGCGGATATCCGGCCTGCACCACCACGGTGGCGCCGCCGTCGATGGTCAGTTCGACCGGCTTGCAGTTGCTGAGGTCCATCAGCGCGTCGCAGGTGACGCGGCCTTCCTTCTTGGAGCCGCCGGTAAGGTGATGCACGCCGCCCAGCGACAGCATCTGCGAGCCGTATTCGCTTGTCGTGACGTGGCCGATCGCCTCGCCCTGCGCGCGCACCGCCGCCGTCTCCGGACCGAGATAGCGGTCGGTGTCGATCTTCACCTTGACGCCGCAGTAACTGAAGATGCCTTCGGTCACCACGGTGACCATGTCGACGCCGTCGACCTCGGAGGAGACGATGAACGGCGCGGGCTTGTAGTCGGGATAGGTGGTGCCGGCGCCGATCGCGGTCACGAACAGGCTGGGCTCGTGCACGATCTTGCCGTCCCAGTCGCCGCTGCCCTGGAACGGCACCAGCCGTCCGCCATGCGACACTGTTCGCTCCAGCAGGATATGTGGATCGACGCGCACCAGCTCGCCATCATGATTGGCATAGCGATCGCAGGCGCCCGCCGCGCCCGGCTTGATGTAGCACATCACGGGACACGCATCGCAGCGGATCTTGTCGTCGGCAGCAGTCGTATCGGTCAGCATGAACGAACTCACAAGCCAGCGTCAAACTGTCGGACGGCCAAACGGTAACGACGCCTCATATCGCAACGGGGTATTTGTTCGTACACGAACGATGTTGCGCGCCCGGCTGAAAGCTGTCAAGCGCCGTGCAATGCGAAAACGGCGGCTGCCGATTAATACCGCAGATTGCCTGCCGGGTTTGTTCACAAACAGGGCAGCCGGTTTCGCCCGCTGCCGGCATGCTTGCACGTTTGTATGCAAACGGTATCTTGCCCGGAGGTTTTAGCGCGTTTCGACGCGATGTTTGCAGCGCAACCGTTGGAGCGGGATCACCGACATGACTGAGAGCACGATCCGCCTGACGGTCAACGGTCGGATTCACGAGGTCGACGCCGCCCCCGATACCGCGCTGCTCTATGTGTTGCGCAACGATCTCGAACTGAACGGACCGAAATACGGCTGCGGGCTCGGCGAATGCGGCAGCTGCACCGTACTGATCGACGGCGTCGCGGCGCGGTCTTGCGTCATTCCGATCGAAGGCTGCGTCGGGCGCGACATTGTGACGCTCGAAGGCCTGGGCTCGCGCGAACATCCCGATCCAGTGCAGCAGGCCTTCATACGGGAACAGGCCGCGCAATGCGGCTACTGCCTGAACGGCATGATCATGACCACCAGGGCGCTGCTCGATCGCAACCCGCATCCTACGGAGAGCGAGCTGCACGAGGCGCTGCGCTATAATCTGTGCCGGTGCGGCGCGCATGTCGAAATCATGCGTGCGGCGATGCGGGCCGCTGGCCGCGTCGCGGAGGCGCTGGATTGATGACCGCAGACGTTACTGACAATCGCGAGTCCGGGTCAGGATCGTTGACCGTTGTTCGTCCGGCCGCGGCCGGCTTCGAAACCTTCATCAGGATCACGGCCGACGGCTCGGTCACGGCCTACAACGGCCATGTCGATCTCGGCACCGGGATTCGCACTGCGCTCGGGCAGATCGTCGCCGAAGAGCTCGACGTGTCCTTTGCCCGCGTCGTCATTGTGTTGGGCGATACCGCGCTGGTCCCCAATCAGGGCGCGACCATCGCCAGTGAAACCATCCAGATCACGGCGGTGCCGCTGCGCAAGGCGGCGGCACAGGCGCGGCACTTCCTGATAGCGCGCGCTGCGGAACGGCTGGAAATGCCGGCGGAGGAGCTGGTCATCGAGGACGGCCTGATCCGCGGCAGGGACAACCGCAGCGTCTCCTACGGCGAATTGATATCCGGCGAGACCGTCCGACTCGAACTCGAGGACGACGTTCCGGTCAAGGCCGTCAGCGCCTACAGCATCGTCGGGCAATCGGTGCCGCGCACCGACCTGCCGGCGAAGGCGACCGGCGAACTGGTCTATGTTCATGACGTGCGCGTGCCCGGCATGCTGCACGGTCGCGTGGTGCGGCCGCCCTATGCCGGCGTCGATGCCGGCGATTTCGTCGGCACCAGCCTGATCGCGGTCGACGAAGCATCGGTCCGCGATATTGCCGGGCTGGTGGCGGTGGTGCGGATCGGCGATTTCGTCGGCGTCGTCGCCGAACGCGAGGAAAACGCGGTCAAGGCGGCCGCGCAGCTCAAGGTGAGCTGGAAGCCGACCCCGACGCTGCCGGACTTGAAAGATATCGAGACCGCGCTGCGCGCCAATCCGTCGGCGCCGCGCACCCTGATCGACAAGGGCGATGTCGATGCCGCGATCGCCGCTGCCGCCAGGCCGATGCAGCGGACCTATGTCTGGCCGTACCAGATGCACGGCTCGATCGGTCCGTCCTGCGCGGTCGCGGATGTCCGGGACGATCAGGTCAAGGTGTGGTCCGGCACGCAAAATCCGCACATGCTGCGCGCCGACCTCGCACTGCTGCTGCAGAAGCCGGAGCACGACATCGACGTGATCCGGCTGGAAGCCGCGGGCTGCTATGGCCGCAACTGCGCCGATGACGTCACCGCCGACGCGGTGCTGCTGTCGCGCGCGGTCGGCCGCCCCGTCCGCGTGCAGTTGACGCGCGAACAGGAGCACGCCTGGGAGCCGAAGGGCACCGCGCAGCTGATGGACGTCAACGGCGGACTGAACGCCGACGGCAGCGTCGCCGGTTACGATTTTGCCACGCGCTATCCCTCGAACGGCGCGCCGACGCTGGCGCTGCTGCTCACCGGAGCGATTGCGCCTACTCCCGCCGTGTTCGAGATGGGCGACCGCACCGCGATCCCGCCTTACGACTACGACAATTTGCGCGTGGTGGCGCACGACATGCCGCCGATCGTGCGAGCATCATGGTTTCGTGGCGTCTCGGCACTGCCGAACACCTTTGCCCATGAATCCTATATCGACGAACTCGCGGCCGAAGCCGGCGTCGATCCGGTCGAATACCGGCTGCGCTACCTGAAAGACCAGCGCGCGGTCGATCTCGTCAACGCCGTCGCCGAACGCGCCGGCTGGGTGCCGCGTCCGGCGCGGCCGGAGCCTGAGGCCGAAGGCGACATCGTGCGTGGGCGCGGTTTTGCCTACGCGCTCTATGTGCACAGCAAGTTTCCGGGTTACGGCGCGGCGTGGTCGGCCTGGATTGCCGACGTCGCCGTCAACAAAGCGACCGGCGACGTCAGCGTCACCCGCGTGGTGGCCGGGCAGGATTCCGGGCTGATGATCAACCCGGACGGCGTCCGCCACCAGATTCACGGCAACGTCATCCAGTCGACCAGCCGCGCGCTGATGGAGCAGGTTTCGTTCGACCGCAACGCGGTGACGGCGCGCGAATGGGGCGCCTACCCCATCATCAAATTCCCCGACGTTCCCAAGATCGACGTCTTGATGCTGCCGCGACAGGACCAGCCGCCGCTCGGCGTCGGCGAGTCCGCGTCGGTGCCGAGCGCCGCCGCCATCGCCAACGCCATTTATGATGCGACCGGGGTTCGGTTTCGCGAATTGCCGTTCACGCCGGAACGCATTCTGGCGGGGTTGCGCGGCGAGCCAGCCGCGCCACCAGCCCCGGCGCCGCTGGCCGCGCCGCAGCCGCCAGCTCCGGCCGACCGATGGAGGAATCCGTTCGCCGGGCGGCGCGGCGTCTTTGCCACGGCTGCGGCGTTATGTGCCGCGGCGATCGGCATCGGCGCCGCCGTGCTGCCGTGGCGGGCGATCGCACCGATCGCGCGGCCGGATGCGTCCGTGTTCTCCGCGGCGACCATCGCGCGCGGGGCGCAGCTCGCCGCGCTCGGCGACTGCGCGGTCTGCCACACGAGCGTGAACGGCGCCGTCAATGCCGGCGGCCGGGGAATCGAAACCCCGTTCGGCACCATCTACGCGACCAACATCACGCCCGATGCCGAGACCGGCATCGGCGCCTGGTCCTATCCCGCCTTCGAGCGCGCCATGCGCGAGGGCATTCATCGCGACGGCAGGCATCTCTATCCGGCGTTTCCCTATCCGCATTTCGCCAGGACCAGCGATGCCGACCTGCAGGCGCTCTATGCCTATCTGATGGCGCAGCCTGCGGTGCGCGCCGAGACGCCTGACAACACGCTGGCGTTTCCGTTTAACCTGCGTCCGCTGATGGCGGGATGGAACGCGCTGTTCCATCAGCCCACGACGTTCGAAGCCGATGCGACGAAGTCGGCGATCTGGAATCGCGGCGCCTATCTGGTCGAGGGCCTCGGCCATTGCGGCGCCTGCCATTCGCCGCGCAACGCGCTCGGCGCGGAGCAGGCCGGCGCCTACCTCGCCGGCGGCTTCGCCGAAGGCTGGGAAGCGCCGCCGCTGACCTCGTTGTCGCATGCGCCGATCCCCTGGAGCGAAGACGAGCTTTACGCCTATTTGCGAACGGGCAAATCCCGCCTCCACGGCGTGGCCGCGGGGCCGATGGCGCCTGTAGTGAAGGAGCTTGCGGTGCTGCCCGACCAGGATATTCGCGCCATGGCGACCTATCTCGCTTCGTTCAACGCGAATGCACCTGACAAAGCGGCGCAGGACACGCTGGCCGCCCAGCTGGAAAAATCCACCGGCACCCGGATGGTCTCGGCTTCGCCCGCTGGCGCGCGGCTTTACGAAGGCGCCTGCGCGGTCTGCCACGCGGTCGGCGGGCCGGTCCTGTTCGGCAGCCGGCCGTCGCTGGCGCTGAACAGCAACCTGCACAGCGCCGTCCCGGACAATCTGATCCAGGTGATCCTGCACGGCATCGCTTCTCCTGTTACGAGCGACCTCGGCTATATGCCAGGCTTCAAGGACAGCATGAGCGATGACCAGTTGACCGAGCTCGTCACCTATCTGCGGCGGCAATTCGCCCCGGGAAAGCCTGTTTGGACCGGCGTCCGGGCGGCCGTCAGCCAGGCCCAGCAGCGGCTTTCGCGCTGAGCTGCCATGCCCGGGGCGAAAGGGTACTGGTTGCAGGGCTTCGGGCGGGCTAGGGTTCCCCCATGGCAGTCACAGACATTGCATCCCGGACCTACAATCACGGCTGGCGGCTCGACCCGATCGTGCGCAGCCTGCTCGATACCGATTTCTACAAGCTCCTGATGCTGCAGATGATCCGGGAATTCTATCCGGACCAGCAGGTCACCTTTTCGGTGATCAATCGCAGCCGACATGTGCGGCTTGCCGAGGTGATCGACGAGGGCGAACTGCGCGCCCAGCTCGACCATGCCCGCACCATCCGCTTCACCAAGAAAGAGCTGATCTGGCTCGCCGGCAATACCTTCTACGGCAAGACCCAGATGTTCTCGCCCGACTTCATCAACTGGCTCGCGGCGTTCCGGCTTCCCGAATACGAGCTGCGCAAGGTCGACGGCCAGTATGAGCTGCATTTCCACGGCAACTGGTCCCACACCACGATGTGGGAGATTCCGGCGCTCGCCATTCTCAACGAGTTGCGCTCGCGCCAGGTCGTGAAGGGCCAGGGCCGGTTCGTGCTCGACGTTCTCTATGCCCGCGCCAAGGCCAAGCTGTGGACCAAGGTCGAGCGGTTGCGAAAGCTGGACGGCCTGCGGCTGTCCGATTTCGGGACGCGGCGGCGGCACGGCTTTTTGTGGCAGCGATGGTGCGTCGAGGCGGTGAAGGAGGGCCTGGGATCGTCCTTCACCGGCACCTCGAACGTGCTGCTGGCGATGGACAACGACCTCGAAGCGATCGGCACCAACGCGCATGAATTGCCGATGGTCGCAGCAGCGCTGGCCGATGACGACGATGAGTTGCGCTGGGCGCCGTATCGTATTCTCGACCAGTGGCGCCATACCTATGGCGGCAATCTCTTGATCGCGCTGCCCGACGCCTTCGGCACCAAATCGTTCCTGCGTGACGCGCCGGAATGGGTGGCGGACTGGACCGGCTTCCGCCCGGACAGCGCGCCGCCGATCGCGGCCGGCGAGGAAATCATCAAATGGTGGAAACAGAAGGGCCGCGATCCCCGGGAGAAGCTCCTGGTGTTCTCTGACGCCATGGATGTCGGATCGATCGAGGAGACCCACCGTCATTTCGCCGGCCGGGTCCGGATCGCCTTCGGCTGGGGCACCAACCTGACCAATGATTTCGTCGGATGCGCGCCCGACGGTTCGGCCAACCTCGATCCGATCTCGATCGTCTGCAAGGTGACTTCGGTCGACGGCCGGCCGGCCGTAAAACTGTCGGACAATCCGGAAAAGTCGACCGGTGACGCGTCCGAGATCGAGCGCTATCTCCGCGTGTTCGGCAACGCCGGCCGCGTTCGCACCGCGGTCCACGTCTGACCCGGGCCCGTCCCGGTCATTGCGACATCAATACCGGAATGGTCGCGCGCTTGATGGCGGCTAGCGTCACGCCGCCGGAAATTGCCCGCATCAACCGCGCGTGATGATGGGCGCTCATCACGACGAGATGGGCATCATGTCTGGACGCTTCGGACACCTCCCGAATCTTGGCGCGGGCTACGCCGACGGCAGGTTGCCGGAGGCTATAGCGGGGCCATCCGCACCTGCACATCGCGGGGCCGCGCCAGATATGGCGACGACGTGACCACGACGTCGGCCCCGGCCAGCGCGTAGGCAGCGACATTTCCGGCATGAATGCCGCCGGCGGCGGCAATGATGGGCCGTGATCGCACCGACCCCATTCGGGCCATCCGGGCAACGAGCCCGGCGATTTCGGCCGGTGCGAATTTCTCCGCCTGGATCACGTCGAAACCCGCCGCCGCCGCAACGATCGCCGCCTCGATCGTGGTCACTTCGATCACCAGGCGCTTTTCCGGCGCGGCTCGCCGCAATCGCTCGATCATGTCGGGGAGCAAGTCCTCGCCGAGAAAGGCGCGGTGCTCCGGAAAAACCAGCACTGTCTCCGACAGCCCGAGGCGATGCATCACCGCGCCGCCCGCCTTCACCGCCGCGACCGCGAAGCGCTTGGTGCCGGGGACGTTCTTGCGCGTGCAGGCAACGGCGACATGAGGCGCGACGGCGGTCGCGGCATCAACGATCGCGCGGGCGTCTGTCGCAACACCCGACCAGATTTCGATCAACGTCTGCGCCACCTTCCAGCTGCGCAGCAACGCCGAGGCCGGACCGTGCGCGGTCAGGATCGGCGTTCCCTGCTCCAGCGCGGCGCCGGAGGCGGCATGCAGCTCGACCCGGCAGCCAGTAAGTTCGATGATGGCGGCCGCGTCCTCGGCGAGCGCAAGCACCATCGTGTCGCGCGCCGTGAACGCCATCGTCCCGGCGGCGGCGCCGATACCGAGCGCGTCCGTGGTGAGGTCGCCATAGGGAACATCGTCGGCGAGGAGTTGTTCGAGTTCGGCGCGGGATGCGACCGCCGGCGCGCGGTCGGCCGGCCTCAGGGACTTGATGGGATGCAGTCGTGCCGGCAACAACAGAGCTTGGCGAGACATTTCAAAGGTCCTGCGTCATGTCCGGTCAAGGACATCATTGTCGGAACTGCGACAATGACGGCGGGGTTTGACCGGCCCGTCACCGAAAACACCCCGTTGCCTTCTCGGATAAGCAATCGCCGGACCAACACGGTTGCGGCACGCGGCTTGCTGAGATGACGGCATCGGGGCGGGCCCGCGGGTCCGCCAGAGCGAGACCAGGAGCTGACGATGAGACTTGCCAGAACCATTCAACTCGCCGCCGCGATCGCGGCCTGGGTCCTCACAACCACCAGCGTGCCCGCGGCGCAGACCAACGTCGCCGTCGCCGCCAACTTCACGGCCGCTGCCAAGGAGATCGCCGCCGCGTTCAGGGCCAAGACCGGCCACGAGGCCGTGCTGAGCTTTGGCTCCAGCGGTCAATTCTACAGCCAGATCACGCAGGGCGCGCCGTTTCAGGTTCTTCTCTCCGCCGACGACGCCCGTCCGAAGAAACTGGTCGATGACGGACTGGCAGTCCCCGGCAGCAACTTCACCTATGCGGTCGGCAAACTCGTGCTGTGGAGCAAGACACCAAACCTCGTGAAGGGCGAAGCGACCCTCAAGGCCGCTTCCTTCGCAAAACTATCGATCATCAATCCGGTCGCGGCGCCCTATGGTGCGGCAGCCGTGGAGACGATGAAATCCCTCAAGGTTTACGACATGCTGAAGCCGAAGCTGGTCGAGGGCGCCACGGTCATTCAGGCCTACCAGTTCGTCGAAACCGGCAACGCCGAACTCGGCTTCGTGGCGCTGTCGCAACTAACGGGACCCGCGACCGGTTCGCGCTGGCTGGTCCCGCAGGAACTCTATTCGCCGATCCGCCAGGATGCGGTGCTGCTCAAGAGCGGGGCTTCGAACGAGGCAGCCACTGGCTTTATCGCCTTCCTCAAGAGCCCGGAAGCGCGCGTCATCATCGAAAAATACGGTTACGTGCTCGACGGACAAAGCTGAATGGACGGCCTCGCCGACGACATCTGGCAATCGGTCCGGCTCACGGTTGAACTGGCGGCGGTTACGACCGTGATCCTGCTTCTGGTCGGCACGCCGCTCGCCTGGTGGCTGGCGCGCTCGAAAGCCTGGTGGACGGAAGCGATTGCAGCGGTGATTGCGCTGCCCCTGGTGCTGCCGCCGACCGTTCTCGGCTTCTACCTGCTGGTGACGCTTGGGCCCAACGGGCCCGGCGGATGGATCGCAGGCCTCTGGGGCGGACGCACCCTCGCCTTCACCTTCGAGGGCCTGGTGGTCGGATCGGTGCTCTACTCGATGCCGTTCGTGGTGCAGCCGATCCGCAACGCATTCGCGGCGATCGGCGACCGGCCGCTGGAGGTCGCCGCGACGCTGCGCGCCTCGCCGCGGCGCACATTCTGGACGGTGGCGGTGCCGCTGGCGCGGCCGGGCTTCCTGACCGGCGCCGTGCTTGGATTCGCCCATACCGTCGGGGAATTCGGTCTGGTGCTGATGATCGGCGGCAATATCCCAGGCCAGACCAAGGTGCTGTCGGTCGCGATATTCGACTATGTCGAGGCGTCGCGGTGGCGCGAGGCCAATATCCTCGCCGGTGGCATGGTGATCTTCGCCTTCGCGGTGATCCTGGCGATGACTCTGATCGACAAGCGCAGCGCGGCGGTCCGCCCATGACCGCGCAGACGCCCGGCCAGATTCAGGCAGCGTTCCGCGGCCGCCTCGGAGGATTTCAACTGGATGCCAGCTTCTCTGCTCCGGCAACGGGCGCAACTGCCATTTTCGGCCCTTCCGGCTGCGGCAAGACCACCGTCGCACGCTGTCTGGCCGGCCTGCACTATCTGCCCGGAAGCTTCTGCGCGGTCGATGGCGAGATCTGGCAGGACCAATCCGGCTTTCGAAAGGCCCACCAGCGACCGATCGGCTACGTGTTCCAGGAAGCGAGCCTGTTCCCGCATCTCTCGGTCAGACGCAATCTACTTTACGGCGCGCCACGAGACGTGCTGGCGCCGAGAGCCGACGGCATCGGCTTCGACGAGGTGATCGACCTGCTCGGCCTCGCGAGGCTGTTGGACCGGTCGCCGCAAAATCTCTCCGGCGGCGAGCGGCAGCGCGTCGCCATCGGCCGCGCCCTGCTGTCGCAGCCAAAATTGCTGCTGATGGACGAGCCGCTGTCGGCGCTGGACCGCCTGACCAAGAACGAGATCCTGCCATTCCTCGAGCGGCTGCACGAGCGGCTTTCGCTGCCGGTGATCTACATCAGTCACGACATGGCGGAGATCGAGCGGCTCGCCGATCACCTGATACTCATGCAGCACGGTCATGTCGTGGCGGCGGGGCCGCTGCAGGTCCTGCAAAGCGACCCTTCGCTGCCGCTCGCCGCTACCCGCGAAGCGGCAATCAGCCTGGACGCAATGGTCGAAGCCCATGATGCCGGTTATGGATTGCTGACGCTGCGCGTCGCCGGCGGGCACCTGCTGGTGCCGGCGCCAGCGGTCGCCGCCGGCAAGCGGCAACGGCTGCACATCGCCGCCAGCGATGTCTCCATTGCCCGCACGGCGCCGGACACCAGCTCGATCCTCAACGTCCTGCCGGCACGCATCGTCTCGAAATCAATGCTCGGCCATGGCGAGGTCATCGTGGTCCTTGCCCTCGGGGCCGACGGCCGCGGGGCGCGACTCCTGGCGCGGATCACGCTTCGATCGTGGGACCTGCTCGGGCTTGCCGAGGCCATGATGGTCTTTGCTCAGATCAAAGGCGTTTCACTGGTATCCGGAACGGACGCAGCGGCCGGCCAAGGCGCGGGGCCGGACCTGATCGATACGTCCGCCGGATTCCTCGATGGCATATCGCTTGCTTCACCGGAACCATGGCCCAACCAAAATCAAATCCTCTATGGAGTTAGAAGATGCTCGGAATTGGAGACAAGCTGCCCTCATTCACCGTTGTCGGCGTGAAGCCCGGCTTTCACCTGCAGGAGGAGAAGGGACAGAGCGCCTTCGAGCCGCTGACGGAAGCGAGCTTCCCCGGAAAGTGGAAGATCATCTTCTTCTATCCGAAGGACTTCACCTTCGTATGTCCCACCGAGATCGCCGAATTCGCGCGATTGTCGAGGGATTTCGCCGACCGCGACGCCGTGGTGCTCGGCGGCTCGACCGACAACGAGTTCTGCAAGCTGGCCTGGCGGCGCGAGCACAAGGATCTGCATCACCTGCCGATCTGGCAGTTCGCCGACAGCAACGGCTCGCTGGTGGACGGCCTCGGCGTCCGCTCGCCGGATGGCGTCGCCTACCGCTACACCTTCATTGCCGATCCCGACAACGTGATCCAGCACGTCTACGCCACCAACCTCAATGTCGGCCGCAGCCCGAAGGACACGCTTCGCGTGCTCGACGCCTTGCAGACCGACGAATTGTGTCCTTGCAACCGCGAAATCGGCGGCGAAACCCTCAAGGTGGCGTGAGGGCTCATGTCGATCGACGCTCTGAAGGACAGAATTCCGGATTTCGCCAAGGACGTCAGGCTCAACCTGACGTCGATGGCGTCCGACGAAACGCTGGGCACGCAGGCCAAATACGGGCTCTTCCTCGCCGCCGCAATCGCGACGCGCAACCCGGCCGTGATAACCGCGATGGAGGTGCTTGCGGCCGACAAGCTCACGCCGGAGGCACTCGCGGCCACGAAGTCGGCCGCATCCGTGATGGCGATGAACAACATCTACTACCGGTTCGTGCACCTCGCCTCGAACAAGGAATACGCGACGATGCCGGCGCGGCTGCGCATGAACGTGATCGCCAATCCTGGCGTCGCCAAGGTCGACTTCGAACTGTGGTCGCTGGCGGTCTCGGCGATCAACGGCTGCGGCGCTTGCATCGACGCCCACGAGAAGGCGCTGCATGATGCCGGCGTTGCATCGGCCTCGATCCAGACGGCGGTCCGCTTCGCCGCCATCATTCAATCGGTGGCCGTGGCGATCGAGGCAAGCGCCATCGAGCCGGCGGTCGCGGCCGAATAATCATGGGTGGTTACGGCCGGCGTTTCGCAGCCACCATGGCGAGCGGACGCCGGCTGTACATTGCCAGGGTGCTTCCGGCAGCAAGCGCGGCAATCACCAACTGCGCAGCGAATGCCTCCCAGGTCGGGTTGATGCCCAGTGCGAGCAACCAGTCCGGCGCGGCCACGGCGTCATAGGAGACCAGCGCCTGCTCCTGCAATTCCTGAACGGCACCGCCGATGAAGCGCAGCCCCATCAGGAACAGAAACGCCGACGTCAGCAGGAACACCGGCCGCAGCGGCAGGCGAAATGCGAGCCACTGCATCGCACCGTAGAGCGCGAACAGACAGAGCAGTGCCGCGAGCAGTCCGACATTGAGGCCGGCGGTCCAGCCGCCGCTCGACCGCGCCAGCACGTGAAGGAACAGCACGGTCTCGCCGCCTTCCCGGAACACCGCAAGGAAGGCGATGGAACCGAGGGACAGCGAGGCGCCCGACGACAGCGCGCGTTCCGCCGAACGGTGCAGGGTCGCGTTCCAGGCGGCGGGGTCCTGACGCAGGAACAGCCAGCCGCTCATGTAGAACATCAGCGCCGAAGCCAGTAGCATCACCGCGGCTTCGACCCGGTCGTCATGGGCGCCCCCGAGAAAGACGTCGAACACCACCGCCGCCAGCACGCTGGCGAGGATGGCGAGCGTGGTGCCGAGATAGACCGCCTTCAATTCGCCCGACGCTCCGGCCCGGCGAAGGAAAGCGGCCAGGGCGGCGATCACCAGCATCGCCTCGACGCCTTCGCGCAGCAGGATGCTTGCCGACTGCAGCGCCACCGAAAGATCGCCCATGTCACCCTCTCTTCAGCCTGGGAATATCGCCGCAGGACGCCGCGCCGGCCATCAACCGAACTTGAACAGCACACCGTAGCCGCCGCGCGGATAACTCCATTCGATATCGCCGCCCGGCTCGCCGATCACCCGGCAGGTGCCGCATTCCACGCAGCCGTCGACGGTGACCTCCACCTGACCGCTATCGTTGAGTTCGTAGCACCGCGCCGGGCAGACCTTGAGCAAGGTGAGCAGCGCCGGCGACGGCACCGTGTGCGGCCGCACCTTGATGTGGGCACGGCCGGCATCGACGAGATAACGGTTGTAGAATAGCTTGTCCTCGACACGCACAGCGAGCTCAGTCGTCATGTTCGATCTCCATCGTTGGGACCGTGCTCAAAGGTCCGCATTATTGAGCATGACCTCTTCGGAAAACCGGTTCCCGCTTTTCCGGATCATGCTCTATCGCCATGCCCGGGCGAAGCGGTAGGCATCGCCGAACAGGCCCATCCATGACCGCGCCTTGACGAACGATCGCAGTGTGGTCTTCTCCTTGTCGATCTTGGGCGTGCCGTCGACGCGCACGAAATTCTGCATCGCCTTGGAGACGAGCTGCGGATAGGTGAGGAAGAAGTTCTGCGACTGGATATGCATCAGCTGCGGCATATCCTTGTACTTCTTCAGATCCTTGATGACGAAGGAGTCGTCCAGCATCTTCTTGTAGAGCGACAGGTTCTCCTTGGTCATCGGATCCCGGCGCGACTTGACCTGGAAGATCGCCTCCGCGGCAATACGGCCGGAGGTCATGGCGAGGTTCGAGCCCTCGCGGTGAATGGCGTTGTTGAGCTGGGCGGCGTCGCCGACCACAACCCAGCCTTCACCGTAGAGCTGCGGGATCGCGTTGTAGCCGCCCTCGGGAATGAGATGGGCGGAATATTCCTTCACCTCGGAGCCCTCGATCAGCGGCGCCACCGAAGGGTGACGCTTGAACCGCTCGAGCAGCCCGTAGGGCGTCTCCCCGGTCTTCTCGAAATCAGCCACCAGGCATCCGATCCCGAGCGACACGCACTCCTTGTTCGCATAGATGAAGCCCATCCCGGTCATGCCGCGCGAGATGGTGCCGGCCGCCTCGATCACGGTGCCTTCGTCGCCCTTGAGGTTGAAGCGGGCCTCGATGGTCTCGCGCGGCAGGAAATGCATTTCCTTGACGGCCAGCGCGACATTGTCTGGCCGCGGTCTCGCACGCAGATCGGCACGGGTGCCGAGCAACCCGTTGACACCCTCGGCCAGCACGACCACATCGGCGTGCACCTCGCCGTCGTGCCGGTCGGTCCGCACGCCGATCACCCGGCCATAGGCATCCTGCGCCAATTCGGTCACCGTGGTCTCGCACAGCACGGTCGCCCCCGCCTCCCGCACCTTGGACGAGAACCACTTGTCGAATTGCGCGCGGATGATGGTGTAACGGTTGGGACGCTCCTCGTTGAAGTCGTCGGAACGGTAGTGCAGCCCGACATGGGCGCGGTCGTCCATCATCCAGAACCGTTGCTCGACCAGATGACGTTCGAGCGGCGCATCCTCGCGAAAATCCGGGATCAGCTTCTCGAGCATATCGGCATAGAGGATCGCGCCCTGGACGTTCTTCGATCCGGAATATTCGCCGCGTTCGAGCTGCAGCACCTTGAGGCCGCGCTGGGCCAGCGTCAGCGCGGCGGCGTTGCCCGCCATTCCGGCGCCGACGACGATCGCATCAAATCTTTCCTCGATCATGGCACCCTCCTCTAGCTTGCGATCCGGTCGCGCGAATGCGGCGACAGCCGCGCGCGGAACGCTTCAGTCAATGCCGGCAGCAGCCGGATCGCGTCGGTGATGATTCCGACATGGGCGAAATCGAAGATCGGCGCATTCTTGTCGGTGTTGATGGCGACGATGAGATCGGCGCCTTCGACTCCGACCCGGTGCTGGATCGCCCCCGAAATTCCGGCGGCGATGTACAGTCTCGGCCGGATGGTCTTGCCGGTCTGGCCGATCTGGCGATCGGACGTGACCCAGCCCTTCTGCACCAGCGGACGCGAGCAGCCGTATTCCGCGCCCAGCACGGAAGCGAGCTGGCGCACCAGCTGGAAATTCTCCGGCGATCCGAGCCCGAGCCCGCCCGCCACCACGACATCGGCATAAGCGAGATTCGACTTCGCGGATTCACGATCGGGCAGGAACGAGAGCACCTTGGTGACGATGTCGGCCTCGACCAGGCCGAGCGGATGGGTGACGATACGGCCGGGCTCGCGCTCGATGCGCTCCGGCATCGGCATCACACGCGGGCGCACCGTCGCCATCTGCGGCCGGTAGTTCAGCGTATAGATGGTGCACATCAGAGATCCGCCGAAGGTCGGGCGGGTGGCGGCGAGCGAGCCGTCGGCATCGACGTCGAGCGCCGTGCAGTCGGCGGTCAGTCCGGTGAGCAGCGTGGTCGCCACCGAGCCGGCGAGATCGCGGCCGAGCGTGGTCGCGCCAAGCAGCAGGATCTCCGGCTTGTAGGCGTTGACGACGTCGGTCAGGGCCTTGGTGTAGGACTCGTTGCGATAGTCGGCAAGGATATCGTCGGCAACGACGTAAGCGAGATCGGCGCCGTAGCAGAAGGCCTCGGTGGCAGCATGCTGCGTGGCCTCGCCCTCGGGCCCGATCACCACGGCGGCGAGATCGACCTTCAGCTTGTTGGCAAGCTGCCGCCCGGCGCCCAACAGTTCCCACGAAACGGGGTGGACCTGGCCGCGCTCCTGCTCGATGAACACCCAGACGTGCTTGTAGCCCTTGAAGTGCTCCGGCAGTTCCTTCTTGGTCGCCGCCCGGCCCGCGGGCGCTGCCGCCTTGGTTGGTTCGCTCATCCTGGTCCCCCCTTCAGAATCCGCGCGCCAGCGCGACGAGTTCCGCTTCGAGCTTGGGCTGCCGCTTGAAAATATCCTCGATCAATGCTTCGGCGGGCGGCCGGCTGCCGAAGTCGATCAGCGCCGCCTTCTCCGCGCGCGGCGGCGGGGCGAACACGCGCTTGACGATGGTCGGCGAACCGCGCAGCCCGCATTTCGCGATGTCTTCGACTCCCGCCTCCTGCGCGCTCCATTTGACGATCGTGGCGCGCGCCGCCCGCAACGCGTCGATCATCGCTCCGCGCCGGATCTCGTTGGTCGCCTCCAGCATGGTGATCAGGCAGGGCAGCCTGGTGCGCAGGATTTGCACCCCGCCCTCCGACCGCCGTTCGGCCTCGATGGTGCGCGCGGCGAGATCGAGCGTGCCGATCCTGGCGACATAGGTAAGTTGCAGCAGACCGAGGCGCTTGGCGATGCCGGGACCGACCTGGGCGGTATCGCCATCGATGGTCTGCTTGCCCGTGAAGATGATATCCGGCGCGCCGTAGGTCTCGCCGATCTTGCGGATGGCGGTGGCGAGCGCATAGGTCGTCGCCAGCGTGTCGGCGCCGGCGAAAAAGCGATCCGTCAGCAGCACGGCGCGGTCGGCGCCGAAGGTCAGCGCCTTGCGCAGGCTGTCCTCGGCCGAGGGCGGCCCCATGGTCAGTACCGTGACCTCGCCGCCGAACTGGTCGCGCAGCTCGAGGGCCGCCTCGAGCGCGAACAGATCGTAGGGGTTGATGATGGTCGGCACCCCCTGGCGCATGATCGTATTGGTCACCGGATGAACCCGGATCTGCGCCGAATCCGGAACTTGCTTGATGCAGACGACAATGTGCATGCGATTGCTCCGAGCCTGATGGCCCCGACAAGGCAAGAGCAAGTGCCGTACCAATCGCGGTCGCGATGAAATATCGACGTCACGACAATGACTTGAGGGAACAGGCGGACTTCCGGCCGGACATTGTTCTGCGGTCGCTGACAGGGACAATTCCGACACGTCGCAAATGCGACAGCGAGGCGACGAAGCGTTGCGGGAAGCGACGTCAAAATAGCTCGCCGCCGGCCGTCCGGCTCGGCGAGACCGGAGATCCGACGCGAACGTGCAGCAGGTTTACTTGAGCGTGGTGAGGGGCACGAATACCGGCGGCTTGGGCGGCGCCACCGCATCCTTCAGGACCTTGAACACCCGCTGGTCGAGCGGCGATGATGTGACGAAATCGGCATAGGCCTGCTCCAGCACCGCCTTGCAGCGCTGCGCCACGACTTCGTCAGGCTGCCCGGTAAAATCCTCGCTCACGAGATATTGCCCCATGCGCCTGAGAATGTGCAGCCGCACCACGTTGACGTGCTTGGGGTCATAATCGACGCCGAGCAGCGCGAAGAAGTCCTCGGCGGAGGAAGCCTTGTTCAACTGCTCGAGCATGCCGACGGGTGCACCACTCATCTTCCGGTCTCCTTCAAGTTCGCTCGACGGCGCGCGGACCGGGGCGGGCGGCGTCCCTGCCTTCCCGCATCGGTCCGCTGCTGTCGCGCAAGCGCTTCTGCAGGTGCGCGAGCCGTGCCTCGAGGAACTCGACCCGGTCCAGCATGACCGAGATCGCTTCCCCGACCGGATCTGGCATCAAATGATGATCGAGATCGATGCGGCCGACCACGCGGCGATGGCTGAGTTCCGGCCGCACCACCCTGGCCGGAATGCCGACCACGGTCACTTCAGGCGGCGTGCTCTCGATCACCACCGAATTGGCCCCGACCCGCGTGCCCCGTCCAATTGTGATGGGCCCGAGAATCTTGGCGCCGGCGCCGACGACCACGCGATCTTCCAGGCTGGGGTGACGCTTGCCCGGCGACCACGATGTGCCGCCCAGCGTTACGCCGTGATACAGCGTGACGTCGTCGCCGACCTCTGCAGTCTCGCCGATGACGACGCAGGCGCCGTGGTCGATGAAGAACCGATGCCCGATCTTCGCTGCCGGATGGATATCGACATTGGAGAGGAAGCGGCCGAGCCACGACAACAGCCGCGCCGGAAACTTCCAGCCGGCGACCCATAAGCGGTGGGCGATACGATGCCAGATCAGGGCATGGACGCCCGGATAGGTCAGCAGGGTCTCCAGCTCGCTGCGGGCGGCAGGATCCCGCAGCCGAACACAGCCAATGTCCTCCCTGATCAGCTGCAGCAGCGAAGGAAGCCGCAACCGGACATCCGCCAGGGGATCGCTGACCTGCACATCTACGGCATCGGACATGACAACCTCTCCGGCAGCCTCACGCACAATTGGGAAGTCTGGGGTCGCAAACCTCGCGCCAGATGCGCATGACGGTCTCACGCGCCACCGGCCCCTTGTTGTAGACCGCATGCTCGCGAACCCGGGCGAGAATGCCGCGCAACTGGTCGGCCGTTGCCTTCAACTGCAGATCCGCGAGCAGGGAGGTGATGGCCGACAGGCCGGAATGCTTGCCGATGACGATGCGATTCGAGCGGCCGAACAGCAGCGGGTCGAGCGACTGGTAGGTGCGCTGATCCTTCAGCAATCCATCGACATGGATACCGGATTCGTGGGTGAAGACATGCTCTCCCACGATCGCCTTGTTGAGCGGGATGCTGCGCGCCGCAGCCGCAGCGACCATAGCGGCGACGTTGCCGAGTTCGGACAACACGATGCCGGTCTCCCGCCCATACAATTGCCGGAGGGCCACCGCGACTTCTTCAAGCGGTGCGTTGCCGGCGCGCTCGCCGAGCCCGATCACGGTGACCGAAGCATGCGTGGCGCCGGCCTTGATCGCCGCCAGCGTATTGGCGGTGGCAAGTCCGAGATCGTCGTGGCCGTGAAACTCGAGTTCGAGGTCGGTCGTCGCGCGCAACGCTGCCATCAGCGCGTAGCTCGAATCCGGGTCGAGCACGCTCAGCGTATCGGCGATGCGAAACCGTCGCGCACCAGCGGCCTTCGCGGTGGCGATGATTTCGATCAGAAAATCACGATCGGCACGGGAGGAATCCTCTCCGCCGACGGCGACGGCGAGGCCCTTGCCGCGCGCATATCCGACGACGTGCTTGACCATGTCGATCGCGTTGGAGCGCTTGCCGCCGAGCTTCGCCGCAATCTGGACGTCGGAAACCGGTACCGACACATTGACCATCGACACGCCGGCCGCGATCGCGGCGTCGACATCCTCGGTCCGCATCCGGCACCAGGCGATGGTGGTCAGCGGCAGTTCCGCGGCGACAATGGCGCGGATCGCGGTGATCTCCTCGCGCCCCATCGCGGGCGTACCGGCCTCGAGTTCCGGGACGCCGGCGCAAGCCAGCGCGCGCGCGATCGCAACCTTTTCCGCTGTCGTGAAGGCAACGCCCGGCGCCTGCTCGCCGTCGCGCAGCGTGGTGTCGTTGAGAACGATCGGCAGGAGTCTTGCCGCGGCGGCGCGATCGAGGTGGTCGCCGCGGTATTTGGCGCTATCGGATGCCGGCTGCTCGATCATTGAACCCTCACCACGGTGGCGGCTTCACGAGAGACGGCGGTTCGCAGCGCCACCTCGTAGCTGATGCAGAGCAACCCGCATGCCAGCGCTCAGTCCATGCCTTAAGCTGCTGATAACTCGATCATTTTTATATATTCGCGGATTGTCGCAATCGCGACAGCGTCGCAAATGCGACGCGTCGATCAAACCTGCTTTCGGCGCAGGTGGACGACGACATCTACCCCGGCAATCTCATAGCCCGGCAGCGGTTGCGGCAGCACGTCGATCAAGACGCCCGGTTCCGGAACGTCGAGCAGCCTGTCCTCAGAATCGACGAAGAAATGGTGATGTCCGGTCGGATTGGTATCAAAGAACGATTTCGACCCATCGATGCCGATCTGGCGCAGCAGGCCGGCATTGGTGAACTGGTTCAGTGCATTATAGACCGTCGCCCGCGAGATCTGAATCCCGATCGAAGTTGCCTCGGTATAAAGCATGTCGGCGGTGACATGACGGCCGCCCTTCGAGAACAGAAGTCCGCCAAGCACCAGGCGCTGATACGTCGGCCGCAGACCGGCCTCGCGGAGCAAATCGAGGCAGTCGTTCCCGATCAGGAGTCCCTGCTGCGTCTCGAACGGAACTTCCACTGCCGCGCCGGCGCATGGTTCCGAAGCAAGCTCAATCGGGGGCGTCGTCGCCGTCAGATCCATGATCATTACTCCGGCGGCCGGGAGGGCGATGCTGCGGTCGCGGAGAGAACGACCTGCAAGGATGCCTCGCGACGCCGGTCCGCCATCCGGCTCTCGCCACTCTCGTCGCCGAAACAAAGATCGAAGTCCCGGCATTCGGTACAAACCGGCGTCGTGCACATCACGAAGCCGTCGGACTCGCAGAGCGCCCGGTAAAAGAAGCGCTTCCACCGCATGTTTTGCGTGTTGCGGTTGGCGATTGGAGCGAAATGCCGCGACAGCAGGCGACTGAGTTCGGAGCGGTCGCGCAGGCCGAGATCTTCCCACAGATGGTTCGGTTCCATCGCGCGCCGGGCAATCATGGCGGCGAGCCAGCGACCGGCGTCGCCCTCGCTCGAGCGATGCGTCAGCAACAGATCGCGCACCATGGCGACCTCATCATCCTCGGCGTCGGCGTCCTGTGCGTACCAGGCCACACCCGTGCCGCAGGCCGCCGGAAACCACTGTGCCAGGAGACTGGCAAGATCGGCCGCCGCGAGTCCCGCCCGCTCGGCCAGCACGCCGTCCTCCATTGCCGCAACCGCCAGGATCGAGGCCAGCACATGCCCGTCGAAACCGGCATCATCGTCAATGACGGCGTCCGCCGGGTGACCTCCGGTCAACGCCCGGTAGGCCGCGGTTCCGATATGTTCACGACCGCGCGGCGTAGTCGGCTGCTCCACTGCGGGGAGCACTGATACTGCGTCGATTGACTGCTCTCGCTGCACCGCTGCTACCACAAACCGCTCCAAAGCCGGCTGTTCTGCCTCGCGCTGTCTTGCTCGTTTCAGCCGCCCCGGATTCACGATCGCATCTCGTTGAACGGATGCCGTTGGTAGTGCCGGCCCCTCTTGCGAGGGACCGGGTAGTGTCGACTGAAAGGCCTCAGGCCGCCGCGATCGCGGCTTCGGCGGCGAGTTCGGCAGCGGTCTTGCCGACGATGGCTTCGTCGACCGGCTTCATGATGCCGTGCTCCATCAGCATGTCCTCGAGTTCGTCCATGGTGATCGGGGTCGGGATGATGCCCTTGCCGCCGTTGTTGTGGATCTTCTCGGCGAGGCTGCGGTAGTGGCCGGCCTGAACCGAGTCCGGGGCATACTCCAGCACGGTCATGCGGCGCAGTTCCGCGTGCTGCACGATGTTGTCGCGCGGCACGAAGTAGATCAGATGGGTGCCGAGCTTCTTGGCCATCGCTTCCGCCAGCTCGAGTTCCTTGTCGGTCTGGCGCTCGTTGCAGACCAGGCCGCCGAGGCGCACGCCGCCGGAATTGGCGTACTTCAAGATGCCCTTGGAGATGTTGTTGGCGGCATACATCGCCATCATCTCGCCGGACATCACGATGTAGATTTCCTGCGCCTTGTTCTCGCGGATCGGCATCGCGAAGCCGCCGCACACGACGTCGCCGAGCACGTCGTAGGACACGTAGTCGATGTCTTCATAGGCGCCGTTCTCCTCGAGGAAGTTGATCGAGGTGATGACGCCGCGGCCGGCGCAGCCGACGCCGGGCTCAGGACCGCCGGACTCGACGCAGCGGATGTCGCGGTAACCGACCTTCATGACCTCTTCGATTTCGAGGTCTTCGACGCTGCCGGCGGCCGCCGCCAGGCTGAGGATGGTGTCCTGCGCCTTGGCGTGCAGGATCAGGCGGGTCGAGTCGGCCTTGGGGTCGCAGCCGACGATCAGGATCTTGTGACCCATCTCCGCCAGCGCCGCCAGCGTGTTCTGCGAGGTCGTCGACTTGCCGATGCCCCCTTTGCCGTAAAACGCGATTTGTCGTAGTGCAGCCATTTTGTTCTCCATGAACCGATTGCCAATGAGCCCGCGCATCAGCGCCAGACTCGTTTCTGTTACAGAACCGGGCACATGGGTTACGGGAAGGAGCGCATCGCTCGTCAGGCGTCTGCGTGCACTCAGCCCTCACTCCTTGTTCCGCACCCTCATTAGCAACCGCCGTGCCACTCCCCTTAAGTTGATGATTCAGCTTCTGAAACGCCCGGCTTTCTGAAAACAGCTGGATGTTTTGAAGCCGACAGCGGCCCTCCGGCTGTGTGGCGCCTGTTCGAAATCAGACAAGAAAGCCGGCCCGTGTTCGGGACGATCGCCGTCCATCGCCGATCACCGGCGCTTTCCGTGCAAGTGCTGCGTCCGCATCGCACGGAATGAAAATTGCTAGCAGCCCTGAGAGGCCGCACACGACGGAACATGGCCGGCAAACAAAGGAGGTTGAAATGCAGATCGGCGTCGAAACATCGAAGGCTGTCGACCAGCGGCGCGTGTTCGTCATCGACGATGACGAGATCACCCGCGCCGCGCTGCAGTTCATGTTGCACGACGAAATCGAAACCCACGAGCTGGTGAGCCCCGAAGAGGCCTATGAAAAGGGCGTCGACTGGCTCAAGCCCCATGTCGTGCTGCTTGGCGTCTCGTTCCTGAAGCAGAGGGGCGCGGCATTGATCGGCGAACTGGTGGCGAAATTCCCCGGCGTCCGCATTCTCATCATTTGCGCGAAGTCTGACGAAGCCACCGCCCTGGATGGTTTGAAGGCCGGCGCGCATGGCGCACTGGTCAAGCCGCTCACCCTGGAGAACGTCCGGAAGAAGGTGGATACGATCCTCGGCCGGGACGGCGCGGCGCCGCTGGTCCAGCTCGGCCTTCCCGCCTAGGTTTGGCCAGGATGGCGACGATCCAGTTCTACCAGAAGCCGGGCTGTGCGACGAATGCGCGCCAGAGGCGGATGCTCGAGGCTGCCGGTCATACCGTCATCGCAAAGAGCCTGCTAGCGGAACCATGGACCGCCGAGGCGTTGCGCGGCTTTTTCGGATCAACCCCGGTGACCGCGTGGTTCAATCCGGCCGCGCCGCGCGTCAAGTCCGGCGAGATCGTGCCTGCAAAACTCGACGCCGCGAGCGCGCTCGCGCTGATGCTCGACGATCCCCTGCTGATCCGGCGGCCGCTCGTGGAAACGGAAGGGCAAAGATGCGCGGGCTTCGACCGCGAACCGGTCACAACCCTGCTTGGCGACCCCGTCGGCGACGACGTCGAAGCCTGCAGCCGACCGCCGGTATCGGTGTCCTGCCCAGATCCTGTTCCGTCATCGATATCCCCGTCGCAATGAACGTCGCGGCAACACAGGCCTTGAGCCCCGCGGACATTGTCTTCGCTTATCACGCGCGGACAAAGCACACGCTCAAGCGCTACGCCGCCGGCCCCGAAACGCTCGACTGGGACACGCAGCCCAATCCGTTCCGCGAATTCGCGGGCTGCGCGCGAACTGAACTCGATCTTGGCGCTGACCAGCTTGCAACGAGCTTTGCCCAGGCTTGCACGCCCGGCGGAATTGCCCCGGCTGCGCTCACGATCGAAACGGTCGGCAAGCTGCTGGAGCTTTCCTTTGGCCTCTCCGCCTGGAAGGAATACGGGCCGGATCGCTGGGCGCTGCGCTGCAATCCATCGAGCGGCAATCTGCATCCGACCGAAGCCTACATTCTCTCCCGCAACGTGCCCGGCATCATCGACGGGCTGCACCACTATTTGAGCCGCGATCATTTGCTGGAGTTGCGATGCCGGAGCAACGATCAATCCGGCGCGCCGGGCCGGCTCTGGATCGGCCTCTCATCGGTGCAATGGCGGGAAGCCTGGAAGTATGGCGAGCGCGCGTTCCGCTATTGTCAGCTCGATGTCGGCCATGCCCTCGGCGCTCTGCGCTATGCCGCCGGCGCGTTGGGATGGCGCGCGACGCTGGTCGAGGATCTGACGAGCACCGAACTCGCGGCATTGCTGGGCCTCGATCGCACCGATGCCTTTTCGGGCGTGGAAGGCGAAGACGCCGAGCTCCTGATTGCGATCGACTCTGCCCCATCGACGAACCCGGCGCCGGAACATGGCGTTCCCGGCACCCCTGAAAGCGACCGAAATCAATGGGCCGGACAGGCGAACCTGCTCGATCCGCATCCCCTCTATCGCTGGCCCGCGATCGGGCAAGTGAGCCAGGCCACGCAGGGACGGGGCAGCGGCTTGCGATCGGATTTTCCGAACTATCCGCCCCTGCAGCAAAGCTCCGAAGCCCGCGCCACAGATGTCATCCTCGGCCGGCGCAGCGCGCAACGCTTCGACAGCAAATTCAGGATGAGCGCGGATACCTTCTATCGTCTGCTGGATTGCCTGCTCGATCGACCGAACGCTCCCTGGGACGTCTGGAATTTTGCGCCGTGTATTCATCCCATCTTCTTCGTCCATCGGGTCGATGGGCTCGACCCCGGCGTCTATGCATTGCCGCGAAGCACCGCGGCGGCACATGCTCTCCGCAGGCAACTGCGCGGCGATTTCGAGTGGCAGACCCCGGAAAGAACGCCGGCACATCTTCCCTTTGTCAGGCTGCTGCGAACCGATTGCCGGGTCATTGCGAGGACCATGAACTGCCACCAGGCGATTGCCAGCGACGGCTGCTTCGCGCTCAGCATGCTCAGCGAATTCGACTCCATCGTCAGCGCCAACCCCTGGCGCTACCGCCAGCTGCACTGGGAAGCCGGACTTCTCGGGCACGTCCTCTACCTGGAGGCGGAAGCCGCCGGACTGCGCGGCACCGGCATTGGTTGCTACTTCGACGATGCCCTGCATGAGATACTTGGAATCGCCACCACGCAATTTCAGGCGCTCTACCATTTCACCGTCGGACGGCCTCTGATCGATGGCCGCATTTCGACATTGCCTGCCTATCCGGGCAGGCGGATACAACCGTTCAAGGAAACCCCGGCATGAGACTGCGCCCCCCGTTCCAGCGCATCGACATCCAGCAGGCCGGGGCTCTCATCTCGCGCGCCGATCTGCTCGTGCTCGACGTTCGCGACGCCGGCTCCTTCGACAACTCTCACATCCATGGCGCGCAGCACGTTTCATCTGCCAACCTGTCGGGCGTTCTCAACGCCACCGCCAGAATTCGGCCGGTTCTGATCTATTGCTATCACGGCAACGCCAGCCGCGAATATGCGCAGATCTTTTCCGATTTCGGGTTCTCCGAGGTCTATAGCCTCGACGGCGGATACGAGGCCTGGCGCAGCAGGCCACCGGCGAGCGGAAGCGGCGCGCCCGATGCTGGGTTGGAGCAATGGCTGGTCGCGCAGCATTTCCCGCCTGCCGGCGTCAACGCCGTCATCGCCAACGCCACGACACCGCTGATGAGAGCATCCCACATTGGCGACGGCAAGATCGTTCGCTTGCTGATTGCCGCGGGCGCCGAGGTCAATGCACGAAATGCCGATGGCAACAACGCGCTGTGGCTCGCCTGCGTCGGCGGCCACCTGGATCTGATCGACACCCTGGTCGAAGCCGGGATCGACCTCGACAATCGGAACGACAATGGCGCGACGCCCCTGATGTACGCGGCCTCGTCGGGCAAGGCGGCCGCCGTCGAGCGTTTGCTGGCAAAGGGGGCCGACGTCACCCCGGAAATGCTGGACGGCTTTTCGGCGCTTGACCTCGCGCAATCCATCGAGTGCCTGACGCTCCTTCGCCCCAAGCGCAGCGGACGAAGCACAGCCCAATCGGACGCCGGCCCCAGCCCATCTCCAGGCCCCTGAAACCCGCTCGGCGCCTTCAAGGAGCGAAGCATTTTCTCGACTACGGAATGCGACGGCTCAGCGCCGCGTCAGCACCATGACGAGGCGATCCACCCGCTTGCCCTGCTTGAAATGCTGTTCGACGATTTCGTCGATATCCTCCGGTGTGGTCGGCCGATACCAGACTCCCTCGGGATAGACGACCATCAGCGGACCGGCCTTGCAGAAGCCGAGACAGCCCGAGGCGGTAAAGCCGATCTCGGCCAGTCCTTCGGTCTCGATCGCCTTGCCCAGCCGATCCCATAGCGGCTGGGCGCCCAAGGCCCCGCAGCTTCCACGCGGATGGCCCGGCGGCCGCTGCGTGTGGCAGGCAAAGACGTGATGTTTATAGACCTGCGGGAGGTCGAAATCGGATGCTTCCGCGATGTCAGCCGTGTCTGTCATGTCGTGGTCGCAATTCCCTTGTCGCTCAACAACGCCTTGAGCTCTCCGGCCTGAAACATTTCCCTGACGATGTCGGAACCGCCGAGGAATTCGCCCTTGACGTAGAGCTGCGGGATGGTCGGCCAGTTCGAGAAGGTCTTGATGCCCTCGCGAATTTGCGGATCAGAGAGCACATCGACGCTCTTGAACGGCACCGCGAGGCTGGAGAGGATCTGCACCACGGCTGCGGAAAATCCGCATTGCGGCGCGGCCGGCACGCCCTTCATGAACAGCACGACGTCGCTGCTTGCGATCACGTCCTTGATACGCCCGGCCGTTGAACTCATCATCTTGTTCTCCTCGATGGTTGATTGCGTTTGGCCCGCCGGATGCCGACGAGGGCCACTACTTCGGCGCCACGGTTTCGAGAGCCAGCGCATGGAGGGCGCCCCCCATCTGCCCCTGCAGCGCGGCGTAGACCATCTGGTGCTGCTGGATCCGGCTTTTGCCGGTGAAGGCCGCGGAGGTGACGCGCGCGCCGTAATGGTCGCCGTCCCCGGCGAGGTCCACGACGACGACATGCGCATCCGGGAAGGCCTGCTTGATGAGACGTTCGATGTCCGGTCCGGCCATTGCCATCGCGTTCGCTCCTGCTGTGACGATCTCCTGGCTTCTCCTTGCAAGGTCCAAACCAACTCGCCAACAGCACCGGGCTCTCGCCGCAACGCTGGAATAGCGTTCCGATTTTCACATTTTGGCGCGAAGGCACGCCGTCAGATGTCGGGTTTACGACATCCAACGCCGGCACTGTTCCGGATATGACGCGCGTCCCGCGTCCGATCACGACGGAAACGCCATATCCGCACTGAAATGCCGCATCCGGTCGATCGCAGTGGTTTTTTTATCTCTTCTATTCTGGCCTCGATCTCCTCGGCCCGGCTCTTGCTTCCAGAATGGAACTCGACGGCCAGCCATGAGAACCCAGACTATGCGGCTCAATTCACCTGATCGATTCGCCGTGATTCTCGGCACCAACGAGATTGCTTCGGCCGTCGCGGTACTGCTTCGCCGCAATGGCTATGGAGTGGTCCTTTCGCATGATCCGTTGCCGCCGGTGATCCGGCGAAAAATGGCCTTCCATGATGCGCTGTTCGAGGATGCGGTCAGCGTTGCCGGCGTTGCAGCGCAGCGGGCCGACACCGGCTTCGAAATTCGCGCCAGTTTCGGACGCGCGCCCGGCGTTCTCGTCACCGAGCTTGGGCTGCTTGATCTCATTGTCCTGCGCAGCCTGGATATTTTGGTGGATGCCAGGATGCAGAAATATCTCGCCACCCCCGATTTGCGCCGGCTCGCCCGATTGACGATAGGTCTCGGCCCCGGCTTTTGCGGCGGCTCCAATTGTGACGTCGCGATCGAAACGTGGCCGGGCAAAGCGGGACAGATCGTCCGGCAAGGGCCGGCGGATCCGCCCGATGGCGTGTCGCGCCGCCTTGGAAATCACTGGGGGGAACGCTTCGTCCGCTCGGAATGCTCCGGCCGATGGAAGACGGCAATCGAAATCGGCACGCGTGTCTTCAAGGATTACGTCGTCGGCCATCTCGGAAACATCCCGGTACGCGCGCCGTTCGACGGCATCCTGCGAGGCGTCGTCCGCGACGGGACCGAGGTGCCCTCGGGCGTAAAGCTTCTTGAAATCGATTCCCGCGGGCGCAAGGCGAACTGGACCGGCATCGACAGCCGGGGCCAGCTCATTGCGAACGCCGTGGCAAAGGCTATTTCGTTGCATCAGCCGAATGTTCCGGAGAAGACCGGCCAGACGCTTCACCTCGTCAAGTGAGCCCGCAGCGATGAGCATCAACGTTCCGGGCGTCACATGACCGAGCTGTTCGCAGAACGCGACACGATCAATTTCGGAGACCTTCCCGAAGACGTCGACGCGTTGCTGCAACAGGGAGTCGCGGTCTATCGCCACGATCGCGCGCAGGCGGACCGGCTGTTTCGGCGGGCGCTGGCGGCGGCGCCGGCGCAGCTTCCGATCTACTTCTGCCTGTACAAGATCCATACCTATCAGGGCCATCTCGACCAGGCGCAGATCGCGGCAGAGAGCGGCCTTAGGGAAGCGGCAAGCCAGGCAGGATGGGACGCCGACTGGCGGCAATGGCAGCCGCAGCGCGTTGTTCCCGATGGCCCCGGCCGTTTTGCGCTCTACACCTTGAAGGCACTCGCTTTCATCCATCTGCGGCAGAACGACCCGCAGCGAGCCAACCAGATGCTCGCAGCTTTGCAGCGGCTGGATCCCGCGGGCGCCGTCGGATGGCCGGTCGTCGCGGCGCTGGCCGAGGGCGTCAGTTGAGAAGCCGGCTGGCATCGACCTTGCAGAGAATGATTCGCAAGAGCTGAGACGAGGGGATGGTCACAAAACGGAGACCGGCGAATGATGGATGATGGCAGAATCGATGTCGCCTCACCGACGCTTGCGGGCGGTGACGCGCTGGCTCCCTCCGAGACAGGCTCGAGCAGCCTGACCGAGCGCATCATCGCTGCGCTGCGCACGGTGCATGATCCGGAGATACCGGTAAACATCTACGATCTCGGACTGATTTACCGGATAGAGCCGAAACAATGGGGCCATGTTGAGATCGACATGACACTAACGGCGCCCGGCTGTCCCGTCGCCGGCGAAATGGTGAAGATGGTGCAGACAGCTGTCATTGGCGTCGAGGGCGTCGGCACCGTGGATGTCAATCTTGTGTTCGATCCGCCCTGGGACAAGTCACGAATGTCGGAAGACGTTCAACTGGAACTGGGCTTGATCTGAAATCCACCTTTGCAGCAACAGAACCGAGAGAGACGAGGACACCATGATCGAGCTGACAGCCGGCGACGGACACAGGTTTTCCGCCTATCGTGCCGATCCCGACGGGATGCCAAAAGGCGCCGTCGTCGTCATTCAGGATCGCTTCGGCATCAATCCCCAGATCCGAAAGGTCACGGACGAATTCGCCGCGAAGGGCTATCTCGCCATCGCGCCAGCGCTTTTCGACTCCGTGAAGGCGGACGTCGCACTGGGTTATGACGAAGGCGGCCTCGCCGAGGGCGCGAACCTGATGCAACAGGTCGGCACGGACCGCGCGATCGGCGATATTCAAGAGACGGTGGATGCCGTCAAGAGCGCCGGCAAGGTGACGGTCGTCGGATATGGCTGGGGCGGATACCTCGCCTACGTTTCCGCCAATCGCGTCAGCGGAGTGGCATGTACCGTCGGGTATTATGGCGGCGGGATCGTCGACGATTACCGCGAAAAGCGGAAAGTGCCTACCCTGCTGCATTTTGGCGAGGCCGATCCGCTGACTCCCCTCGAGCAGGTTAGCCAGTTTCGATCGCACCGGCCGGATGTCAGCGCATTCTCGTATCCGGGCGCGGCGCACGCGTTCAATTGCGACGACCGCGACAGCTATCACGACGAGGCGGCGAAAGCGGCACTGGCACGGACGCTGGTGTGGATCTCCCAATATGTCGAGGGCCAACCCCCGATCGCCCTGAAGAATGCCGGGGCCTACGCCCAGGCCAAGGTCGAGAAGAAAAAGAAGAAGAAAGAAGGCGCCGACGATCTCGAACCGCCGATGGATTGATGCGACAACGATGCGGAGTGAAGCGCCAGGACATAGCTGCAACGCAACCGGCGACCGCTCCGAGATCGATCGCCTGCCGCGCGGGGCGCAGAGAAAGCGATGAGCGTCATCAGGCACGATTTCGGTACCGAGGATCGCAAGGCCGCGCGCCGCCTGCGAACGCTTCTGGAACTGAGCGCCTTGCACGAGGCGAACATTCGCGCCAATCCCCTGCCCTACCTGGAGCGGGCGAGCGAGCGGATCTTTCAGCTCGAAAAAGTCCTGTTCGAGGCGGTTGAAGCGGCGACATCCCGATCGGCGCCGCTCGCCTCATCCGAAATGATCAGCATCAGCAAGGCGGAATACGATCGCTTTCTGGCCTGCCTTGCCATCATCGAGAAGGGATTGGCGAAGCTGGTTTCGGACGCTGACGGTCCGTAGTCCGCGCAATGCGGCTGGGGCAGTCGCGAACCCGATCGAACCCGTCAGAGGTCGACGGGAATGACTTGAAGGAGACTTTCGATGTCGATAGCAGCCGGTTTCTTCATCGATTGGGATGGCAACGCCCGCTCAACGCTCGATCCGGGCGGCGGTTATCTTTGCGAGACCGATCCCGGGGCCCGCTATGTGGCGATCACCACCAAGGGCGGCACATTGGTTCACGAGGGCACGTTCTACAAGAGCCTCTCCGACATCGAAAAAGCCGGCGTCAAGGCCCCGCTTGTAGCCGGCGCACATCCCTGGGGCCGACGGGAAGACGGGTTCTAGCCATCGGACTTGATGGAAAGGAGAGAAGATATGCTTCCGACCACCATTGTCATCGACGAGGCGCCGCGATGCGTCGTGCGTCCGACCGACACCAAGGACCTCAATCGTTTCATCCGAAACGGGAAGGCCTACCTGCTCGCCGAAAACCCCGACGGCAAGATCACCCATCGCAACGCCGACGATTCCGAGGCTGCAAAATGGCGCAGCGCGCTGGCGTTGCACAAGGCCTGGGGCGGCGACGAAGAGGCGTTTTTCGGAACCCCGCTGTGATCGAAGCCGGAGCCAGGTTGCCGCAGCGATCTCACTGCTTGTCTCAGGGACGCCCGGTTCCGGCGTCGTGAGGATTGCCGGCCTGGTTGCGCATCCAGTCCGCGAGCTTGGTCAACGCCATGTCGAGTTCCTGCCGCGCATTGCCGTCTGCGACCGTCTCCTCGAGCGCACCGCGCATACAGAGCAGCCATGCATCGCGCTCGGCGTTGCCGATCGCAAATCCCATATGCCGCTGCCGCAGCCGCGGGTGGCCCTTTTCCGGAGAATAGAGCTTGGGGCCGCCGGTCCACTCGGTCAGATAACGCTTGAGCACATTCTTGACCGGCCCGAGATCCGCCGCGTGCATGGCCCTGATCGTGGTCGCTTCAGGCAGCGCGTCCATCCTGCCGTAGAATGCCTCCACCAGCCGATCGACGACGACGGCGCCGCCGATTCGCTCGAACATCGATATTTCCGCTACGATCTCAGACATCATTCACTCCGGGGTCGCCGCGCATGGCGGCGACGTTCGACGAAAAGATCACTCATCCATGTTCGGCAGCAAGATGACCTCGGCCGGCGCGCCGGCCCCCTGTTCCTCGACGAAATCGAGCCCGGCGACAAGCGACAAACCGCCGCCGCTCTCCATCAGGACGACCGCATCCTTTGGCATCTTCGCCAGCGCTTCAAGCAATCCTGCGACCGTCATGGGCCTTCCTCGTCAATTCCCGCCGCCCTCACGGGCCGAACACCGGGCGCCGCGGCCTCGTCGAAGTCGAGCGCCGCCGGCTCCTCATCCGGCATTGCGATCTCCGCCCGCTTCAACGCGCCATTGGCGTGATATTCGTAACGGTGCGAGAGTTCAACCTCGCCATAAACGACCTTGTCGAAACCGCTCAACTTCCCCGCCTGGTCGAAATAGGCGCGGATGAAGGTGTTGCGGTGCGAGAGCATTTCCGGATCGATCGGGTTCACGAGGTTGAAAGGCAGTTTGACGCCGCTATAGGAGACGAAGAACCTGCACTCCCGATTCACATCGTCCATTCACAGGCCTCCTCGTTGGGCCGTCGCCGGGCGGCGCAGCTCCCCTCGTCAATCCGGATGAATCATGATTTCCATGGTATCGTCGAGTTCATCGAACGGATTGGGCACGCCGTGGTCCTCGACCAGCGCAACGCCGCAAACACAGACGTCGCCATCGACCACCGCGAGCGCGATCGGCTCCAGGCTCTTGTCCTTGCACCGTCCGTCGATGCACAGCCCGGTTTCAATCTCGAAGGTCGAACCGTGCCTGCCGCATTTGAGGAATGCCCGATCCGGCGTGAAGAAGTTGCCTTCCCCGAAATTGAGCCAGATGCCTTCATGCGGGCAGGAATTGACATAGCCGAAATAGCCGTCGGCATGGGTCCGGACGATGACGATCGGAAACGGCCGGTTCTCGCCGGCCTCGGTGACGCGCGACAGGCTGAAGGCCCTGGCATCGCCCCGCTCGATGTCGTCGGCAGCGCAAACGGCGAAGACCTCAAGTTCAGTTGACGACATCTCCCGACCTCGTTCCGCGAGCGGCGCGCCTTTCATGCCTTACCCCCCTGCCATCGCTCAGAGCGCTGAAAGCGTCCGCGCGCCCTTGAGCGCCGGATAATTCTCTCGAAGGAGTTTCTCGATCTTCTTGCACAAGCTCTTGTCGCATGCGGCGCCCGGACCGACGAAGTCCGTTCCCTGCTCCCAGATCTCGAAGAAGCAGTGCAGCGACTCTTCATAAGCTGCGTCCGGCACGGCGCTCAGATCATTCAGCTTGGCCGTCCCGTCAGCCAGGACTTCGAGACGCCAGCTCCGATCATCCTCGACCGAAGCAAGCAGCGCGCTGACATCAGCGGCGGACCATTCGCTCTTGAGATCGATCGCCATACCTGTCCTTGTCGCAAAGACGACATTGCTGTCGTACTCGCCCCATCGACGAGCCCGCAAAACACTACTGACCCGATATTTGCATGAAGCATGCCGCGAGGGCGCGTGCGCCCGGGATCCACTGTTCCGCGAGATGCCGAAAGGACCACCGATGGCAGCCATGAAGCTCTACATGACCCCCGGGTCGTGCTCGACGGCTATCCATATCATTCTGGAGGAGCTGGAAGAGACGTTCGAGGCCCACGTGGTGAACCTGCCGGCCGGCGAGCAGTTCAAGCCGGATTATGTCGCGATCAATCCAAAATCGACGATTCCGACATTGGTACGCCGCGATGGCACATCGCTCACCGAAGTTCCGGCCATCGCTTATTGGCTGGCGCGCAGCTATCCGCGCGCCAGACTGTGGCCGAACGGCATCGAGAGCGAGTGCCGCCTGATCGAAGCCATGGCCTATGTCGTGGGGACCATCCACGGCCAGGGCTTCGCCCGCATCTTCGCCACCAGCACGTTTGCCCGCAATCCAGCCGACCACGACTCGGTGCGTGACCTCGGCCGCGACATCGTCGCAAAGGGCTTTGCGATTCTGAACAACACGATCGAAACCGGACCCTATCTGGCAGGCGACTACTCGGTCGCCGATGCAATCCTCTTCTATGTCGAATTCTGGGCCGACAAGACCAATATTGCGCTGCCGGATAGTCTTGTGACGCATTACATGCGCATGCTCGCGCGCCCCGCAGTCCAGCGCGTGTTGCGCGAGGAAGGGTACAATACGGCAACACTTGCCAGGTTTTCACGTCGCGAAGATCAGGATGCCGGATGAATGTGCTACCTGACCTCAGCGCATGATTCTTGCATGAACAGCGCAATCGGAGGCCGGGAAGCAGGAGCAGCTATGACAGAAATGATCGTGGTGGAAGATCGCAATCAGGACGACATGTCGCGCAAGGCCGGCTGCTATCTCTACACCGACACCAGGCTCTGGCTGGAAGACAATCTGGTCCATCGAGGCGACGGGCCCGCGGTGATTTCCCCCGACGGCGTCGAGCGCTGGTACGTCAGGGGCAAGGACGTGACCCGCGACGTCTCCACGTTCTTCTTCCAGAACAGATGGCCGGCGCGGCGCGGTCTCGACACCGCGGAAAAGATCAGCTTGTTCCGGATTCAATTTCTCAAATGAACGCATCCACGGCCGCAGCGGAGACGCGCAAACCGTCTCCGCCGTGCAGTGCCGCCGTCGTCACGCCGCCGTCGGCGTGCTCTCGGCCTTGAGCGGATCGAGGGCGTCCTTCGTCAGCCGGAACACGCCGCGGCCGCCGGCAAGCGGTTGATAGGCGTTGGCAGCCTTGTCGCTCAGAAAATTGTACCATTCCTGAGGGCTGAGGGCCGTCGGCCGCTCGCTGATTTCGACGACGACGCCGTTGGGCGCGAAGCGCACGTGTATGAGCACGGTCTGCGATTCCATTGCTCTCTCCTAGATGCCCGAGCCGAAGCCCAGCAATTCGATCTTGATGTTCTCGGTGCCCAGCACCTTGGCCTGGCAGGCCAGCCGCGACTTGGAGCCGATGCCGACGATGGTATCCAGCCTCTCATTCTCCTCGCGGGCTATCTTGGAGAGGCCCTTTCTTCCTTCCTGCACGTAGATGTGGCAGGAGCCGCATTTGGCTTGTCCCTCGCACTTGTGCAGGATGCCCATCTCCGCGCCGAGCAGCGCGGCCAGCAGGGTCGTCCCCTCGGCGACCTCGATCGTTTTGCCTGACGGCATGACAGTAAGTATCGACATTTTTCGATTCCTCTTTGTTGCACTTCTAGTAGATTGCCGCACCCGCCCCGACATTGATCGACGCGTCCTTCATCGTGCCTACGATGAATTCAATCTGATCTTCCGTCAGATGGGTGTGGAACGGCAGCGCGACCGCACGATCCGCCACCTTTTCGGTGACGAAATAGTCGCCACGGCGATAGCCGAGTTCGAAATAGTGCCGCTGCAGATGAAGCGGATTGCAGTAGGCCGCCGCTTCCACCTGCTCGACCCGCAGATCTTCCACGATGGCGTCGCGGCTGGAGCGCGTGAAGCGCGTGCCGAGATGAACGAGGTAGAGAAACCAGTTCACCTCCGTCACGTCAGGCCCCACATACGGCGGCTTTATTCCCTCAAAGGACTGCACATGCTTGTAGTAGAGATGTTCGGTCAGCCGTCGACGTTCCAGAATCTCGTCCAGCCGCCGCAATTGCGCCAGGCCGAGCGCGGCCGCAATACTGCTCATCCCGGCCTGATGGGCCGGTGTCGCGCTGACGACGACGGACGCGCGCTCTTCCAGACGATGCGCGCGATGACGCCGCAACGCCACCGCGACGTCGACGTCATCGGTAACCACCATGCCGCCCTCACCGCAGGTCAATGCGGAAGGCTGCGAAAAATCGAACACCGCGACGTCGCCGAAAGTTCCGACCAGCGCGCCCTGGTAGCGCGAGCCGATGGCTTCGGTGGAATCCTCGATCAGCACGAGGCCGTGCTTTTTCGCCACCGCGCGCAATTCCGACCACTGCGCGGGGTGACCGTTATTGTTGCAAGCGACGATGGCGCGCGTATTCGCAGTAATGCGGGCTTCCGCCTTCTCCGCCACCAGCGTTCCGGCCCAGTAGTCGATGTCGGCGAATACCGGCCTGGCGCCGGCGATGCTGACGGCATGCGCGGTCTCCCGGAACGAATAGGGCGACGCGATCACCTCCTGTCCCGGACCGATCCCGTAAGCCTTGAGGGCAAGCAGAAGCCCGAGCGTGCCGCTCGGCACCGCGATCGCATATTTGCGCCCGAGATAGGCCGCAAACGCCGCCTCGAAGGCCTCCACTGCAGGCCCTGAGGAAAGCCGAGGCGACCGCATGACCGAATCGACGGCCTCGAGCTCGGCCAAGGTGATATCGGGGTCCGAAAGCGGGATGAAGCTCTCGTCCGCCTCTTCGGCAACGACGTCGTCGCTTTCGATATCCTGCACGATGGCGAGCTCGGTCATGACATCGCGTTCCGGTTCGCCAGAACGATGCCGCTGGCGCGCGCCGGGTCCGCCGTGATCTGCAGGCAGTGGTCGGTGCGGTCGACGAGGTGGATTTCAAATCGCGAATAGCTGCGGAACGGGGTTTCGGTCACGTCATTGGCGTCGCACTTCGTCCACGACAGATGCGGAAACCGCCGCCGCAGCTCGGTAAAGACGCGCGCATCGGCACCCGGGTCGGAAAGCACCCGATCGATTTCCATCAACTCGTCTGCGCCTAACGCCATTCCCGTTGCCCTGTGTGAGAGGATCGCGCCCCCTGCTCTTGCAAGCACTGGTTATGCAAGTTCATTGCCAAAAGCTTCGGTCGGGATCGGCGTTCAATCGTTCCAGTGCCGCGGGCAGCCGCTCATGGGTGCTGTCGAGTTGCCACAAGCCCTTCTGGTGGTCCTTTCGAAACAGCTGCCATCGCGCGCCATCGGCATCATGCAACAGCAGCGCGACGTCGACGACGCCGCCGTCCCGATCGACATTTCTCGAGCAGCATGGGCTTTCGATCCGATAGCCGCCGATGGTCGTGGTCACGCTGGGCGTGACGTACCGGTACCGTCTGCGCGCCTTCAATGCGCGCTCGATCCGCTTGCGGTCGAGATCGTTCGGATGAGCGAATGGCCTGATCGCCGGCTGAATCAGAGTGGCCGATAGCATGGTGTCTGCTCCTCTAGAGCGGGCTGATCTCTTCCTCGAGGCATCCGACGACGAGCCGCTCGTCGAATTCGACCAGGTAAATCGGCAGGTTCGCCTCGGTCTGCGTTCCAACCTGAACGATTTCTCCGGTATCGCCGACGCTGACCAACATGGCGTCGGCGGGCTTGCCGGGAAACGACCCATCGTTGAGAAGGTCGATCAGCGCCTTGACGCGCTGACCCCATTGATATTTCGGGAGTCTCGGTTCGATCATGCTGCGGTTCCTCCCGGCAGAGGCAGATCCGACATTTCGTCGCGCGCAATCGCCGGGTCCAGTTCCTTGCGCTTCATCCCGACACGATTGCCGCTCTCCATGAACTCGACGCCGTAGATGTAGAACTGCTGCAGGAATGTCCCGATGCTGACGACGTAGCCCTCCTCGCCCTTCTTCGCGAGAACCTCTCCGATCTCCTTGCCGGCATAGGTGCCGTCGTTGCGGATGGTGCGCTTCGCCTTCACCTTTTCGCCGAAATTGAAATAGGGCGGCGCGGAAAGCTCCACCACATCGCTGTCTCGAACGATATTACTCATGCCGGAAACTCCCCTAGCCGCTCCTGTCTGCCGGTCGCACGCGCCCGCGCCATGTCCTGTACGAGGCCGTCGCTATCGTCCGCCAGTTCGGCGAGTTCCCCGACCGCGATCCTGCTCGCCACTTCGTAGCGCACGCGCCAGTCCGGATCGTAACGAAGCCGGAAGAGCAGTTCCGGAGCCAGGCGCTGAGCGATCTCCAACCTCACCCGAGCATCCCGATCGCTCGCCATCCGAAGCAGCCAGTCGCGCGGAATGCGCTGCGCCACGATGCGGCGCACTTCGGCCTCCTCATCGTCGATCATGTGCACAAGCAGCGACGGCGCGACGCGACGCGCGATCACCAGCCGCACGTAGTAATCCGGATCGTTCATCATCGGCATCAGCTCGGCATCGTCGAGCAACGAGGCGATGCGAATCCTGACCTCGCGATGAGCATCCGTCCGCAGCCGGAGCACCAGCCGCTTCGGCAGCCGCCGCGCTGCGTTCCAGCGCACGGTTTCTTCGGGATCGTCGAGCAGCGGCGGCAGCAGGAATACGCTGGCGTGCTTGGCCGCGATCGCGCGCACCTCGAAATGCGGATGCGCGATGTAGGAATTGGCAAGTTCCGGATTCCAGTTGAAGAAGCGATCGATACGCCGCGCATAGCGGTCGTTGACGCAGGCATGCTTCAGGCGGCAGCCGCCGGCGCTCGCCAGATCCTGGTGAGCGCAGCCGCGGCAATCGATTTCATTGCCACACCAATCCCGGGCCTCGTCGATGTCATCCATCATCGTCCTGCCCCATTCGTTCGAGGACCTCGAGCAACACCCGCGCGCCCACCTTGTCGCTCGGATCCAGCTCGAGGAGCTTCAGGACGGCTACACGGCCCTCTTCGAGGTTGCCGAGCCGCATCTGCAGATAGGCGTACCCCTTCAGCGTGAAGAGGTAGAAGCGCGGCAGGATGTTCTCGTATTGGCCGAACGCGGCATCGCCGGCCGCGACCTTTTGCCAATCGGCCGCAAGCCTGTTTTCGCGCGCCGCCTTCTCCAGACACAGCTTCGCGACCGTCAGCGCGTCGGCCAAACGTCCCTTGTAGAAGTAGAACCGGTAGAGGCCGATCAGCACCGCCGCGTGTCCGGGGGCAAGCGCCTGGGCTTCCCGCAGATGATGCTCGGCGACATCGTCCAGATGGTAGGAAAGCCCGGCCTCCCACAGATGGAATTCCGCTTCGGGCGGAAGCTCGCCGCCGAGCAACGCATTGGCCAGGACTGCCGCCTCCGTGACGGATTGCGGCTCGCCTCGATCCGCAGACCCCATCATCGGCGCCTCCTGTCTAGTGGCTCGAGCAGGAGACCTGCTTCGGATCCTTGAAGACGAGCCCGGTTTGCGACGGGGTATCGGCGAAGTCGATGGTGACGCCATCGAGCAGGATACGGCTCTCCGCAGGCAGGAAGAGCTTGACGCCATTGCGTTCCACCACGGCCTCGCCGGCCGCGGGCTCCTTGCGGACGCTGATATCGGCCGCCAGGCCCGAACAGCCGCCGGGACTGACGGCGAGCCGGAAACCTGAGGATGCATCCCCGTCGGCACGGATCATCATCCGAATGAATTTGGTTGCCGCCGGCGTAAGGGTGAAATTCATCGTGCCCTCCTCAAGCCGGAACCTGGTAACGCGGGAAGGAATTGTCGATGACGCAGGTATCATCGACCGGACAGACCGCCGCGCATTGCGGGGCATCGAAATGCCCGAGGCATTCGGTGCATTTCTTCGGATCGATCACGAAGGTTCCGTTTTTCTCCGTGATTGCGACGTTGGGACATTCGGGCTCACATGCCGAACAGCTGGTGCATTGTGAGGATATGATCTTCAGCGCCATCGCTTGCTCCTGGTAGCTCATTCATATTTTTCGGATGTTCAGGCCGCCGTGATCAGCGCGCCCTGGCGGATTTCGGCATCGCCGCGCTCGGCGTGTTCGATCTCACCGCTGTTGACCTTGTCGAGATAGGATTTGAACCAGGCGATCGCCGATTTCTCGATGAACTCATGGGCAAACTGATCGACCGGCTCGATCCCTGCCTTCAGCAGGTCCGCCTTCGGGCAGCCGCCGATCTTGGCCACGAACACCGCGTGGCAATCGTTGATCGCGCGGATCACCGTCTCGAGGCTTTCTTCGTCGCCAAATCCGCCCTGGCAGTAGAGATCGACCCGGCGGTGACCGACGAATTTCGCTCCCGAGGTCGAGAGTTCATAGACCTGGAATTCCTTGGCATGACCGAAGTGCTCGTTGATCAGCCCGGAACCCTTGGTCGCCACCGCGACCAGCAGCTTGATCTCGCTCATTTCGCCGGCCAGCGTCGAAAGCTCCTCCTGCTTCGCAGCGACCTTGGCGACGCGCTCCTCTTCGACCTTGGCCTGATAGGCCTTGCGGGTGTCGAGGTCGTAGTTGACCTCCATCGCCATGATCTTGTCGGTGGTGAACTCGGCGCTGCGATCTTCGCCGAGCAGGCCCACGGCGTCGGCGCGACACTGCCGGCAGTGACGCATCATGTTCATCTCGCCTTCGCAGGAATCCTGCAGCGCCTTCAATTCCTGCGCGGTCGGGCCGCGCTGGCCGGTCAAGCCGAACACGGTGCCGTGCTCGGGGGCGGAAATCAGCGGCATGATGTTGTGCAGGAAGGCGCCGCGCGACTTCACCGCCTTGTTGACCTCAACGAGGTGCTTGTCGTTGACGCCCGGGATCATCACCGAATTGACCTTGCAGAGAATGCCGCGCTCGGTGAGCATTTCGAGCCCCTGCAGCTGCCGATCGGTCAGGAGCTTGGCGGCCTCGACGCCGGTGTAGCGCTTGTGTTTCCAGAACACCCAGGGATAGATCTTTGCACCGATCTCGGGATCGACCATGTTGATGGTGATCGTGACGTGATCGACATTGAAGCCGGCAATGGTGTCGACATGATCGGGCAGCGCGAGCCCGTTGGTCGACAGGCAGAGCTTGATGTCGGGCGCGGTCTTGGCGATCAGCTCGAAGGTCTTGAAGGTCTTTTCGGGATTGGCGAGCGGGTCGCCCGGACCCGCGATCCCGAGCACGGTCATCTGCGGAATGGTGGAGGCAACCGCCAGCACCTTCTTGGCGGCCTGCTCCGGGGTCAGCTTCTCGCTGACCACGCCGGGGCGCGATTCATTGGCGCAGTCGTATTTGCGATTGCAGTAGTTGCACTGGATGTTGCAGGCCGGCGCCACCGCCACATGCATGCGCGCGTAGTGGTGGTGGGCTTCCTCGCTGTAACAGGGGTGGTTCTTCACCTTCTCCCAGATCTCGGTTGGCAAATCGCCTTGCCCCGCCGCCGAGCCGCAGCTCGCCTTGCCGCTGCCGCCACTGGTGCCGCAGCCCTTGTGCTCCGCGATCGCCTGCATCACTTCTCCAACGTTCGCGACGCTGGGAGCCGCGGTACCTTCGTGTATTGAAGCTTGCATGTGCGATCCTCGCTGCTGGCCAAATCCAAAAAGTTCCGAAGAGAATTAGCGAGATGGCAATTAGCAACTCGCGTGCCATTGCCGAGAGGTCGACAACTTCACAACATTTCAATGGGTTATTGGGAGAGCGGGAGCTGTCGCGTTGCCAACACGCGCCGACCAAGATTTTCAAAGTATGTTAGAAACGTTACAGACTTGGGATTTGCTTGGTGATTTCCGGCATCATGCGCCCGGGCATTTCCGAGGACTGCTGATTGCCGCACCGCGCGCACGCCCGGACGGCGTTGTGCCACTTCAGGCCGAAAGGCATTGCTGAACGAAACTCTCAGCCAGCCGCAGTCAGGATTTCCACAGCTCGAGCCAACGGAAGGGCGATCGGCGTCAGACCCTGGCCGAACAGAAACCGAAGTTCGTTCTTGCTCAGCGTTTCCGGCTCGACAATCGCATAATGCAGGGTCGACGACCGCTTCGTGACCTGCCGTGCATAGGTCCTGAGAAGCTGATCGTTGAAGCGGCAGCCGATGAAGACAAAACTCCGCTCGGTGCGGCGGTCCTTGACGACGTCGGGGATCGGCGTCTGGATGTCAATTTCCGTCAGCACCTCGACATAGTCGGCGTCCGAGATCAGGAAGTTCCGCGCCGGCGCGATGCTGCCATGAGGCTTGTAGAGCAAGGTGGTCCAGCCGCTTGCCGCGGCTCGATCCGTCTCGGCGCCGGCGGCGTCGTAAAACCGGTACCAGCGGTCTTCGCCGATACCGGCGCGAGTGATGCCCTGCACCTCACCCCAGTCGCTCCGCTCCCTCAGCGCCGAGCGCATGGCGCCGTCGTACCAGGCATCCACGATCATCGGCAGGCGCAGCGAAGCAAGATAACGATGCAGGGCCGTCGGCTCCACCGGCGCCGCGAAAGCCTCCGCCATCAATGTGGTAACGGTGGAGCGGTGCTTGTTGCTTTCGATATGCTGCGCGGCGGCCCAGGCATTGCCCTTGGCGCGCCGCGGCAGCGCGACCTTGATGCCGAAGAACGCCGCGAGCGCCTCCGGATTCATCGGCACCGCGGACTGCGAGAGTTCGGCGACCCCCGGTCCCAGATAGGGAATGACCGTGCCTGCGCGCAGTCCCGCAGCAACCTCGGCCAGCGTCGCCTCGGCGTCGGCGTGCTTCAGGAAATCAATCGACGGTATCGGGGCGTTCATCAGTCTTCACTTTCCTGGCCGCGTTTGCGGGCATTGACCGTGATGGGAAGCGAGGTGCCCACCGCCATTTCCGGCAGATCGAGTACCCAGCCGTTGGCGATGCGGATCCAGCCGCCCCACAGCGATTCGTGTTCGGACTCGACGATCGGCTCCTCGAGATCCTTTTTCGGTACGTAGATCGAAAGCCCCGTCTCAGGAGAACGGCGAATCATAACTTTCATGAGGTCAGCTCCGTGGACCGGGATGGATTCGCCGTGATATGTGCGCGCTCCTGCCATGACGGCGACGACGCCCTCAGCCTGGCAATGATCTCCGGCAGCAAATTCAATACGCAGACGACGTCATCGATCGTATTGTCGCGCGACAGTGAAAACCGGATAGCGCCGCGCAGTGCCGCCATCGGCACATTCATCGCGCGCAGCACGTGCGACGGCTCCATCGAACCGGAGGCGCAGGCCGAGCCCAGCGAAGCTGCGATGCCCGCCCGGTTCAAATGATGAAGGATGGCTTCGCCTTCGAGATGCTCGAAGGCGATATTGGAGGTATTGGGAAGTCTGTTGTCCGCGTCCCCCAGTACCGAACAATTGCCGAGCTTGAGGATGCCGTATTCAAGACGGTCGCGCAGGGCACGAACGCCGGCCTGCTCGTCCTGCATCTGTGTCAGCGCCAGCTCGGCTGCTTTTCCCAATCCAACGATGGCCGGTACATTCTCCGTGCCGCCGCGCCGCCGCCGCTCCTGGGGTCCGCCACGAATCAGCGGATTGAATTTCGTACCTTTGCGCAGGTATAGCGCCCCGATGCCCTTGGGTCCGTGCAGCTTGTGTCCCGACAACGACAGCATGTCGATCGCGGTCGCCTTCAGATCGAGCGGGACCTTGCCGACCGCCTGGACGGCGTCGGTATGGAACAGCGCGCCGGCCTCATGTGCCATGACGGCCAGCCGCTCGACCGGGAACAGCGCTCCGGTCTCGTTGTTCGCCCACATCACCGAGGCGATCGCGGTGCGCGGGCCGAGCGCGCGCCGATAGGCTTCGATATCCAGCCGACCCCGCGAATCGACCCCGACGAAATGCGCTTTGATGCCGCGCGACGCCGCGAGGTATTCCACCAGCGACAGGATGGCAGGATGCTCGACGGCGGTCGTGACGATCTCGTCACGGCGGTCCTGATTGTCGAGGGCCGACAGAATGGCGGCGTTGTCGGATTCGGTACCGCCAGAAGTGAATACGATTTCGTGGTCGAAGGCCGAACCGAGCAGCGCCTGCAAGCTCTTGCGCGCCTGCTTCACCGCCCCCGCCACCTCACTGCCGAAGGCGTGCGCCGACGAGGCATTTCCGAACTGCTCCGAGAAATACGGCAGCATGGCTGCGACGACGGCAGGATCCGCGCGCGTCGTCGCATTGTTGTCGAGATAGATCGGCCGCACGGAACGCCTCTTTCAATGCCGCGCCTTGGCAGCTCCGGCAACGGGAATAAGACGCACGAACTCGCCGAGCTTTTCGACCAGGCGGGCCTGGATGCCTTCCAGCGTGGCGCTGCTCAGCTTGCAGAACACGCAGGCGCCGGTGAGCTTGACCATGATCTTGTTGCCGTCGATCTCGATCAGCTGGCAGTCGCCGCCGTCCCGCTGCAGGTTCGGGCGGATCTCCTCGATTACCGCCTTGATGATCTCCGCGCGATCGGCGTCCGCGCTCGGCAGATGCTTCAGATGTTCGGTTTCAATCAGCATGATCTTGATTTCTTTCCATGGCGCGGCCGGCTCCGGCCGGTTGACTCAACCGAACGATTTTCCGCAGGAGCAGCTGTTCTTCGCGTTCGGGTTTTCGAAGGTGAAGCCCGACCCCTCGAGCGCGATCACGAAGTCGATCGTCGTACCCGCAAGATATTCGTGGCTCTTGTTGTCGACGAAGACGCGCACGCCGTCGCGCTCGATCACGGTGTCGTCGGGGTCGACCACGTCGACCAGACCCAGCATGTATTTGTAGCCGGCGCAGCCGCCCGCCTCGACCATGATGCGCAGGCCGTCGACCGGCTTGTTTGCCGTGGAAATCGCGTTGCGTACCGCGTTCAGCGCACTATCGGTCAGATTGATCATTGCTCGCCCTCATTGCTAGGACCCTTGAGAAAGGAATTGGCAAGTCTCATGCCACGTCGCAATTCTTTGATAAGATGGGCTTTTCAGCCAATCACCTGTCGCCTTTGCGACGCGTGTCAGGTTTCCGACAGGGCGGCTTTGCGCCGCCGGATCGCTGTCACGAGGGCTCGGGCGGAAGCCGGAATGGCCGCGGGAAGAAGGGAATGGCCGGCGATCGGCACTTTCGACGAGTTGAAGTCGCGCCACGCGAACCGGCAGACAATTTGCATAACGGGTCAGACCGGCGCCGACGCGGCGCTGATTTGTCTGACACCGGAGAATGTCACATGACCACGATCGAGATGACCGCGCCGATGACAATCGAGAAGACTGCCCTCGGCCGGCTCGATCGGGAGGGACGCCTGCTCAACGCCGTGCTCAAGAGCCCGACGAAGAAGCCGGGCCGATTTGGCTTCCGGGGCGATATCGCGCTCAAGTTCCAGGCCCAGGTAGCCGACGAAAAGCGCCCGCCGGAATTCTCGATCGAGCAGGTTCTCACCATCGCGCAGGAGGGCGAAAGCACCATTCCGATCCTGGCGGGATACATCCACTCCTTTGCCTATCTGGACGTGGCGTCCGAGGTGCTGGACGGCCTGTTGAGCCCGAACGGGACCTACTTCATGTTCTGCAACAACATCGATCTTCTGGCGAAATACCGCGTTACCCTTCGGGGCATCGCCTTCCATGTCCTGCCTTGCGATGAATCCACGGTCTGGAAGGAGATGATGGACCTGATGAGCATCGACAAGAACGACGTCAAGAAGCTCGATACCGCCGGCAAGCTCGACTACCTGCTCGACGCCGCGACGGGCTTCGATGGCAAATACGACGTCATCAGCTTCGAGGAAGGCCTGGCGCGGATGGAGCCGGTGAAGAACCGGAACGAAAATCGTCCCGTCTGAGCGGTCGAGCCGGGATCACGCTTCGTCGTCGGGAAGGACCTCTTCATCCTCGACCAGCGTCACGCCTGTCACGCAGATGTCGTCATCCAGCACGGTCAGTGCCACCGGTGTCAGGCCACGGCCCTTGCAGGGGCCGTCCACGCAGATGCCGGTGCCGAGTTCGAACAACGATCCGTGCTTGCCGCACATCAGACGGATGCCGTTCGGATCCATGAACTGATTGCGTTCCCAGTCCAGATTGACCCCGTCATGCGGGCATTTGTTGACGTAACCGAAGACCTGACGGCCCCATCGAACCACGAGGATCGGCCAGGGCCGCTTCGCACCATCGTCCCCGACGATCATCAGCTGAAAGCCCCTCGCCTGCTGGCTGGGGATATCGCTCATCCTGCAGATCGCATAGGCCAAATCAGCCGTCATCTTGTCCTCGTTCATGATGAAACGCCTGTTAATCCTGCTGCCTGCAAGCGGCGGTCGCGCGCATCCGTCTTGGCCAGCAACAGGCGGTTGGCGGCCAGCGAAAATTCCAGCCATGCGGCGGCGATGTCGCGGAGAATCACCTGCCGATATTCCCTGGACAAATGATGCTCGTCCGGGAAGTTCGACAGCGCGCAGGACGTTCGATTGAAGGCGATGACGTCGTCGAGAACCGAGCGCATCAGGTCGCCGAACGGCTGCTGCACGCCCGGTGTTAGCGACGAGCGGCCGTGCTCGACCGTGACCGCGCCGACGTCGAAGTCGAGACCGTCCAGCACCGCGAGCGCGCGATCGAAGACCTCTTCCATCGACTCCAGGATGGCCCGCTGCGTGAGTTGCTCGCGCTGCTGGGCCGCGAGGCTGCGATTGAGCCGGTGGCGGTAGCCGTCGAACGCCGCATCTTGCTGCGCGGCAACCCAGGCGCGGAAGCGCGCGAGGCTCGCAGCATTGATCGGGGCGGCGGCATCGCCGGCAGCACGGGAATGCGATCCGCTGCCCCCCTCCTCGGCCGATTTGCGCTCGAGCGCGAGATCAATCCGCCGCGCTGCCTCGAGCGCACCTTCCAGATAGCCGGCGCCGCGCGCCGCGGTTTCCGACCCGCCGAGATACAATGTTCCATTCCAATGCGCCCGGCGCAGCATCGGATTGGCGGCGCCGGCGTGTTCGGTCCGCGCGGACGTCCGGTCGAGCGCGCTGCATGTATGGAGCTCCGTCGCCCAATCCTGAAAATACTGCTCGCCATGTTCGAGAGTTGCGCCAAAGACCTGCGCCATTTGATTGTCCATCAGCATCGGCAGGCCCGCGCTGAAGCTTGCGCGCAGCTCCGGCGACAATGCGAGAAATCCTCCCAGCGCAGCCTTCGCCGGATCGCCATCGCAGGCGTCGAAGATCTCGCCCAGCACCGCCTGCTCGTGGGTTACGAAGGCGTTGCCGGAATGACCGGCCTCGCGCCAGAAGGCGCGATCATAGGCGATGACCACTTTGGCCTGCGCCGCCATCCACGTTTCAGCGCCACGCATGGCTTCGCGCGTCGCTTCATCGAGATCCGGCTCGAATCGGACCTGCTGTTCCAGCAACCGGGGCGGAAGGGCGAGTACGACATGTCGTGCCGTAATCTCGACAATGCCGTCGCCGGCAGCAAATGTCAGCGCGACATGATCCTCGCGATCGCGGACGCTCGTCAGCACGTGATCGAGATGAGTCAGGCCCTGCGGCAACCCCGCTGCCAGCGCATCGACGAGCTGCGCCATGCCGCCCCGGAGACGACGGGCGCCTTGGTGAATTATTTTCCCGTCAATACGCTCCGGCGCTTGATCCGGATCCTTCAGATGGAGCACGGAACCATCATCATGCTGGGCGATATCGGGAAGCCCGAGCTCGGCGACGATACTCTTTATCAGGGGCTGCGTGTCCGGCCAGAACCAGGTCGGACCGAGGTCCATCGCGAGGCCGGAGCCGGCGCTCGTAGCCGACAAGATGCGGCCACCGAGGCGTTTGCGCGCCTCGAACAAACCGACGGCTCTGCCCTGCCGGCACAGGTTCCTCGCCAGCACAAGGCCACATAATCCGCCGCCAATGATCGCCGTGTCCAACATCGATCAGCCTACAGATCTCGCTACCCGGCCGGGCTCTGCAAGAATCGCGCAAGATCCGATCCGGCCTGACGAAATCGGCGATCCGCGCCGCTTCCCCGGCAACTGGCACAAAACTTGATAAATCCATACGCAAACGCCCTTGCGTATGGAGATTGGCATGAATGTCACACTGGATTTCGTCAGCTGTTCCCAGGATGAGCTGAAGGCGCTGCTGGATGGCGGAACATTGACGATCTATTCGGTCGCCCGCCCCCTGACCGCCGATCAGCCCGTCGAACGCAGCGGGACGCTGGCGACATTCACCTTTGCCTCACCCGCCTTCGGTGCGGGGTCGGACGGCCTCGAAAATCCGGTCTTTGCCGCGAATCCCGTTGCCGCAAGCAGTGTCGGCACACCCGGCTTCGCGCGCGCCCGCAATGCGGACGGCACTGTCATTGCCGATTTCTCCGCAGGCCCTGGCGACCGGGAGATCAAGTTCAGCGAGGTTTCATTCTCGCAAGGCGCGCCCGTGAAGCTGACGACGTTCAGATTCATCGCCGAGGGCGGCTGGCCGGAGAAGCCGGAATACTACGATACGAGGCCGCGCACCGGCTATCCGATGCCCACGGCGTAACACCGAGCTACCGCCCGGCATATCGCAACGGCCGGTCAGATGTCTCTTTGGCGACGATTGTCGAGTTTCTGACATGGAGATCATTCAGAGATGACCTATGCAAATCCTGAAGCGCTGGTAAGCACCGAATGGCTTGCGGAGCATCTGTCGGACCCGGATGTCCGGATCCTCGACTGCACCTGGCATCACGCCAGCACGAATCTCGATGGGCGCACGCAGTATCGTGGCCGTCATCTTCCCGGTTCCGTGCATTTCGACATCGATCACATAGCCGACAAGTCGAGCCCGCTTCCACACATGCTGCCCAGTGCGTCGGACTTTGCAAAGAAGGTCGGATTGCTCGGAATAGGCGACGGAGACCGGGTCGTGGTCTACGACCGGCTGTATGGTGGAGCGGCCGCGGCGCGGGTCTGGTGGATGTTTCGGGTCTTCGGCTACGACAAGGTCACCATGCTTGAAGGCGGTTACGGCAAATGGACCAAGGAAAAGCGGCCGTCCGACATGTCGATGGTGCGGCCGGAGCCGAGATCGTTCACGGCCGCGTATCATCCCGCGCTGGTTCGTACCTTGAGCGAAATGCAGGAGAATCTCGCGACCGCTGCAGCGCAGGTCATCGACGCCCGCGGCCCCGCCAAATTCGACGGCACCCAGCAAGACGTCTTCCCGTTCAAGAAGCTCGGCCATATCCCGAACGCGACGAACATTCCGTGGGCCGACCTGATTGACCCCGACACCGGCGCATTCATTGCGCCGGACATGCTCGCCGCGCGATTTGCCATGGCCGGGATCGATCTCGAACGCCCGATCGTGACGAGCTGCGCCTCCGGCATAACATCCTGCGTGGTAGCGCTCGGGCTCTATCTGCTCGGACACAAGACCGCCGCCGTCTACGACGGCTCCTGGGCGGAATGGGGACTGGCGGAGGATACGCCAGCCGTTGCCGCGTGAGACCTTCATCCGACCGGGAGATGCGCCCATGAGCGGAAATCAAGCATCGGTCAGCCTGATCGCACAGGGCACGGAATACGAACTGCTGGGCAGCGAAGACGGGGCCGCCTTCATCCTGCGTTCGAAGGCTGATTTCTTCGCCGCGCATTTGCAAGGCGAGGATGCGGTGCGCTTTCGGACCGACTATGACGCCATCCGATTGCAATTTCCGGACTGGAAACCCGACCAGACGCTGGCCCAACTCTGGGATCAGGGCGGTTACAGCTGGCTCGCAGCGCAGGAGGCGGATTGACCATGGCGACGTTGGTAAAGACCACCCAGGACGGCCGAAGGCTGGAAGTGATCGGATTGGCGATCTGCCTCGACGGAGAGCTTGAGGCGTTCGAGCTGATCGAGGTCAAGATGCACCCCAACAAGCGCGCGATCTGGACGGTCATGCCGGAAGCCACGCACATGGCCGGGAGGGTGGCACTGACGCGCGAGGAGGCCGAGATCGTAGCGAACGCCTTCAAGCAGGCGGAGGCGGAGATCCTCGCCAGTCCCGCCGCCATCAACGAACGCTTCCGGATCGCGGCGATGTGGAAGGCTCGCGAGCAGGGTATCGAATAAGTATCAGCCGTCCGGGATCGTATGCAGCCGCCCACGGCGGCTGTTCACCCGTGGATGTAGTGTACGAGCTGATCAATCGTGAACTTCTGATCGCCGATTATGCTCTTGACAAGGTCGCCGATCGAAACAATGCCAACCAGCTTCTTTCCCTCGAACACCGGCAGATGACGCACGCGCTTATCGCTCATGAGGGCCATGCACTGCTCAACGGTTTGTTCCGGCCGCGCAATGACGACGCGTCTTTCCATGATGTCCCGCACGGGCGTTGCGGGAGACGTCTTGCCCTTGAGAACAACATTCCGCGCATAGTGCCTTTCGGTGATGATGCCAACGAGCTTGTCGTCTTCCATTACCAGCAGCGATCCCACGTCCTTTTCGGCCATCTTCGCCACGGCATCGAAGACGGTAGCATCCGGGTGAATAGACCAGATCTTCCTGCCCTTATGATCAAGCAGCTGTCGCACCGAAGTCATTCGAATCCTCCCTCGGACACTAGCTGCCGGCGAGATTCCTGAACCAAGGCAGCTTACTCCCAAACAATGGAACTGCCAGGCAGCTTCTCGCTAAAGCGGCCGTGTCGTGCGCTTGCCACCAGGTGAGCAAACTGCGCATGACTCATATGGAGCAGCGTCTCGTGATCGCCCGCCTCCATATAGATCTCCGGCTGCGCCTCGATGCTGTCGTCCACGATGAGCGGCAGTGCATAACAGTGACCGAGGGGTGGAACTGCCCCATGCGCGCAATCCGGGAACAGCCGATCGATCTCGGACTCCCCGGCCATTTCAACGTCCTCGCCAAGCTGGTTCCTCAAAGCCGAAAGGCGAAGGTGACGCGATGCCGGCAGGACGGCCAGCAAGTAGCCGGCATCGCGCCGCAGCACGATCGCCTTGGCCAAACAGTCCCCCGAAATCCGGCACGCCTCGGCGGTACGCGCGGACGACATGGTGGGGTCATGCGGGATCACATCGTATTGAATGTTTTCCGCAGTCAAATATCGCTGGAGTGTGGGAGCTATGGACATGATGGACCTCCGTTGCAGCATGCAAGCTTCGCATCCGTGCCCCCAGGAAACCAACGAGTCTAAGCGCTGGTTCCCTCCTGCATTGATCCATGTCAATGTCGTCCAAATTCGCATAAGCCGCCCGGCCTGCTCGCGTCCTCCAGAGGAGGGCCGGAGGCCGCCCGGAGCAACCAGTCGGCAGAACAATTCGGAGGGTCCCGGCGGGTCATTTTCAGACGAGACCGCCGCCGGCCACTTGCCGCCTTGCGAGTCATGCCGCCACGGTCTTGCCGCGTCCTACCGTCTGGAGCACCTCAAACCCCTCGAACTGCGGGGGCCCAAGATAGAGCGGCTTGTTGCCGCCTGCTCGACTGTGCGCGGCACGGAAGGCCTCGGATTTCGTCCACGCTTCAAAGGTAGCAAAATCTTCCCAGACCGTATGAGAAGCGTAAAGCGTGTGATCCTCAGCTTCGGGACCTCTGAGAAGGTGAAACTCGACAAAGCCCGGCACCTTGTCGAGATGGCTGTCGCGTGAAGCCCAAACGTGTTCAAAATCCGCTTCAGATCCCTTGGCAACACGGAATCGGTTCATGGCGATAAACATTGGGGACGTCTCCTGAGCCTGACAGGGTTCGATCCTAACACGACTTGGTTCGCGGGATCACTATTGCGCTAGTTGATCATCACGTTGCGCCAGCGATAGCCGCCGTTCTCATCGCGCGCGAACAGATGGTCGAGCTGCGGATGACTGACCGGCTCGTCGGTCGGATCGGGCATCAGGTTCTGCTCGGAGACGTAGGCGATATAGGGGTTCTGGTCGTTCTCGGCGAACAGGTAGTAGAACGGCTGGTCCCGGCGTGACCGCAACTCGACAAGAATCGCGTCGTGCGTTCCGCTGCAGTCGGCAAATTCCGGATCGACATCGAACACCACGCCGCGGAACTCATAAACGCGGTGGCGGATGACCTGGCCGATACCGAATTTGGCGAAGGACGTCTTGCTCATGATGGCCCGGAAGTGCTCGCTCTTTCTGCGTCAGCCCGTCGTAGCGGGCGCCAGGCCGTGAGTCTGGCAACTGGTCGGACAGACCCGGGCGCAGGCGCCACAGCCGATACAGGCTCCGTCGTCATTCATCACCATGATCTTCTTCTCAATCTCGTCGTCCTCGTCATCGTCGAGCGCGACGAGCTCCCCCTCCTCGTTCAGACCCTTCAGGGTCATCACGTCACGGCCGCAAACCTTGAAGCAGCGGCCGCAGCCGATGCATTTCTTCTCGTCGATGGCGAGCAGATATGCCGGGTTCCAGTCGCGGCCGTCGCGGGTTGCATTGGACATGATGCGAGCGCCTTCGCGTTAAGCCGATTCGAGACTCTTCAAGGCCGCGCGCTTCTGCTCCAGCTCGGCGAAGGCGTCGTGGGCCCGCTGCGCCACGCTCAGGATCGACTCCCATTGCAGCGGCAACTCCTCGGACAGGTCATGCAGGTCCATCTTGGCCTGCGTCGCCTTCGCGGACAGTTTCTTGATTTCGGCCTTCAGCGTTTCCAGATCACTCATGGTCCCCTCAATAATCAGCAACAGGCCTGAACTTCTCGATCATCTCGACGCCGGCCTTGACGTATTTTTCGCCCTCCTCGGCCAGCTTGCCGAGATTGTCGAATCCGAAACGGTGAACGTCGCGCAGCTGCTTGTTGACGACGATCAGCCGCCCCCCGATCAGGACCATGCGGCCGAATCCTTCGTGGCTCATCTTCAGCATCGGGGAGATCATGACGCCGGTCGCGCGCTCGATCGACAGCGCCACCGCGTTGAAAAACAGCTCCATCCGCCAGATGGTTTCCGGATCGGGATCGCCGATGATCGGCAGCGCGCGGCGCGCTTCCTTGTCCAGGATGTACGGCTCAAGCAGCGTGAGGTCGCTCTTGCCCTCCCATGCGCCGTGGGAGTCCTGGGCCCGCCATATCTTGATGAGCTCCTTGACGAACGGCGCCTCCGCCGCGGGCGTGGGTTCGAGTACTGCAGCAATCTCGGCCATGGTCTTCCCTAATCCTGATCTTCGAAATCGAGGGTTCGTTCCTGGTCCTTCAACAGCGCCTTGCGCAACCAGGGCGGGGGCGTGCCCTTCAGGACATCCTCCAGCTTGCCGAGCAGATCCGTGATCTCCTCGGGTTGATTGACCTTCATCGGATGGATGTTGTTCGCGACCACCCTTGCCGCACCGGAGCCTCCGATGGCGGCGACGTACAGGATGGCGCAATCCTTGATCGCCTCGATCTTCGGCGCCAGCTTGTCCTCGTTGCCGTCCTCCTTGAGATCGCCGTCGAACTGGACGGCTTCGAGGAAGCGGTGCCCCTGCGGGCCGATCTCATAGATCGCGATGTTCTTGGCCCAGCCGAAATGAGCGTCGACGCGCTTCAAGTCCTGGGTCGCGAATGCGATTTTCATGGCGTCGTCCTTCCTCTCGTGTGTCGGTCAGTGCAGCGAGGCCGCGACACCCTCGCCAGGGGCGCCGGCGCCCTCGATCCGCCAGGTGTCGGGCGTCGGCTGGCGATTGTCCTCGTGGTCGGCGATGATGAGATTGGCGATGTCGAAGATCAGATCCCGGGTGCCCCGATAGCCGACCGAAAGCTGGTGTCCGGCGCCGAGCCGATCGAACATCGGAAAACCCGCGCGATAGAATGGAATCTTCAGCCGCTCCGCCGCCTGGCGGCCGTGCGAATGGGCGATGAGCAGATCGCAGCCCCGGTCCTTGGCAAGGTTCTCGAGATCCTCGAGGTCGCCGATCAATACTTCCTCGGTCTTGATCCGCTCCAGCACCGGCGACTGCGTCGTCGTCACCGCCGCCGTCACCTTGGCCCCCATCTCCTGCAGCATGCTAGAGAGATCGAACAGCAGATCCGGCTCGGCGCCGATCGCAAGCTTCCGGCCGCCGATATGAAAATGCGCGTCCAGCATGGCGTCGGCCAGTTGGCCGCGCTGACGCCGGTATTTCAGCGGCACCGGCCGGCCACTGATCTCGCTCAGAAACACCAGGAATTCGTCATTGGGAAGGAGACCGCACAGCCGCTCGAACAGCTTGAAGGGCGTTCCCGTCTTCTTCTCCATGGCCTCCGCAGCGCGCCGCATCTGGGCGCCGATGGCGATGGTCCAGGAGGCGAGGCCCATGGTGGCCACCTCCTCGACGCCGATGCCGCCGATCGTCGTCGGCACGAACTCCTCAGGAATGTGTCCGTCGAGCGAGCCTGCGAGATCGGGGAGGAACGAGGGCTCGAGCCCGAAATCCTCGATGATCGTCCTGATCTCGTCGATATCTCCCGGCGTGAGGTGACATCCGGGGAGAACATTGACCTGTTTGGGATCACGTCGAGCAGCCGTCTTCGGCGTCTCGACCAGCACCTCGACCATGCGTGCGACGGTCTTCTCCCAGCCGTCCTGGAACGCATCCTTGAAGTCGGGCGTCGGGACATAGACCAATGGGAAGGTGGCGAGTTGCGGATGCTTCTGCCGGATTAGCCTGATGTAGCCTTCGACATCGTCGCCCTTGGTCTCGGTCACGCCCGTCGAGCAGATGCCGATGATCTCCGGCTTGGTCCGGTTATAGATGTTGAGGATGGCTTGCTCGACGTTCTCATAGCCGCCGAGCACGGTCGCGACTTCGCTCATCGCCGTGGTCTGCAGCGGCACGGCTTCCTTGAAATGCCGAACGAAGAGCGTCAGTCCAAAGGACGTGCATCCCTGCGAGCCGTGCAGAAGCGGCATCGACCCGCGCAGCCCCATGAAGGCGAACGCACCACCGATCGGCTGGCTCATCTTCAGCGGATTGACCGAGCAGGCCTTCTTGCCGACGGTGACGATCGCCATGGCGGGGCCCTACTCCGCCGCCTGCAGGACCGGAACCGCCGGCATTGCCGTGGCCGGCAACGCCGCCAGGATGTCCTCGATCCGCCCCGCGCATGCGCCGCAGCCTCCGGAGGCGTTGGTGTGTTGCTTGACGCCATCCCTCGTCGTCAGCGCATGCGCCGCGATCGCGTCCTCGATGGTGCCGAGATCGACTGTCTTGCAATGGCATATCTTCCTGGCGCGGCGGGCCTTTTCCGCCGCCTCCGGATCGGCGGCAAGCTCGGCGGCTTCGGCATCCATCTGCGCGATCGCCTTGGCCTGCCAATTCTTCCCGGCATTCTCCCACGGCGCCGGCCGGCGGAGCTGCTCCCACACCGGATTGAACAACGCCTTGTCGATTTCCGAGACCAGCTTCACCATGCCGACGTAACCCATATAGGCGTGGCTGCGCTCCTGGTTGATATCGAGCCAGGGCATCGCCGCCTTCAGGGCGACGAATTGCGACTTGCCGCCCGAGAGCATGATGTCGGCCTTGGCGTCCTTCAGCATCTTGTACATTTCGCGCGGCGTCATGTCGTCGATCATGTGGGCGTCCTGGCCCATCAGCTCCTTGATGCGCTCCTTGTCCTCCTTGGTCGATTTTTTGACGCTGGTACCGACCAGCTCGAGGCCGGCTTCCTGCAAGGCGGCAACCACCGACCACGACTTGACGCCGCCGGTGATCAGCAGGACCTTCTTGCCCGCAAAACGCGGCTTGTACGGCTCGATCGTAGCCCAGGCCTTTGCCTCCTCGCGGACGATCACCGCTTCGGTCCTCGCCATCAACTCGTCCGGCGCGCCGCGCTCGATCAGAAGCCGCGCAATTTCGCGCAAGGAGTCGCTGGTATCCTCGATGCCGTAGAACGATCCCTCGAAGAACGGGATGCCGTAGCGCTCTTCCATCTTGCGGGCGACATTGATCATCGCCTTGGAGCACACCATCATCGCCGCACGCGCACGGTGCGAATAGGCGACTTCGCGATACTTGCCGTCGCCCGAGATGCAGGAGAAAATACGAATGCCGAGTTCGTCGAGCAGCGGCTTCACCTGCCACAACTCGCCGGAGAGATTGTATTCCCCGATGATGTTGAGGTCATAGGGCGTGGTAAAGTCCGGCTCCTGCGTTCCGATCACGTGCTCGAGCAGCGCTTCGCCGGCGAGCTTGTTGCCGAGATTCTTCGGCCCGACGAAGCCGGGCGAGTTGACGGGAATGACCGGCTTGCCGAATTTCTGGCTGGCCGCCTTGCACACCGCGTTGATGTCGTCGCCAATCATGGCGGGAACGCAGGTCTGGTAGACGAAGACCGCCGGCGGGTCGTACTTCTCGATGATTTCCTTGACAGCCTTGTAGAGCCGCTTTTCGCCGCCGAACACGACGTCGGTCTCGTTGATGTCGGTGGTAAATCCCGTGCGCCAGATATTCGAGCCGGACGATTTGGCGCCGCGGTTGTCCCAGGAGTTTCCTTCGCAGGCGATCGGGCCGTGGACAAGGTGGGCAACGTCGGTCAGAGGCTGCAGCGCGATCTTGGCGCCGTCAAAGGCGCAACCGCCGGCGGCGCCGCCTGGCTGAAGCTGCTTGGTGCAGCCCTTCTTCCGCTCGGCCTCCGATTTGTTCGCGTTCTTGCCGCAGCCGGGCTCGTTGAACACATCCTGGATCGTGGCCGACAGCGAACTCATTCGTCTCTCCTATCCACAGAACGGCTTGCCCACGCCCCGACAGCGAAACCTTCGCCTTCGGTAGACCTGCCTCGCCGCCGGTCCCGATATGCCGGAGCGGCGGCGAGGCAGTTGTCGCGATCATCCCTAGCGGATGATGTCGAAGCTGTAGTCGGTCTTCGCGGGAACGTTGGTGTTCCTGTCGATCTCGTCGAAGATCTTGTCGAGGATCCACACCAGCACGTTCATCCCACCCTGGTAGCCCCAGACCGGATAGCGGTGATGGTGATGACGATCGAAGATCGGGAAGCCGATCCGGATCAGCGGCGTGCCGGTGTCGCGCTCCAGATACTTGCCGTAGGTATTTCCGATCAGGAAATCGACCGGCTCGGTGAACAGCAGCGAGCGCATGTGCCAGAGATCCTTGCCCGGATAGACGTGGCAATTCTGGCCGAACGGCGAACTGTCGAACACCGCCTGGACCTTTTCCGCCCATTGCTTGGTACCGTTCGTCGCCAGCACATGGGTGGGTTCGGCGCCGAGTTCGAGCAGGAATGCCGCCAGGCCGAGGCAAAGATCCGGATCGCCGTAGATCGCGAATTTCTTGCCGTGAATGTGCGCGCTCGAATCCGCCATTGCGTCGACCAGCCGTCCGCGCTCGCGGGCCAGCTGCTCCGGTATCTCCTTGCCGGAAATCCGCGACAGCGCCATGATGAAATCGTCGGTCGCCGACACCCCGATCGGGTGATTGAACGACACCACTTCCTGGCCGTGCCCGGCGATGAACGGCAGCGTCTTTTCAGTGGAATAGTGCTGCATCGAGATCGTCGCCTTGGCGTGGATCGCGTTCGCGGCATCCTCCAGCGTGGTGCCGCCGTCGTACATGCGGAACTCGCCGTCGGTCGGCGTATCGAACACGTCGCTGTTGTCGGCGAGAATCGTGTACTCGATTCCCATCGTCTCGAAGATGCGCTTGACCTCGCGGGTGTTGCCGACGGTGTAGCCGTCGAAACCGCCGATGAAGTTGATCTTCTCGTTCGGCTGGCGTTCCAGCTTGGGCGCGGTTCCCGCCTTGCCGTCCCAGAAATGCTCGATAATGCCCTTTAGCGCATTGTCATAGCCGGTGACATGGCTACCGACGAAGGCCGGCGTATGCGCGAACGGGACGTCGTATTCCGCAGGCACGGAACCCTTCTCTTTCGACGTCTTGATGAAGGCATTGAGGTCGTCGCCAATCACTTCCGCCATGCAGGTGGTGGAGACGGCGATCATCTTCGGCTTGTACATGCTGTAGGTATTGGCGAGGCCGTCGATCATGTTGTTGAGGCCGCCGAACACTGCGGCGTCTTCCGTCATCGACGATGAAACGCAGGAGCTCGGCTCCTTGAAATGCCGTGACAGGTGGCTGCGATAATAGGCGACGCAGCCCTGCGAGCCGTGAACGAAAGGAATGGTTCCTTCGAATCCCACCGCCGCGAATACCGCGCCGAGCGGCTGGCAGGCCTTGGCCGGGTTCACCGTCAAGGCTTCGCGCGCAAAATTCTTCTCGCGATATTCCGGCGTCTTGGCCCATTCGCGGATGCGCTCGACCTCGGCGGGATCGCGGGGGTTCTCGAACATCTTCTTCTTGTTCGCCAGCATCTGCTGGTATTCCGGACCGCGGAACAGCTCGAAATGGTCGAGCACGTGGTCTGCATTCTGCGTCATGGTGGCACCCTTTCAAAATTCGTGTGTCGATCCTGGCTGCCGGCTCCCCCGATCGAGGGGGAGCCGATGTGAGCCGGTTACTCCGCTGCCATCAGTGTAGGCTTCGGCGCCGCCTTCCAGGGCGGCGTGGCCTTCTTCCAGATCGGCGAGTTGATGGCCATGTCCATGTCGCGCGCGAAGATCGCGAACCCGTCATAGCCGTGGTAGGGACCGGAGTAGTCCCAGGAGTGCATCTGCCGGAACGGCACACCCATCTTCTGGAACACGTACTTCTCCTTGATGCCCGAGCCGACCAGATCCGGCTGGACCTTCTCGACAAACTTCTCGAACTCGTATCCGGTCACGTCGTCATAGATCAGCGTACCGTCCTTGACGTAGTGCTGGGCCGTGCGCTGGTAGTCGTCGTTGTGGCCGAATTCGTAGCCGGTGCCGACCACCTCCATGCCGAGGTCTTCATAGGCGCCGATCACGTGGCGCGGCCGCAGTCCGCCGACGAACAGCATCACGGTCTTGCCTTCGAGGCGCGGCCGGTATCTTGCGATCACCGCATCCATCAGCGGCTGGTACTTGGCGATGACGCGCTCGGCGCCTTCCTTGATCTTGTCGTCGAAGAAGCCGGCGATCTTGCGCAGCGACTCGGCGATCTTGCTCGGTCCGAAGAAATTGTACTCGCACCACGGAATACCGTACTTTTCTTCCATGTGGCGCGAGATGTAGTTCATCGAGCGGTAGCAGTGCAGCACGTTGAGCTTGGCCTTGGGGGTAGCTTCGAGCTCGGCCAGGCTGCCGTCGCCCGACCACTGGGCGATCACGCGCAGGCCCATCTCCTCGAGCAGGATGCGGGACGACCAGGCGTCACCGCCGATGTTGTAGTCGCCGATGATGGCCACGTCGTAGGGCGTCGGCTCGAACTTCGGCGGCGCGTCCGGAGCGATCTTGTCGAACACCCAGTCCCGGATCGAATCGTTGGCGATGTGGTGACCGAGCGACTGGGAGACACCGCGGAAACCTTCACAACGGACCGGGACGATGGTCTTGCCTTCGTATTCCTTCGACTTCTGCTTGGAGACGGCCTCGATGTCGTCGCCGATCAGGCCGATCGGGCATTCCGACTGCACGGTGATGCCGTTGTTGAGCGGGAACAGCTCCTGGATCTCGTCCATGATCTTGGCGAGCTTCTTGTCGCCGCCGAAGACGATGTCCTTCTCCTGGAAGTCGGAGGTGAACTGCATGGTGACGAAGGTGTCGATGCCCGTCGTGCCGATGTAGTAGTTACGCCGCGCCGCCCAGGAATACTGGCCGCAGCCCACCGGGCCGTGGCTGATGTGGATCATGTCCTTGATCGGGCCCCACACCACGCCCTTGGAGCCGGCATAGGCGCAGCCGCGGATCGTCATGACGCCGGGGACCGACTTGATGTTCGACTTCACGCCGCAATCGGACTTGCCTGCCTCATGCACGCTCAAGTGCTTGGCGCGGCGCTTCGCGGTCTTTTCCGGATATACCTTCAGAACGTCTTCGATCAGTTCCTTGTTGCGGGCCTTGATCTCTGCAACGCTCTGCGTCGTGGCTAAACTCATTTTGATTGTCCTCGCTTGATCGTTTGCGGTGCTTGGGTCCGGCCCCTCCCCAGGAGGGACCGGATATGAGCGATTGATGGCCTCAGGCCGCCGCGATCGCGGCTTCGGCGGCGAGTTCGGCAGCGGTCTTGCCGACGATGGCTTCGTCGACCGGCTTCATGATGCCGTGCTCCATCAGCATGTCCTCGAGTTCGTCCATGGTGATCGGGGTCGGGATGATGCCCTTGCCGCCGTTGTTGTGGATCTTCTCGGCGAGGCTGCGGTAGTGACCGGCCTGAACCGAGTCCGGGGCATACTCCAGAACGGTCATGCGGCGCAGTTCCGCGTGCTGCACGATGTTGTCGCGCGGCACGAAGTAGATCAGATGGGTGCCGAGCTTCTTGGCCATCGCTTCCGCCAGCTCGAGTTCCTTGTCGGTCTGGCGCTCGTTGCAGACCAGGCCGCCGAGGCGCACGCCGCCGGAATTGGCGTATTTCAGAATGCCCTTGGAGATGTTGTTGGCGGCATACATCGCCATCATCTCGCCGGACATCACGATGTAGATTTCCTGCGCCTTGTTCTCGCGGATCGGCATCGCGAAGCCGCCGCAAACGACGTCGCCGAGCACGTCGTAGGACACGTAGTCGATGTCCTCATAGGCGCCGTTCTCCTCGAGGAAATTGATCGAGGTGATGACACCGCGGCCGGCGCAGCCGACGCCGGGCTCCGGACCGCCGGACTCGACGCAGCGGATATCGCGGTAACCGACCTTCATGACCTCTTCGATCTCGAGGTCCTCGACGCTGCCGGCGGCCGCCGCCAGGCTGAGGATGGTGTCCTGCGCCTTGGCGTGCAGGATCAGGCGGGTCGAGTCGGCCTTGGGGTCGCAGCCGACGATCAGGATCTTGTGACCCATCTCCGCCAGCGCCGCCAGCGTGTTCTGCGAGGTCGTCGACTTGCCGATGCCCCCTTTGCCGTAAAACGCGATTTGTCGTAGTGCAGCCATTTTGTTCTCCTCGGTACCCGATTGCAGTTTCGCCAGTACACGCGAGCCGCGCAGCTCGATCTCGGTCGATCCCCATCGCGCGGCGCGGTTACGGACTTTGCTTTTCCGTCTTCGAGGGCTGGCAGCCAGCAACCATCGCCTTGCGCAAACATGGTTTGCAACGACTGTGCCAGCGCCGGCCGGCGATAAAATTTTCATTGATTCTAAATACATAACGGACTCGGACGGGGAACGAGACGCTTGTTGCAAACCCGACATAGCTGCCCGTCACCCGACGTCAGGTCGTGCACCTGTCTCAAACAAAACAACTTGGCGATCCGCGGACGCGAGAATTGACGCCGGGGCTGTGAAAACCAGTTGCAATCGGGCTTACCCGCCGCGGTACGGCGTTTGCTTGATGGACCGGATCAAGCCAGCGAGGACATCATGCGCACCCGTTTCGAACCCTCCCACCCGATCGCGACCGACCGCATCTTCGTGGTCGAGAGCGACGAGGTCATCCGATCGGCGCTCCAGTTCATCCTGGAGGACCACAGCGAGACCTACGGCTTCACGAGCCTCGATCAGGCCTTTGCCAAGGCCGCCGACCGGACGCCGGACGTCGTCCTGCTCGGGATCGGCTTTGTGCATGGCAACGGAGAAGGCGCTTTGGCCGAGGTCGCCAAGAGATTGCCCGGCGCGAAGATCCTGATCGTGGCGAATTCCGTCAACGACCCGCTCGCCATTGCCAGCCTGCAATGGGGGGCTCACGATGTGATGGGGAAACCCATCACCTTCGATTCCGTTCATTGCAAGGTTGATGCCCTGCTCGGGCACCACGACCTTTCCCCGACCATGCTTGGACTGATGCCATTATCGGCTGCGTGGTGACGGAAGGCGGAACGACGACAACATCCGCGAGGCGGCAGCGAACAGAGGCAGCGAAACCGATGGACCATTCACCTGCGGCAGATATTCCGGCGATCGATGACATCATCGACAACTTTTCGTTGCTCGACGAATGGGACGACCGCTATCGCTATGTCATCGAACTCGGCCGCGGCATGAGCCCGCTGTCCGAGTTTCAACGCACCGAAGCGAACAAGGTCCAGGGCTGCGCCAGCCAGGTCTGGCTGGCGACCACCGCTCGTTTCGATGACGCTCAACCCGTCCTCCACTTCCATGGCGACAGCGATGCCCACATCGTACGCGGGCTCGTTGCCATCCTGCTCGCAGTCGTCTCCGGCAAGCCGGCCAGCGAGATCCTGGCGGCCGACCCGATCGCATTGTTCGATCGCCTCGGCTTGCGCGAACATCTCACGCCGCAGCGCTCGAACGGATTTCGTTCGATGGTCGCACGCATCCGCAGCGATGCCCAGCAGGCGCTTTCGGATAGACCCACACTCGTTGCGATGCCGGATGGCTAGTATCGCTGGCTGACGCCTCGGCGCGCGGCGCGGGCCATCTCCCGGCCACGCATGATGACGACGGCCGCACGGGTAAGGAATTCGACCGTGTAGTAGCTTTCCCCCAGAAAACTCCACCTTTCGCGAACCATGCCCGCATCGCCCTGATACACCAGGGTCTCGCCGATATCCCTATGGGGATAGATCCCGTCATTTATGATCTGCGTCAGCGAACGCACCGCGTCGCCCGGCTTGAATTCGCCTTTGCCTACCACGCCTGGACCTCGCCCCACGCGTCGCCGGCGCGCGTCATGGACGACACGTCCGATTGTTGCGGGTTTCGGATTGGGGGTCTGGAAGCTCATGCGAAGAACTCCTGCGCCTTGGCGAGGGCACGCGCCAGAACGTCGACCTCGTCGTGGGTGTTATAGAGAGCGAACGATGCCCGGCAGGTCGCGGTGACGCCGAAGCGTTCCAATAGCGGCATGGCGCAATGCGTTCCGGCGCGGACCGCGATGCCGGCGCGATCGATCACGGTCGCGAAATCATGCGCGTGGGCGCTCTTCATTTCGAACGAAACGATGGCGCCCTTCTCGGCCGCAGTTCCGATGATACGCAGCGAATTGATCTCCCGCAGCCTGTCCTGAGCATAGGCAAGGAGTGAGCTTTCATGCGCCCTGATCCGGCTCTTACCGATGGAGTTGATGTAGTCGATGGCGGCGCCAAGCCCGATCGCCTGCACGATCGGGGGCGTCCCGGCCTCGAACCGGTGCGGCGGTTCACCGTAGCTGACGCGGTCCCGGTGCACCTCGCGAATCATCTCGCCGCCGCCGTTGAAGGGCGGCATCGCCGAGAGATGCTCGTGCTTGCCGTAGAGCGCGCCGATACCGGTCGGCCCGTACAATTTGTGACCAGTGATGACATAGAAATCGCAATCGATGTCGCGGACGTCGACATCCAGGTGCACGGAAGACTGCGCGCCATCGACGAGCACCGGGATTCCCCGCGCATGCGCGATCCGCACGACCTCCTTGACCGGCACGACGGTGCCTAGAACGTTCGACATCTGCGTGACGGCGACCATCTTGGTGCGCTCGGTCAACAGCTTCTCGAATTCGTCGATCAGGAAATTGCCGTCTTCATCCACCGGCGCCCATTTGATGACTGCGCCCTGGCGTTCCCGCAGGAAATGCCAGGGAACGATATTGGCGTGGTGCTCCATGATGGAGAGCACGATTTCATCGCCCGGCCCGATCCGCTCGCGCCCGAAGGTCTGGGCGACGAGGTTGATCGCCTCGGTCGCGCCCCGGGTGAAGACGATTTCATCGCTGCGCCCGGCATTCAGGAAGCCGGCAACCTTTTCCCGGGCGCCCTCGTAGCCCTCGGTTGCGGCGTTGGCGAGATAATGCAGACCGCGGTGGACGTTCGCGTATTCGGATGTATAGGCCTGCGTCAGGCGGTCCAGAACCGCCTTCGGCTTTTGGGCGGAAGCGGCATTGTCGAGGTAAACCAGCGGCTTGCCGTGGACCTGCATCCCGAGAATCGGAAAATCCTCGCGGACCCGGCCGACGTCATAGCTGCCATTCCTTACCGCCGGATGCATGGCGTCATCCTCGTTGCCCCAGCCAGGCCACCATGGCCTCCATCAACGCCTCGCGAAGGCCGTCATGCTCGATCGCCTCGACCACCTCGGCGGCAAACGCCTGGATCAGCAACGCCTCCGCCTCCTTTTGCGGGATGCCGCGGGCCATCAGGTAGAATTTGAGCTGGTCGTCGAGGGAGCCCGTCGTGGCGCCGTGACCGCACTGGACATCGTCGGCAAAGATCTCGAGCTCGGGTTTACCGTCGGCTTCCGCGCTGTCGGACAATAGCAGCGCGCGGGTCATCATCTTGGCGTCCGTCTTTTGCGCCTTTGGCCGGACCCTGATCTTGCCCTGGAACACGGCGCGGGCCTCATCGTCGACGACCGCCTTGAAGACCTCGCGGCTCTGGGAGCCAGCGGCGGCGTGGTCGACGGCAAGCGTGGTGTCGACATGCTGCCGGTCAGCCAGCAGGCTCAGGCCGCGCAAGTTCGCTTCGGTGCCCTCTCCGGCCAGCAGCACGAACTGTTGATTGCGAACCACGGCACCGCCGGACGTGAAACCGAGCTCATTGAACTTTGCCCGGGCACCGATATTGGCCAGCAGCGTCGCGACGTGGATGGCGGCGCTTCCCTCGCGCGTGATCTTGATATGATCGACCTGCGCCTCGTCGCCGACCACCAGCTGAAGCACGGTGTTGACCTGATAGTCCGATTGGTCGCGACCTTCATGGGTCTCGACAAAGGTGGCGCGGGCGCCGCCGCCGACCACTACCAGCGATCGCGTGACCATCGCGGCCGGCGCTGCGCCGGTATTGATGAAGACGAGGTGGACCGGCCTTTCGATGGTGACATTGGGCGAAACCGTGATCACGACGCCGTCGCCGGCCAGCGCGGTGTTGAGCGCGAGCGCCGGATCGTCGGCCGGAACCATCGGACCCAGGCCCTGCGACAACAGAGGCTCATCCAGAGCCAGCGCGTCTGCCATGGAACGAACAAGGAGACCGGTTTCGAGACCGTCGAGATCGGATAGTTGCGGCACGAACGAGCCGTTGAGGACGACCAAGCGCCTGAAGCCGAGTGCCGCAAACAAACCGCCCGCATCATGCGCACGCGCTTTTGCCTCGGCATCCGGTGGAGCAGCCAGCGGCTTGGCATCCCGCATCAACCGCCGCAGATCCGTGTATTTCCAGGCTTCCACCCGGGGGTGCGGCAGCCCGGAGAGCACAAAATGATTGAACGCGGCGGCGCGCACCGCCGATATATCGCTGCCGCCGGGCAGGCCCTGTCGCGACGTCGTGTAAACATCGACAAGACCGAGTTCGGCCTGCGTCCTGACGGGGCGGATTCCAGCGTTCATGACCGTCACGCCGCCTCGCCCTGATACTGCGCATACCCTGTCGCTTCGAGCTCGAGCGCGAGCTCCTTGCCGCCGGTCCTCACGATCCGTCCGGCAGAGAGCACGTGAACGACATCGGGCACGATATAGTCCAATAGCCGCTGGTAATGCGTGATCACGATCATGCCACGTTCGCTCGATCGCAACTGGTTGACGCCGTTGGCGACGATTTTCAAGGCGTCGATGTCGAGACCGGAGTCGGTCTCGTCGAGCACGCAGAGCAGCGGCTCCAGCAGCGCCATCTGCAGCGTCTCGTTGCGCTTCTTCTCGCCCCCGGAAAACCCGACATTGAGCGGCCGACGCAGCATCTCGGCATCGATGCCGAGCTTCCTGGCGATCTCGCGGACGCGCTTGAGCAGGTCCGGCGACGACAGCTCTTCTTCGCCGCGCTTGCGGCGCTGGGCGTTGAGCGCGGTGCGCAGAAACGTGACGGTGGCAACGCCGGGGATTTCCAGCGGATACTGGAACGCCAGGAACACGCCCTTGGCAGCGCGCTCGTCCGGCGACATCTCCAGCAGGTTCTCGCCCTTGAACAGGATTTCGCCGCCGGTGATCTCGTAGCCGGGCTTGCCGGCGAGCACATAGGACAGCGTCGACTTGCCCGCCCCGTTCGGTCCCATGATGGCGTGGATCTCGCCGGCGTTCACCGTGAGGTCCAGACCGTTGAGAATCTTCCGGCCGCCGATTTTGGCCTGAAGATTGCGGATTTCGAGCAGTGGCGTCATCGCGAAATGCCTCCGTTGCCTGTTTGAACCGGCACCATCATCCGACCGATCCTTCCAGCGAGATCGAGATCAGCTTCTGTGCTTCCACCGCGAATTCCATCGGCAGCTGCTGCAGCACGTCTCTGACGAAGCCGTTGACGACGAGGCCGACGGCCTCTTCCTGCGACAGCCCGCGCTGCACGCAGTAAAACAGCACATCCTCGGATATCTTCGACGTGGTGGCTTCGTGCTCGAATAGCGCGGAAGAATTCTTGGCCTCGATATAGGGCACGGTGTGCGCACCGCATTTGTCGCCGATCAACAAGGAATCGCACGCCGTAAAATTGCGCGCGCCGGTGGCCTTGCGATGGGCGGTGACGAGGCCGCGATAGGTATTCTGCGACACACCGGCGGCGATGCCCTTGCTGATGATCCGGCTGGTCGTGTTCTTGCCGAGATGGATCATCTTGGTGCCGGAATCGATCTGCTGGTGGCCGTTCGAAATCGCGATCGAATAGAATTCACCACGGGAATTATCGCCGCGCAGGAGGCAGCTCGGATATTTCCAGGTGATGGCCGAGCCGGTCTCGACCTGGGTCCAGGAGATCTTCGAATTGTTGCCGCGGCAGTCGCCCCGCTTGGTGACGAAATTGTAGATGCCGCCGACCCCTTCGGAATTGCCGGGGTACCAGTTCTGCACCGTCGAATATTTGATCTCGGCGTCGTCGAGCGTCACCAGCTCGACCACGGCGGCGTGCAACTGGTTCTCGTCGCGCTGCGGCGCGGTGCAGCCTTCGAGGTAGCTGACATAAGCGCCCTTGTCGGCGATGATCAGGGTGCGCTCGAACTGGCCGGTGTTGCGCTCGTTGATGCGAAAATACGTCGACAGCTCCATCGGGCAGCGCACGCCCGGCGGCACATAGACGAACGAGCCGTCGGAGAACACCGCCGAGTTCAGCGTGGCGAAATAGTTGTCCGAGGTCGGCACCACCGTGCCGAGATATTTCTGTACCAGCTCGGGATACTCGCGGATCGCCTCCGAGATCGGCATGAAGATCACGCCGGCCTGCTTCAATTCCTTCTGGAAGGTGGTGGCAACCGACACTGAATCGAATACCGCGTCGACCGCGATACGGCGTTCGCCGGAGGCGCTCTCGCCCTCCTTGCGCACTACGCCTTCGAGCATCTCGACTTCGCGCAAGGGAATACCGAGCTTCTCGTAGGTCTTCAGGATTTCCGGATCGAGCTCGTCGAGAGAGCCGATCGTCTTCTTCGGCTTCGGCGCCGAGTAGTAGTAGAGATCCTGGTAATCGATCTTGGGATAGTCGACGCGGGCCCATTTCGGCTCGGTCATGGTCAGCCAGCGCCGGTAGGCTCCGAGCCGCCACTCCAGCATCCAGGCCGGTTCGTTCTTTTTCGCCGAGATGAAGCGGACGATATCTTCCGATAGCCCCTTGGGGGCCTTATCGGACTCGATCTCGGTGACGAACCCGTATTTGTATTGCTCGACGTCGACGCTGCGAACCCGCTCGACGGTTTCCTGCACGGCTGCCATTCGTCACTCCACCCGCGGATTGGCTGCCGGATCGTGCCCGGCATGCCAATTCGCATTCAAATCCAGGACGTGACCTCGGCGCGTCCGTGTCACTACGCCCGCAATCACCCGGCGCACGCGCAACTCCTCACCAGCGACCAGCGCCATCAGAACTCGTCCAAACCACGCAATGACCCCGCTCGATACCCTGGCGTTGCTGCTGTGGTTTGCCATCGCGGCCACTCCTTACGCGGGCACGCAGGTATTTTCGACCGGACAAACCACCGCGCATTGCGGCGTGTCGAAATGCCCGACGCATTCGGTGCATTTCTTCGGATCGATAATGTACATATCGTTCTTGAGACGGATGGCGGCGTTGGGACACTCGAATTCGCAAGCGCCGCATACCGTGCATTGCGAGGCGATGATTTTGTAGGCCATCTCGTGACTCCGAAGGCGCGTCGATGCCGGACGGCATCTCCCTTTCAAGCAGCGTGCCAGAAGTCAGGTCCTTGATTTGCAACCGATATTTGCGGTTGGCGCCGATCAGCGCCCTGTCGCGCCCACGACAGGCTGTCGCAACTACGACAGTCAGGGTTAGAGCATTTCAAGCGAAAGCCTGCCCCGGATTCGATCCGGTGTGGGTAGTCGTTCGCATCAAGAAAATGCGACAAGCCGGGGATCCGGAATCCCGTATCGATCTATCGCGACGAAGGCGCTAGCTAGAGGTGCTTGACCTCAATGCCATGCTTCTTCAAAGCATAGCCGATCTGGCGCGGCGTCAATCCGAGAATGCGGGCGGCCTTGGCCTGGACCCAGCCGGACTTCTCCATCGCCGCAATGAAACGATCCCTTTCGGACATCTGTTCCCAATTCGCTTCCGTCGAACCCGCAGGCCTTGCAACGAAGGCCGTCGCGGGCTGACTTGACGATGTCGAGCTGCTCGCGGCGCTGGCCGCAGTGGCGACCGGCAACACCGGAAGCGGGATCGCGGGCCGCAACCGCTGCGGCGCTACTTCCGAATGGCCTTTCCACAACATGGCGGACAGGCATTCGTTTCGGCGGCAGGCGAAATCCTCCATCACGATCGAAGGACCATGCGCCAATGTCGCGGTCCGCTGGACGCAATTCTCAAGTTCGCGGACATTGCCTGGAAAGCCGCAGCCCATCAGCACTTCCATCGCCGTCGCGTCGAAGGTCAGGGTCCGGCCGTTCTCGCCGTTAAAGCGCCTCAGGAATTCGCCGGCAAGCTGCGGGATGTCGCTGCGCCGCTCGCGCAGCGGCGGCATCAGGATCGGCACCACGCTGATGCGATAATAAAGGTCGGCGCGGAATTCCTTGCGGGCGACCGCTTCCTCGAGATTCCTGTTGGTAGCCGTGACCACGCGCACGTCGACCTTGATGGTGTGATTGCCGCCAACCCGCTCGAATTCCTGTTCCTGAAGCACGCGCAGAAGCTTGGCCTGGAAAGCGGGCGAGATCTCCCCGATTTCGTCGAGGAAAAGCGTACCCTTGTCGGCGAGTTCGAAGCGCCCCTTGCGCGCATTGAGCGCGCCGGTAAACGCTCCCTTTTCATGACCGAACAGCTCGGACTCCAGGACCGATTCCGGCAATGCGGCGCAATTGATCTTGATGAACGGGCCTTTCGCGCGCGGCGACAGCTCGTGAATGGCCTTGGCGATCAGTTCCTTGCCGGTGCCGGATTCGCCGCGCAACAGCACGGTAGAATTGGATTTCGCCACGATCGTGATCTGCTCGAGCAGCGAACGCAGAGCCGGACTGTCTCCGACGATGCCCTTGATGTGAACCTTCCGGCGCTCCCGCGCCGGCTTCAGCTCTGACAGCTCCTTCTGCAAACGGTAACTCTCGGCCATCAGCCGGTCTCGGTCGCGCGAGACCACGCGGTAGAGCTGCACCGTCTGTCCAATCAGATTGGCAATCATCGTCAGGAAGCGCACATCGGTGTCGAGCCGAAATACCGATCGACCGTCCCAGACGCGATCGATGGTCAATGTGCCGACGACCTTCGCGCCGATCCGGATCGGCACTCCGATGAACGATACCCTGACATCCCCGTCCGCTCCCAGCGCGGCCGCATCGGTCTTGAACAACGGATGCGTGGCGACATCCTCCGCAACCAGCGGAACCGCGGTCGCTACGATCTGCCCGATCGCCGTTTCCGGCAGGCGCGCGCGGTAGCGTTCGTCGGTTCCCTCATTCCAGCCAACACCGACCGTGACGTCCGGGACATCGTCGTCCGCGAGCAGCGAAATGACGCCGTGCCGCATCTGCAGGAACGACGACAGAACGTTGAGGACGTTCGAAAGAGTCGTCTCGAGCCTGTTCGGCGCGTTCAGGATTTTGGAGATCTCGTAGATTCCGGTCAGCGCTATCTCACTGAGCGGAATCACCGGCGGGCTGGGCCGTGTTTCCAGGCTTTCGGCAAAAGATGTATCAGCATGCGCCATGGCGGTCTCTCCAACGTCCTGGACTTTCCCCGCCGACTTTTCTGAAGGATTCCTGATATCCTGTCCCATCTTCATTGAATTGTCGTGCCCAAGTTCACCGCAATCCTGCCGAACAAACGAGCGTGGATTTGTCCGCCTTCCATCCGCCTCAGCACCATGGCCGCCCCTGCAATTGTTGACGAATCCGGCCGTTCCGGCCGTCATGGCGGCGCCCGCATCAATCTGGAACAATGCGTGACGATTAAACTATCGGCACCGGCTCGCTCCTTTTTCTCCGAACCGGAACCGCTAGACGTGTTGACCGCCGTTGATCTTGATTTCCTCGCCGGTCACGTAGCTTGCCGCTTCCGAGCATAGAAAGAAGATCACCTTGGCCACCTCGTCCGGCGAGCCGATCCGGCCCATGGGAATGACGGGAGCAAGCCGGGCTTCCGTCTCCGGCGACAGAATATCGGTCTTGATCTCGCCCGGCGCTATCGCGTTCACCCGGATGCCGTGGGGCGCAAAGTCATGCGCCATCTCCCGGGTAAGACAGGCGAGAGCGGCTTTCGACGTTGCGTATGCCGTACCCGCAAACGGATGCACGCGCGAGCCGACGATGGACGTTACGTTGACGACTGTGCCGGAGCCGTCTTTCAACTCGTCGAACAAGCCACGCGCGAGAAGAATCGGCGCCAGAAAATTGACGTGGAAAACGTTCATCCACATGTCGACCGGTGTCGTCAGCGACGTAAGACGGCCCCCGTCGCAATCCTTCGGAGAGAATCCGGCATTGTTGACGAGCGCATGCAGCGGCATGCCGCCGAGCCGCGCCCTGATGTCCGCCAGCGCGCGCGGCATGGAACGGTGATCGCCGAGGTCTATTTGAATGTGGTCATCTGATCCGGCATCCCAGGGGCAGAGCCCGCTGTCGAAAGGTTGCCGCGAACATGTGATGATCCTCCAGCCGGCTTCCGAAAACAGTTTCACCGTTGCATGGCCGATGCCGCGCGAGGCACCGGTTAGCACCATGGTCTTTTGCTCGACTGACGGCCGCTCGATCCGGGAGGGCGCGCTGGGAAACGGACAGAGCACAGTATTCTCCAAGGCCGATCCCAGTTTCGGATCACCGGTCGGGTAGGCGCGCATATCGATAGTCATGGCTGCGTCGCGCGGGTTCGCAACGTGCAAATGTCGGATCTGGAGTTGAGGGTTTGCACGATCCGGGCCAAGCGACCGAAATCGACTTTTTATCGCGGAAGCTGCCCGATTGGATGAAGGACAATCCGATTTTGAAGCATCGGATGATTCGGAATGTCGATGTTCCGACATTCTGTATTCTTCAGAACAATGCGCCCGCTGGTGGAAAGTACCTGAATCCATGCACGATCGGGCTGCGCCTCGAACTGGTCCGGTTCCTGCACTCCTGTCGCCGTTGACGATCTCCAGCGTGAACGGAACACGAGGCCATGCCGCTCTATAGTTATCACTGCGGAAAATGCGACAAGGACGTGGAGTTGCTGATCGGCTTTTCTGACACGCCCGTCTGTCCTGCCTGCGGCAGCCAAAAACTCGAACGCCTGCCGTCCCGCACGGCGCTGCCAGGGAAGATGCGTGCCCTCGCCAGGTCCGCGCGAGCGCAGGCGGCGCGCGAGGGGCATTTGAGCAACTTTGGTCGCTCCGAACGCCGCCATTGACGGTTCGGGCCTCCGCGCCAGTCGAGAATCGCGACGTCGGGTGCCAAATCCCGCATCGCTTTGATGCAGCTCGCGCCATCACTGCAAGACGCCACGATCTTGAAGTCAAACTGAGCCGCGAACAGGGACGTTAAACCCTGCAGAACGACGGGATCGCGGTCCGCGATCACCAAACGAGTGCAGCGCATGGGCGGTCCTAGGCCTGCCCCCTTACGTATAACCTACGCTCCCAAGCATCTTCCCAAAAGGATCCCCCGCGCAGGCATTCTTTTCAAGGACACGCAACACGGGTTGCTGCATCGCAAACAGATAGATTGGCAGCAATAGTAAAATAACTGTGAGTCCTAAGTCGGTACGCTTGCCGACTTTCAATCTTCGCCAAGAGCCTTAGCGGCGAAACATCTCGAATTGGGTAGCAAGAGACAGATAGATGCGTGATTTGCTGCTGAAAGCCTTGTCTCCCCGAAACGCGGTGTAGTGCCGCGGCCTGCTTGGAGCCCAACGAAAGCACAACACCAGGTCGTCTTTCTACACTCCACTCAATCAGAGAATGCCGCTTACGCCAATCAGAGCACCGCCGTAACTACCTACCATTATGAACGGCATCCTATAACGAAAGATATATAGGGATATCGGGAATTCGAATCTAAAATTTATTCGAAATTTAACTGGGAGATATCTTCCCATGAAAGCGGAGACCCCACCGACGAACAACTATTGAGACGAAGATTTTGCACCAAAGCAAACATCATCAACGCGACGATCAATCGCGAAATAAGAGGGCCGCAGGCTAATGGCTCCGGATGACGTTCAGGCAGGCTGGGAGTACCACCATGCGGAGGCAACATGTTCTTGCGGCCGTCCTCGTTGGGAAAAGCATTTTGCTCAGGGAAGGACTTGCCAAAATTCTACGCTCAGCAAATTTTCGCATCCTAGCTTCTGTATCATGCGCCGATGATTTGCACCCGAACAGATCCAACCTACACCCGCCGCTGTTTCTCATTGTCCACACCGGCGACGATTTTGACCCTGCACTCGAACAAATCGAACTCTTCAGAAACCGGAACCCGGACGGACGCATTGCGGTCGTCGCCGATCACTATCGGCTGAACGAGTTGGTTTCGGCATTTCGCGCAGGCGCCAACGGATACTTCGTCAATGTCATCACCTGCGACAGATTCATCAAATCCGTGGAGCTGGTAATGATGGGGGAAACAATCTTCCCGCCGGCATTCCTGTCATTCATTCTCGATCCCAATGGCCCCCACCTGGTCGAGCCCGCCGCAAACGACCAAAATGGTGAGCCAATCCTCGTTGCGACGGAAGATCCGATCGCGCCCCAGCTTTCCCCGAGGGAAAAATTGATTCTGCGCTGCATCATCGAAGGCGACCCCAACAAATGCATAGCGCGCAAAATCGATATCGCCGAGGCGACCGTGAAGGTCCACGTCAAGGCGATCCTTCGCAAGATCCGAGTTCAGAACCGGACGCAGGCGGCGATTTGGGGGATAAACAATGGATCCCAGACACAACCGGAAAACGGCAGCCGTCCGCCATTAATCTCCGATGTGAGCAAGCGATTTGCAGACCCCATAAAGGCAATCGGCGAAATCAAGCAGATTGAGGCGCCAGCACCAACACATCCGGCTAATCACAATGCATATCACGTCGGAGCGGCCCGCATTGAACGACTGGTCCGCAAGGGCCGGAGGACTCCTGGCACGACACGACTCGGCAAATAGCCGGCGACCAAGCGGCGTTCCGGTGGCTTTGTTCACCGGCGGCAGAGTCTCGACGTCATTAACTGACGGCGATGAAAGATCACCCGATTGGGCGTCGCTCCTCACCTATGGAGACGTCGAAAGAGCCCGTACTCCGCCGCCCATGTCAGCGTCGATCTGCGCCCACTCCATATGAGGCCGAAGACACTGGTACAGCTGCTTGAGAAGCGGCATCACGGTTTCGCGCCAATTCGCGCATTTTGGACTTCGGTGAGGATCGCGAGCGCGCGATCGATCGGCTCTCTCGAACGACGCTTCTCTCCTTCGAATGCGATTTTTCGAAGTACGCTATTGTCCGCTGTAGACCCTCCGTGAGCATCACCTTCGGCCGCCAGTTCAGCAACTCTTGTGCCTGGCTAATGTCCGGACGGCGCTGCCTTGGATCGTCCTGCGGCAGAGGGCGATGGACGATCCGTGAGCGAGAACCGGTCATGGCGATCACCATCTCGGCCAGGTCACGAATCGTGAACTCATTCGGATTTCCGCAATTGATCGGTCCGGTAATCCTGTCCGGAGAATTCATCAGACCGATCATTCCACTGACCAGATCATCGACAAAGCAGAACGAACGCGTCTGCAGACCGTCTCCATAGATAGTTAGGGGCTGATTGTTGAGGGCCTGGACGATGAAATTCGACACGACGCGGCCGTCATTCGGCTGCATGCGCGGCCCGTAAGTATTGAAAATCCGCAGTACCTTGATTTTCAGATGGTGCTGCCTACCATAGTCGAAAAACAGCGTTTCGGCGCAACGCTTGCCCTCATCATAGCAGGACCGCGGCCCAATGGGATTGACATGACCCCAGTAGGATTCCTGCTGCGGGTGAACCTCAGGATCGCCGTAGACCTCAGACGTGGACGCCTGAAGGATCTTGCCACGTAGCCGCTTGGCCAGACCAAGCATGTTGATGGCGCCCAGCACGCTCGTCTTGGTCGTCTGCACGGGGTCCCATTGATAGTGAATCGGCGACGCCGGACAGGCGAGATTGTAGATCTCGTCGACTTCGACATAAAGGGGGAAGGTTATGTCGTGCCGCAAGATCTCGAACCGCGGATCGTCAAGCAAGTGTTCAATATTGCGCCTGGTCCCGGTGAAGAAGTTATCGACGCAGAGCAGCTCGCAGCCGGTTTCCAGCAGACGTTCGCACAAATGAGAGCCTATGAAGCCTGCCCCGCCCGTCACGAGAACGCGCCGCCGCTGCGGGATTGCGTTCCGGGATGACACCATCGCAGTGGTTGGCGTGATGATCTGATCGGAACCGACTGGCATATCCATGGTTTGTCACTCCGAGAGCCGCTTTCCGGCTGCCACTGGCGACCAGAATATTTGTTGATCAATGATACGCGCTTCCACGACACTTGTTCGCGACGCATACGGAGTACCCCATCCTTTGCGCAGTCACCCGATTGCAACGCAACCCTCCACGGTCCAGCGCACGCGACCAAGCCAGCAATGGCGACGCCGCTCTTCCGAAGCAGGCACGACATTCCAAAGCGTTAGCGCCGGTTCGCAATTACTTTGCGCCCATCGCGCGAATTACGGCCGGCAGCGTCGCTATCAGAATATACAGGTCGAGCCAGAGAGAGCGGTTCTTGATGTAGAGACAGTCCTCTGCGCGCTGCACGTCGAGGTCGCCGTTGCTGCGCGAGGAGATTTGCCACAAGCCGGTCAGTCCTGGCGGGACGGTTGCCCTCAGCGCCCTAAATTGCGGGTCGAAGGCGTCCATATGGTAGGCGGGAAACGGTCGCGGCCCCACCAGACTCATATCGCCGCGAATGACATTCCAGAGCTGAGGCAGTTCATCAAGGCTGGTACGGCGCATCAGGCTGCCGACATGCGGCAGGATGCGCGGATCCTGCACCAGCTTGAAATACCGCAGCCATTGCTTGCGCAAATCGGGATCGCTCACGAGCACTCGCTCGAGCCGCTGCTCAGCATCCCTATACATGGTGCGCATCTTCAGAACTCGGATTGGCCTGCCGCAACAGCCAACGCGCCACTGGCCATAGAAAGCGGGGCCCGGATCGGCGAGTTTAATCGCGAGTGCGAGCAGCCCGATAATTGGCGCGGTGAGAAGCAGGAGCGCCAGCGCGAGGACCAGATCGATGGCGCGCTTCAGCTCCCTGCTGTAGTCAGTAGGCTGCCCGTTCAGTTCCAAGGCCACGAAGCAGTCCGCATTGCGAACCTGCAGGCCAAACGTTGGAAATTCGCCCAGCCGCGTGATTACCAGGACTTGACGGGCACCCAGCCGATACAGCGCAGTAGCATCCCGCGGGAGGCATTCACAATCCGGCACGATTACGACTTCCGCGCTGCCGTCGGCACACCATCCATCAAGCGTACCGAGCACAGGCAAGACCGCGCTTGTACCGTCAGCGTCCTGTCGCGGCACGATTACATCCACAACATCGTCGGAGCACGCGCCATCGTCGATGAATCCTATGGGATGCAGTCCACAGGCCGGTCGACTCAGCAACAGGCGAGCAAGCGCGCGGCTGCTTGCGCCGGTGCCCAGGATAGCGGTCGGAGCGCGATCAAGATCGGACTTGACGAGCAGGGCGCCGACCAAGTGCTCCGTCCACACGCCGAGCACAAGCGCGATCACGCCAACCACCGGCACGATCCCCAGTTCGACTAACGGCCCCTCCCGAATCCACATCAGCATTCCTGCGAAAACAAACAGCAACGTTGCTGTCGCGCGCAGGCGAAAGCGTTCCATCGGGCTTCTGATGTTGGCCCGGTAGAGGCCGAGCGAACAGTTGATGCCAAGTAACAGAAGCAGTAGCAGGCACATTTGCGCCTGCGTCCGACCGACCAGACCTATCTGGCCGGCCGCCACGGCGACGATCGCCGCGGCTGTAACGACTGCCATGGAGCCCGATACGATGTCGCCTGCAAAGAGGAGCGCGGCGAAGACTCGGCGGCGTCTGATCCCCTTCTCCGAAAGCCGCCCGCGGCGCGACTCGCCTCCACCTCCGAACCGCTTGCCACCGGCCGGCGACAACGTACGGGCTCGGCGTGCGTCGACGTTTGACATGCCTCATCACCCGTTCGATGGCTGGCGAAACGAACCTCTTCTATCCGGAACACCTATTCCGCCGCGACTGCCGCGCCGGGCATGGCCTTTTCGACCGCGGCTACGGCTGCCGTTTGCGCGGCGATCCAGTTGTAGGTAGGAACAATCCCCTTGCGCAAAGTCATGCGCGGTTCCCACTGCAGCACTTCCCGCAGCCGCGTGTTGTCACTATTCCGACCTCGCACTCCCTGCGGTTTGGAGAGATCGTGCACGAGGGCGATCTTCTTTTCCGACGCCCCGATCACGATTTCGGCAAGCTCGTCAACCGTAACCAATTCATCCGTACCGAGGTTGAGGGGCTTTGCGTAGTCCGATCGCATGATGCGATGAATGCCCTCGACGCAATCATCAATATACATGAAGGAGCGTGTCTGCCTGCCATCTCCCCATACTTCGATCATGCCGGGATTTGGAGCGCATGCGACCTTGCGGCACATCGCCGCCGGCGCCTTTTCACGGCCGCCATCATAGGTGCCCAGCGGGCCATATACGTTGTGAAAACGCACGACACGCGTGCAGAGGCCGTAGTCCTCCGTATAATACTGGCAGAGTTTTTCCGCATAGAGCTTCTCGAGACCATAACCTTCTTCAGGCTCTGCGGGAAACGCGTCCTCCTCGCGCAGCGGTGTTACATCCGGGGAGGTCTGCAAACCGTGTGGATAGACGCACGCAGACGACGAAAACAACAACCGCTCGACGTCATTACTGCGCGTTGCTTCGAGCATGTACAGATTCATCAGGGAATTGTTGTGGGCGATCCCGGCGTGCGACGCAGTGATATATCCGATTCCGCCCATGTCGGCCGCCAGGTGATAGACGAAATTCATCCCGGTGGTGCAGATCTGACAATTCTTCAACTCTCGAAGGTCGAGCATCATGAATTCGTCGGCGTCGGTGCCGCCATATTCGGGCCGCTTGATGTCGACGCCGCGCACGCGATAGCCTGCCGTCTTCAGGTACGACACCAGATGATGGCCGATGAAGCCGCCCGCTCCTGTGACCAACGCCCAAGGCTTCAATGCTTTCGACATCTTGAATCCTCCATCACCGACGTTCGGTGTTCATACCGGCCACCGTGTGTAACGTTACGGCGGACGGTTGCGTGCTCAAGCGCCAAGAAGGAGTAGCCCGATTGTTGAAGGCCTCCACCGTTTGCCACAACGCGACCAACGGGAGCGCTGCGCTTATGGAAATGCGCGCGGGCTCGTGCTACACGTTTTGAAGCGGACCTGACGCGGCGTGCGGGACCTATTGCGCTGCGCCGGGCGGCAAGGGGGTATTTGCCGAAGCTGCGATCAGGGTCCGGGAATGACTTCATATCTCGGACGAGATGTCGGCGAAGTCAGTAGCATCCAACTATCAAGGTGTTGCGGCCGTAGTTCTTTCGCGAGGTCATCGCGGATGCCATGCGAGTCCAAGGGGGACTAAGGGTTTGGGTGACACCGGCAATAAAATTGCCAGCGAAGGGCGACTCTCATGAATTTGCCATATGACCGACTGCGAGAGGCGATTCTCCTGGAGCTCAACCGGGCGATTTGTACCCGGCGCGCTCGAGGGGTTTCGTTCGACGCACTAGGGCGCGAATACGGTCTATCGAACGAAGCGCTCCACCTGATCGTCAGGCACAATGATCGGAACCCGGAGAAGCGCGTGACGAAGACCAGAGTCCGGAGCCGCCCAAAATCACGAGTGGTCCGACGGTTCGATTGACTGAAGTGGCCGTCTGCTCAATTGACCGTCGCAGTCGATCCAGTGGCGCCCCATTGCGCTGCAGCGGCGTTTCCCGTCCGGGATGACGTCTCGCCTGAGGCCGCCTTCTCTCCAGATACGTCCAGCCGATCCAGGGACAATTCAGGCACGGGTGGAAACAGAGAACCGATCTGCACGACGTCTCCTGGCTGTAGCAGGAAGTCGACAATCGCGTCGTACTTTACATTCGTGGTACCCTTGGCGCGGATCACGGCTATGGCCGGCTGCTGCAATTGTTCCGCAGTCAGCCATCCGACCTGCCGCGCGTAAGCCGCGCGAACGCGATGCGCTGCCGGAAGCGTAACGGTCAGTTCCAGGAGGGATCGCTCTGTCTCCCGCAGTTCGGTCGACATGCGACGCTGATAGCCGTTGCGCAGCTCTGTGATCTTGAATTGCAGATCGCCAATCGCGAGTTCCGCCTTCAGCGACTCAGAATTCAGACGCCCGATGTTTCCATCTATGCGCGCCTCTTCGCGCCTTACCTCAATGTACGTTGACTTGCGCGCAAGTCCGGTCTTGGCCAACTGCTCGTAGTCTGCAACCAGTTCGTGATTGAGGCTACGCTGTTGCAGTTCGAGTTCCGCCTGACGCTTGAGTGAAGCAATCTCGGCCTCCAAACGCGGAAGCTGCTTCTGCAAAGCTTCGGTCTCCTGCAGGACAGCTTGCCTTTCTGCTGTGAACGCAAGTTGTTCGCCGTCACGGATCTGGGCCATGCGGGCCGGATCGGCAACGAGTCCTGACATATCCGGAAAATCGATCCGGTCATCGCCGTTTTGCAGCGCGATTAGCCGCGCTCGTTTTGCAAGAAAGATTACGCGGCCTATTTCCAGCAGGCGAACGCGCTCTTCCGCCTGCAACAAGGCTCCGAGCATACCGCTTTGCTGAATTTCCGACACGCCGATGCCGCCCGCGCGCGCTATGGCTCCAAGCACCGACAACCCTTCGCGGTATGGATAAACGCCTGGCGTCCGGACCAAGCCCAGTACATAGATCGGACTGAACTCCGCTATTCTTATGCTGACCGTCGGGTTACGGACATATCCCGGCGCCAGCGCTTGAGCGATGCTCTGTTCGAGCTCGGTCAGCGTAAGATTGATTGCGTAGATGTCACCAATCAACGGCAGTCGGATACTGCCGCTTTGATCAACAGTTGATTCACCCGATAGGTCGGGTTGACCGAAAACGGTCACGCCGATCTTGTCGCCGGCCGTAATCCGATATGCTTTCGGCGCCGCCGACTGTGCCGCCGCCGACTGTGCCGTAGCAGGATCAATCGACCATGCATGAAGGATGACGGACAGCGCCAGTGCCCAGGCACAGGTGGCCAAGGAACACCATTGTCCTTGTCTGTGCTGCGACTTCCCAGAGATAAAGATTGAGGCCATCCCGCTACCAGCTCGTTGACTAGCTCGGCCAAGTCGTCATGCCATCAAGTTATTGTTGCATAATATAGGCAAAACCTGCCGGGGGACGCTGGATTCTTGATAGGTACCCCTTCTTAGACGATGGATCACCGGAATTCCTGTGCGGTGCTTGCGATCGCGAACGGTATGCTCTTGTGGAAATCGAGACCTCAGTCAAGAGCGTCGGCAACGCCATGGCAAACGAAGCTACCACAGACATGCTACTCCTTTCACGTTCTCCTTAAGGTGATCAGTCCAAGGCAGAGGCATCAAGCGTTCTTTTTGATCATCTGCAAATGTGGCTCCACCAAGAGGAACCCCGCGAGGGATCGTCATGGCGAGAAGAACAGCGACTATTATCATTGAACCTCATTTGCTTGTACGCGAAGCACTCGAGTCGTTGATAAAGAATTATCGCTATCGCGTCGTTTGCAGTAGCGCGTCCACTGCAGATATCAGCAACCCAGCAATGGTGGGTGATGGTCCCAAGCTTGTAATCCTGGGCGCGGAGTCGACCGACGATGCGGTCGCCGAAGCCGCCAGCATTCGAAAATTGTGGTCCAATAGCAAGATCGTTCTGCTGTTCGAGCATGCGTCTGCCGCCGACTTTCAGAAGCTGCTGACATCGGAAGTCGACGGCTGTGTTCCATTGTTCGCATCTCCCGAGACGCTGATCAAAACGCTGGACTTCGTTACAATTGAAGACGCCCGCGTTGTGGTCATGGCCAGAACGAAGAGCCCGGCCATCCGCCCCTCACCGAAAGACAAGTCACATCAGCCAGAGGCTGGGACGGACGAGACCCCGTCGGGTGGCACCGAACACGAGACCAGATCGGTCAACGTAGTCCCCATGCCTCAGACTCGGTCTACAGAAAATGACTGCAGCGTAGCGCATCTTGACGGCCACGAGGGTGATACACATTGGACGCCGCCCCTGCGGAATCACCCCAGACTCTCAGAGCGCGAGGCTCAGGTTCTCGACGGTCTCGTACAAGGGCACGCCAATAAGGTGATCGCGCGCTCGTGCGACATTACCGAGGCGACGGTCAAGGTCCACATGAAATCGATCCTACGGAAGATCCAGGTAGCGAACCGGACGCAGGCGGCTGTTTGGGCGCTTGAGCATGGCCATCCAGTCCACCAAATCAAGGATGCCTGCTGACGGGAGCCTGCCAAGGCGGCGCGCCAATCGCCGGCATTTCTTTTCGTGCGTGTCACTGGCTGGTTATCCGCGAACGCCATCGCGCGGATTTGCCTGGCCGCGCCGCATACTCTTGGTTGTCTTGCAGATGCGCCCGGCACGGCCAGGGATTACCTCTTAAGAACAGTCATTGCGCCCCTTTTGGAACGCTGGCTCGTCAACAAGATCGGCTCAATATGCAATGACTTAGTGGGCTTCCCCCTTCCGACAGTGGGAGAGGAACACGATCCTTATGTCGGCGTCTGTCGGTTCGCACTCAATGGTTCAGGCCACCTTTCCGGACTGGATAGGACGTTGAACATGAAAGCGTGTGCAGGCGACTGGGTGGAGGTCCTGAGCAAGGAAGACATCCTCAGAACGCTCGACAAGAATGGCCGCCTCGACGAACTCCCCTTCATGCCGCAGATGTTCAAATATTGCGGTCAGCGTTTTCGTGTTTACCGGCGCGCGTACAAGACCTGCGATACGGTCAGCGGGCATTATGCAGGGCGACGCCTACAAGACGGATACCATCTCAACCTCCGCTGCGATGGCCAAGCCTACGGGGGATGTCAGGCCGGCTGCCTCTTATTCTGGAAGGGCGCTTGGCTCAAGCCCGTCGACGGGCCGGCGCAGGTCCAGTACGTGCCGAAACGCGTCCATTCGCCGAGCGCGGAGGCGGCTTCGCCGCCACGTTGCACGGAGAGCGACGTCTTGGGCGCCACAAAGCGCCATGGCGCCGGCGGAGATGCCAAGTACTCCTGTCAGGCCACCGAACTGCTCAACTATACGAAGCCGCTCAGTTGGTGGGATGCCCGGCAGTATGTGGATTCCTATAGGTCAGGCAACAGAACCTTGCCGGAGATAGCTCGCGGCTTCCTGTATTTGTTCTACTACTATGGAACGCTGGCCTTCAGTGACAGATGGGGGCACCCGGCTCGCTGGTTATACAATCGAATTCAGGCCATCACCGGCGGCATTCCGTTCCCCCGATTGAGGGGAACGATCCCAGTCGGCCAGCCTACGCCCAGACGCGATCTCGGACTTCGGCCCGGCGACTTGGTGCGGGTCAAATCCTATGAAGAAATTCTTGCGACACTGGACGTCAAACTTTCGAACAGAGGCCTCTCGTTCGACGCCGAGCTCGTGCCATTCTGCGGCAAGGTCTTCCGCGTTAGTACCTGCGTCGAGCGCTTCGTGGACGAAAAGACCGGAAAGTTGAGGCGGATGAATACGCCGGCAGTTATCTTGGAAGGCGTCAGCTGCAAAGCGCTTTATAGCGGCCAGCGGATGTTCTGTCCTCGCAGCATCCATTTGTGGTGGCGCGAAATCTGGCTCGAACGCGCCTCTGTTGAGGCGCGCCCTAAAGTCACCCTCTCCTCAATCCAGGCCGGCGCGAGCGCGACGGCGGAACATGTGCACCCCACATGAACTCAATCGAAACAGTTTCGGTTTGCGGCTTGGGAAAGCTGGGCTCGTGCATAGCTGCGACGCTGGCAGCCCGCGGCTTCGAAGTCGTGGGAGTGGACATTGATCGGGAGAAAGTCGACAAGATCAACGAAGGTTTGGCACCGCTGGATGAACCACTGCTCGCCGAAACTATCCGGGCTGGACATTCACGGCTTCGTGCCACCCTCGATCCCCGAGAAACCGTCGCGACTGATGCCACTTTCTTCATTCCCCCCTCCCCGAGTCTACCGGACGGAAGTTTTTCCAACGAGTTCTTGCTGAGGGCCATGCAGCCGGTGGCCAGGGCCATGAAGGACGCCGGCAAGAAGAATCATCTGTTTGTCTGCAGTTCAACTACCACGCCCGGCGCCATCGATACGGTCTTGATTCCCATGTTGGAACGCGAACTCGGTGGCGTTTGCGGTCGTGATTTCAGCGTCTGTTACAATCCCGAGTTCATTGCGCTGGGCGACGTGGTCAATGGCTTGCTGGAACCGGACCTGGTGCTGATTGGCGAATCGGATCCAAGAAGCGGCGCGGCCCTCGAACAACTCTACAAGAAATACAACCACAATTCACCGCGAATCGCCCGCATGTCCATCATCAGCGCGGAACTGACGAAGATTTCGCTGAACAGTTACATCACCATGAAGATCAGTTTTACCAATCAGTTACGGCTGATTGCGGCGCGCCATCCAAAGGCCGATATCCATGTCATACTCGACGCTCTCGGCAACGACAGCCGGATTGGAAAAAAATACCTGCGCGCCGGCTTAAGTTATGGAGGCCCCTGTTTCCCGCGCGACAACCGTCTCCTGGCGTATACGGCTCGGCAGGTCGGCCTGGAAGCGCCGCTGGCCGAGGCTTCGGACCGGGTGAATGAGCGAACCAAGCAAGAGCTGGTCGAGAAAGTACAGCAAATGGTCAAGCCCGGCGACTTGGTTGCGGTCCTGGGCGTTACATACAAGCCGAACACCTACATTACCGAGGAAGCGGCTGGACTTTTTCTGGCGCAGCAGCTCAAGCGGCGCGGCTACCGCGTTCTCATCCATGATTTCGCGGCAACCCCCGCCAATTCTCCGAGCCTCCACGAGTTCGAGCTGATTTCCTCCTGGGAGGAATTCAAGAACAATCCCGGTGTGAGCCTCGCTGTCATTTGTTGTCCCTGGCTCCAGTACCGGGACTTGGCTTCTACCGCGGGAACCAGGGTATTCACGCCATGGCATTTGTGAGTGGAAATCCGATGGATGCTGGTCCCTCCTGCTCCTCGCAACCTGATACCGCGTATCCAACCGACGGATCATTCGAATCCATCGGGGTCTTGGGAACGTCGGTCGCTTGTGTCACTTATGATTCCGCGCTGGAGCGAATCAAGGCGCTTGCTTGTGAACCGCGGGCCACAGCGGTCTGCCCCTCCAACACACACATCCTTGGCGAGGCCCGGCACAACCCTGAATTTGCCCGGGTCCTGGCCCGGTTCGACCTCGTGTTGCCGGATGGGATGCCGGTGGTTTGGGCGCTCAATTTTCGCGGCGCCGGCCTCAAGGACCGGGTATATGGTCCTTACTTTATGCGACACGCATTGCGGAACACGCCGCGGCCCTGGCGCCATTTCTTTTTCGGCGATTCCGAGGAATGCCTCGTCGAGCTGCGACGCGTCCTCGTCCAACTGCAACCAGATATCGAAATTGTCGGCATGCTGAGCCCGCCGTTTCGGTCCTTCACTGAGGCTGACGAGGCGTTGTTCGCCGATACCATCAATCGCGCCGATCCGGATTTCGTATGGGTGGCGTTACCCGGCGTGCGGATGGAGCAGTGGATCATCGGCAATCAGGCGCGGTATCAGAGGGGCGTGTTCCTCGCGGTGGGCGATGCGTTCACACTACTCAGCGGCCGCCGGTCGTTCGCTCCGTTCTGGATGCAACGGATGGGGTTGACCTGGGTTTACCGGTTAAGCAAGGAGCCGCTCCGACTGGGCCCGCGTTACCTGCGATATCATTCTATATTCGTGTCTTATTGGCTATGGGACATCCTGCGCGGGCGGGCTTGGAAAAAGGTCCGTCCGACAATTTAAGCTCAGGGCGGATTCTCGAGAAATCAGCGTACTCCGCAATCAGCGCATGTGGTTGGCGGCCACCCCCCGGCTCGTCACCAGCTAGTGCCTACCCGCGAGCCGATCGCTCTCCGGTGGATCGGCAGTGGAGGGAATGGCGCAGGCCGGATGGGGATCGGCTTCAGGAAGGCGGCAACGGCGGCCGCGGTGGCCTTCGGGTCTTCTTCCATGGGGGTCGTGGCCAAGCTTCTCGAAGACCTCGAGTTTCGCGGCCGCACGTTGAAACACTCAGCACGTGAAAATCCCCAAACGCACGCCACCCATGTCGAGCAAGAAAACGAGCCTGGAATTGAGCACCGAGCGGCCGTCCTGTGGCCATCTAACCGGGTGTCCTCTGGCGCGATGCCGGGTCGCGCGCCCCCGGCCACCCATAACCACGAGCCGCCCTGCGCGGATCACCTTGGCCCACGAGCTGGACGACGACCTTGGCGCTATGTGCAGCCACCAGCACGAAGCACACCAACTTGCTGACGACGCCAATCGGCTTGCCTCCTGGCGCACCGAAGAAAGCCCTGATCTGACGCAGTCGTCGTGAATAGCGCTTGCCATCTGTACTGAGAAAATTCTTCAGCTCCTTGTGGTCAAGAGCCCAGGAAACGGTGGAGTGGAAACGCTTTAAGAACAGTGGCTCGCTTGCGCACCGAAAGCGGCCAAGCAGAGCCAGTTCAGCCAGCATTGCACGATCGCTGCCGGCGAAATTTGGCAGGAGCGACGTTTGCTGCAGCATTTCACGACGGACAACGCCAAACATGTGAGTCCCCCACCGGGCCCGCGCGAGCACTTGCCAAAATCGGTTGATGGCAACAGGGGTATCGCCTATGCCGGGGACGTCCGCCCAATACCGCCTTCCGGTCTTTGGATCGATGAAGCTTCCTGTCTCCTGTTCGAAGGGAAGGATTTCGCTTCTTTCGTCAATAAAGGCCGTACCGGTGTGGGCCAGAACGATGTCTGGATTCGCTTCGAGCAAACTGACGCAGGCGTCCAGGTAGGCCTCATGGTAGAGATCATCGTGAGCAGCCCATTTGAATAACGGCGCCGTCGAGAGCTCGAACACCCGATTAAAGTTTGCGACAGCCCCCAGATTCCGGCTATTGCGAAAACAGTGGATGCGGGCATCGCGCCGCTCATATTCGCAGCAAATCTGCGGGGTTCGATCACTCGAAGCGTTATCACAGATCAGGATCTCGAAATCCCTGAAGGTCTGCGCCAATAGGCTGTCGAGCAGCGCGGGCAGAAAATCCTGCCCATTGAACACCGGGATTCCGATCGAGACCTTAGGCATCGAGCTCGAGCCCCGTGCTTTGATCCGCGCCGATTATGTCGTCCACAGTGACATCGATCAACAAGCGCCTGCGCGTTACTCCTTTTTGACAGGCAGACAGCGGCCACGCGGGCAGAGCTTCAGCTCCCCGATTTCCGAGCGCCGCAGGCGAACGGCCGAGACTGTCCGCACTTATCGGTAGCACCGGATCGCGAACCGGCTTTAGAGGTAATCCTTCAGAAGGATCGTTGAATCGCGGCCTCGGAGAAGCGCGCTGAATTACCGACTGATCGCGCTCGGTACGCCAAGCCGGGCCGCTACCGAGACGCAAGATCCGAGACGCCCTCATGATGCTGCCGTCCCCATGCCGTTGGCCATCATTTGTCGTACAAGACCAGGCGGCCACCCTGCTCGAGGCCCTTGCGTCGGAATCCTTCCCAGTCGGTGACGTCGTGCCCCCAAACGAAGCGAGCCGGGCCGCTTGTGCTCCGAACTCGATAGGTGTTGGCGTCGAACCGGTTGTTGCCGTTGGTAATGATGGCAAAGTTCTCATCCTTGGGCTTGGTGTCAGAGGCGCCCCCTGCGCAGGGAGCTCCCTCGAATGTCATTTCGTTGGCGTGAACAACGTTGTTGCGCGTTTTGTATGTTGCGCCGCCCCCGCTGCGGCGTCCCTGATCGATCAGCACGATCCCGCACGCCCCGGACCCGGCGGTCACGATATTGCCGGTCACTTCCACGTCCTGGGACGCGGCAACGACGATATCGGCATGCCAAAACCAGCTTCTTCCACTGCCATTACGCCGCACCACATTCCTCCGGATCACCGCGTTGAACGAAATCTCGTGGAAGATGCCGACATGCTGATTGTTCTCCACGAGATTGTCCTCGTATACGACGTTTCGACATTCGATATCGCACCACAGGCCTGCACCATTGTTGTCATGAACATGATTGCCACGGAACGTAACGTCACTGCTCTCGGCGATCTTGGCCCCGCCAGCTTCCCATTCCGGATCGAAGCCATAGATGTTGTTCGACCAGATGCGGTTGCCTTCGATGAGGATATCCTTGCCGTCGCCTTCGATGCCGATCTGGCCATTGTGATGAATGTCGCAATTGCGCACGCTCGATCCGGTCCCGACGCTGATCCCGGCACCACTGTTGAGCCGCACCACGCACTTTTCGATCGTCCATCGCATGCCCTCCCGAGCATGAATCGCGCCTTTTTGCGCCGGGCTCCCATATTTCTCGATTGTGAGGTTGCCAATCAGCACATCGCGCGCATCGCCTGCGAAGGCAAGTGTGGCGATCGTCGCCTCGACCTTGTGGTTCGTCGGGTCGTCGGCGAGATAGATTCTGCCGCCTGCGTAATCGATGTAGACTTCATTCGTTGCAAGCGCATCCCTGCTTGGCACCCTGGTCAACGGCCTGTCGTCGATGAACACCGCTTGGGGCTGGTCGCAGGCGGGCGCACTCAGCAAGCATTCGCCGTGTTTGGGGACACGCTGGAGTTGGCTGTTCGCCACCCAATAGCCCCCCTCCCGCCTGAAGCCGCCTATCCGCCAGCTACCATTCAGAACGGTTTCGCCCTCCCCGTGAAAGCGCTGCCCCGCCCGCGGCCGAACGACCTGCGCTCTGTGAATCCCTTTCTTCAGGCAAAGCACGGCGCCCTCGCCGGAGAGATCGACCGCCGCCTGAATCGATTGGCCAGGCTCAACGGCTATTGCATCGAGTGGACAGGATGAACTGTCGACGCCCACGAAGGCGGCGGCGGCGCTGATCGACAGGCTGCAAATCGCCAACGTGCCAATTCGCGCGGTCGCGCTTCGTATCCACGCCATCATCGCTCTGCGGCTCCATTTCTTTCAGAGTGCCTAGCGCGATAGACCATCACCGATCCGATGCCGAAGCCAAACAGGCACCAGAACCAGATGCCCTGCATTGGACCTTCGAGCGTGACGTCGAACGACGCGTTGATGAGTATCGCCATCGCGTAGCAGGCGACGAACAGGAAGAGCTCCAGCCATCGCTGCTGCCGGCGCGCGCGCGCCGTTAGCATCGCCCTGATGAGCAGGCCGAACCAGGACACGAGGACCAGTACCCACAGCACCGCGCCCGGAACCCCGGCGCGTGCCAACAGGGTCATGTGCACGCTATGCGGACTCCGCGTTGGTGGACGATTCTGGCGTTCCTCTGTGCCGGCGAAACCGTCGGCCGCGGCAAGATTAACTCCGAATCCCCTGCCGGTCCAGAAGTTGGGTCCATATATGGTATCGCTAACGATGATATCCCACCAGTTCAGACGCCACTGCTTGGTGCCTTCCGTTTGCTGGCCGGATTGTCCGATGATGCTCTTGGCATTTTCGACGATCTGATGAGCGCTGACCGGACGCTCGATCGAATCCTTGGCCTCCTCGTATTCACCGAAACTAGACTCCAGCGCGAGAAGAGCGGCGAATATGCCCACGGCTGCCACCACAGTGGTGAGCAGCAGGCGGTACCGTCCAAGCACGAGCATCGCGATCGTGACTGGCACGATGGCGGCAAGCGTTGCGCCACGATTGGTCGCACTGACCAACGCAAGCGTGATGAACCAGACAAGAATCCAGAGGAAAGAGACTCTGCGAAAACCGATCAGGACAAAAACCATGGCACCCGCGAGATGCGTTCCGACCGCGCTCGCCCCGATCTCGACAATCGGCACCGGACCGTACAGTCGCGGGATGTAGTCCGCCCAGTATTTGGTCAACCAGAAGCCGACCGGAATGGCTGGGAAAGTCGCCAGCATGATCCCGTAATAGCGAAGCACCGTGTTGATCCGGCGCGCATCCTCCAGCAGCAGTCCGATCACGAAGAAAGCAAAACAACCGTAGATCACAACGACACTGTCGCGCAGGGCATCGAACCCGTACCAGCCAACGAACGGAAGCGTCCGCGCGAGCACCCAGCCCATCAGCGCAATGAGCAAGACGGCCGGCAACGTAGCGAGCGCGCCGGCAAATGCGCCGATCCGGAGAAAGACCACGATGCCGGCGAGAAAGGCGATCTCGCCCACATATAGCGGTGGGTAGCCGAGATAGGCGAATCCCTTCCCCATCAGCGCATAACCCAGCAACACGATCGCCAGCAGAGCGAGATACCAGTCACCCTCGGAAAGCGCGCCCCGGGATCTTCTCTTCAAGCTGCTGGTCGTTACCGCTTGCGTGTACGGCATCGCTGTAATTGTCTCATTGTTCCGCGGGAGCACCGAGGATCTTGTCGATCGGAACCGGGCTGACGGCTTTGGATGGCGCCGGCGCTCGAGATCGTTCGTTGGCGATCAACCAGCCAATCGCGATCAAGGCGCCGATCGCTCGCAGCAAGTTGGCGATCAGGAGAGCGAGGCATGCACCGAACACGCCGAGCGGGCCAATGAGCGCGAGGGCCAGCACCGCTGCTACGCCGACGGCAGCAACATTGACCAGAGAGGCGAGCCTACCGGCTTCAACGCCGAGCAGCGTCTTGCTGATCATTTCCGCGATGTAGTCGAGCGCGCCGGCGATCACGAGGAGCTGCAGTGCCGCGGCGACAGCGAGGTAGGGCGATGACGGTCCATAGACCGCCCGCAGAAGCAACTGCGGCATCAGGATGCCTGCGGCAGTAATCAACAGGATCGGGCTCAAACCGACGAGGACGTAGCCACAGGCCGCGCGCGACGCGCCGATCGCGCCCCCGGTGCGATAGGCGTGAGCGGCGACCTGCGGAATGGCGTTGCCGATCCCGAAGATAATCGGGTTCATCATATTTGCGATGTTCAGGCCGGCCTGAAGCGATGCGGTGGCCGCCGTACCCGCAAGGCCCGCCAGCATCCACGGAAGGAGCTGGACGCGAGCGAGCACCAGCTGGTAGTTGACGAGTGACCACTTTCCGACCGAAAAGTATTCACGGGCCAGTAACCGCGCTTCGGCGACATTCGGCCAATCATATCGCAGCTTCGACGCATGCATTATGGTCCCGATGCCGAAGGTCGCCGACATCAGGTAGAGCGCGGCCGGGAGCGAGATGGTATCTAACCAGGCCAGGAGGGAGATCAGCATGGCCTGGCCGACATAAGCGATACCGTCGCCGGCCACCGCCGCACGGTAGCGGAAATCGGCAAGCAAACATCGCCGCGATGTCTCCTGCGCCTGCCAGCACAAATAGCAGAGGCACGCCGGCAACACGATATTGTCGACCTCCAGCACCGTGGTTCCAAGCGCCATGACCACGACCAGCACGAGACTTAGGGCCGCGGTGAGCAGGATCGTGTTCCCGAGCAGCCTGGCGCGCTCCTCGTCGCCGGCGACACACAGGCGCACCGACAGGGGATAGGAGAGGAGGGAATAATCGATCGTCCGCAGAATGAAGATGGAGCCGAGGAAGAGCGCGAACTTCCCATAATCCTCTTCGCTGAGCGTGCGCGCAAGCAGCACGTTGAGCAGGAAATTACCGAAGCTCACTACGCCCTGATCGACGAGCGTCCATAATGCTCTCTGGATGAGAAGTTTGGCGCCCATGGAATGCCTTCGACAGACTCGGTCCCTCGCGGGAGGCAGGATGACGTCCGTGCTATTGTGAATGCGGCTGGTAGCCGAGATGATCTGGTACCGCCCGCTTGACGCTCTGGTCGTTGGCGACCTCCTCCCGATCGCCTTCCTGCGGGTTATCCAAATACCTTGCAGGCCGTGGCCGCACTTGACGCGGAGCGCGCCTCGTTGGAGGCCGCGATGCCGTGTACTTCCGTTCCGTTTCCCTGCGATCGCGCCAAATGGCCAGGCCGATCCCGGCCAGCAAGGCCGACAGCAACGACAGTCCGAGGATCACCAATCCCTTGGGACTCGTCGGCGTATGATTTGGCACCGCCAGCTTGACGCTCTGGTCGTTGGCGACCTCCACTTTATCGCCATCCTGCAGGTTCATCGCAGCCTTCAACGAGGCGCGCTCCGCGTCAAGCTCGGCCACGGCGTGCAGGGTCTTCGGATGCTTCTCGCCGTAAACCGCCAGTTGCTGTCGCAGTTCGGCCTCGGCAGAGTTTACTTTGTTCAGCCCGCGTTGCCTGATCTTATCGCGGAGGTACTCGGTGACGAAGGCGTTGACGACCTGCGCGGCCTCGTCGGCGGAGGACGCCGTGAAGGAAAGGGAGATGAGGTATGAACGTGTATCGTTCGTCACCACCACTTTGTTGCGCAACATCGCGACCGTGCGATCGAATGGCGACTGGTTACGGGTTTCCGGTAGAAACGCAGCCCGAAACCAGTCAAGGCCCCGCGTCGCCCACGAGCGCGGCGTGCTGGCCTTGGGATCCTGCCCGAGTCGCTTTGCCACCGCCCGCAGGATCGCATCAGAGCGGATCAGACGAGCCTCACCGGTGACAAGGGCCGCGCCGTCGACGTTGGCCAGGGCTACGACTTTCTCTTGCTCACGGGAGATCAAATTCGGATAGATGAGAGCCTCCGCCGAGTACTTGCGCGGCATCAGCGGTATGGCGATGCACGCGAGCACGAGAGCGACCGCGACCAACGATACGATGATCCTTCCGTCCCGCACAATCGCCGGCGGTATGCGGGCGACCAAATCTTCATAGTGGGCACGATAATCCGAGCGCGCGAACCGAAAATCAGGCCGTTTCTCATGAATGAACTTGAGCGGTGTGTTCATCATTAATTCAATATCTGATTGAAACGCGCAGCGGGCAGCGCTTTGGGCGACGTTTGCGCGGCAAAGTGGCTACCTCGAAAGGCGCGGCGCCCGGCTCCCCGTTGCGCCGGCGAGGTAACGGCCCCCAAGGGGGTACCCCCGACGGTTCGTTGACTCCGCACACCGCGACCGACAGGCTTCTTTGCCCGCGATGCGGCGTTAAGTTGAAATGGCTGCAAGCTGACAGGCGACACACCCGAACATGAGGCCGCTGAGATGAAGACAGTTCTGTTCTGCGGCGGTCTCGGCACGCGCATTCGAGACGTCTCCGAAAGCATCCCGAAGCCAATGATTCCGATCGGGGACAAGCCGATCCTCTGGCACCTGATGCACTACTACAGCCAGTTCGGCCACAACGACTTCGTCCTGTGCCTTGGCTACAAGGCAAACGTCATCAAAGAATACTTCCTGAACTACAAGCCGCAGACCTACGCCGACTGCGTCGTCAAGGGTTTTGGCAACCAGGTCGAGATTCTGGGCGATCCGCAGCAGGACTGGCGCATTGCAATGATCGACACCGGCATCTGGCGCAATATCGGCGAGCGGCTGTGGGCCGTACGCGAACACGTCGCGGGCGAGGACATGTTCCTCGCCAACTACAGCGACGGCCTTTCCAACGTCAATCTGGCTGAAATGGTCAAGGCCTTCCGCGCGAGCGGAAAGATCGCGTGCTTTACCGCAGTGCGGCCGTCGTTCAGCCTGCATCTGGTCGACATGCGGCCTGGCGGCAAGGTCGAGCGCATCCGCGCCAGCCAGGAGGCCAATCTCTGGATCAACGGCGGCTTCTTCGTCTTCCGCAAGGAAATATTCGACTACATGCGCGAGGGCGATGAACTCGTCGAGGCACCGTTCAGACGCCTGATTGAAGCTGATCAGCTCATGGCCTTCCAGCACGAAGGCTTCTGGCGTCCGATGGATACGCTGAAGGACAAGCAGATACTCGAGGATCTCGTCGAGAAGGGCACGATGCCTTGGCTCCTCAATCCGGCCTCCCGGGCCGGCTCAGTCGAGACCGAAAGGAAAATTGGATGAAGCTCGTTGAGCTTGCAGGTTCGGGTGAGCGCCTCTCGATTCTTTGCATTGGCGCGCATTCGGACGACATCGAGATCGGCGCTGGCGCAACGATCCTGGGCTGGATCGGGCGCGGCGTGCGTCTGGACGTGCACTGGGCGGTGCTGAGCGCCTGCGGCCCACGTGCCGACGAGGCGCGTGCATCCGCCGAAGCATTTCTTGCAGACGCCGCGCGGTCGGTCATCGAGCTGGCGGAGTTCAAGGATGGCTTCTTCCCTTACCAGGGAGCCGACATCAAGACCTGGTTCGAGGCGTTGAAACGACGCACATCGCCCGACGTGATCCTGTGCCACTCACGTAACGATGCGCACCAGGATCATCGCGAGGTATCGATGTTGACGTGGAACACGTTTCGCGACCACGCAATCCTAGAATACGAGATCCCGAAATGGGACGGCGATCTGAGCCAGCCAAACGTCTTCATCCCGGCCAGCAAGACACTGATGGAGCGCAAGGCGAAGCTGCTTTTCGACCATTTCGGCACGCAGCGCTCAAAGGACTGGTTCGACGCGCAAACCTTCATGGGCCTGGCGCGGCTGCGCGGCGCGGAATGCCGGGCGCCGGACGGCTTCGCGGAAGCCTTCCACGCAAGGAAGATGGTGGTGCACTGAACGGGGTGAACAGTCATGCGTGTAATGGTGACAGGACATTTGGGCTACATCGGAACCGTGATGGTCCCGATGCTGCTGCGGTCGGGCCACGAAGTGATCGGGCTCGACAGCAATCTCTATGAGCGCTGCACATTTGGCGCTGGAGGCAACATCGCGCCAGTGCCGCATATCCGCAAGGACATCCGCGACGTCGCGCGCGAAGATCTCGAAGGGCTCGACGCCATCATTCATCTGGCGGCCCTGTCGAACGACCCCCTCGGAAACTTCCGCCCCACCCTCACCTACGAGATCAATCACCGCGGCAGCGTGCGCCTCGCCGTCCTTGCCAAGGAGGCGGGCGTCAAGCGGTTCCTGCTGGCTTCCTCATGCAGCAATTACGGGCGGGCCGGCGAGGCTATGCTCGATGAAACCGGGGCGCTGAACCCGGTTACAGCGTACGGCGAATCCAAAGTCCGGTCGGAACACGACATTTCCGCTCTCGCCGGCAACGGCTTCTGCCCGACCTACATGCGCCCGGCGACCGCCTACGGCGTCTCGCCACGCATCCGTTTCGATATCGTGCTCAATAATTTGGTGGCATGGGCGGTCACCACGGGTCTCATCTATCTGAAGTCGGACGGGTCGCCCTGGAGGCCGATCGTTCACATTGAAGACATCTCGCGCGCCTTCGTCGCGGCGCTCGAAGCACCAATGGACATCGTCTTCAATCAAGCCTTCAACGTCGGCCAGACTGCGCATAATTACCGCATCCGTGATATCGCCGCGATCGTCGCCGATGTGGTTCCGCGCTGCCGACTCGAGATCGCTCCTGATGCGAGCCCCGACACGCGCTCCTATCGCGTCAACTTCGATAAGATCGCACGCGTGCTGCCCGCGTTCAGGCCGCAATGGGATGCGCGGCGCGGTGCCGAGCAACTCTACAATGCTTTTCGCCAGTCGAAACTGACGCTTGAGGAGTTCGAGGGACCGCGTTACCAGCGCATTGGCCACATCCAGAAGCTGATCGCCGACGGCATTCTCGCTGACGACCTCAGACATCGCCGGGCCGCCGAGCCGGGAGCGGCCCGGACGCTTTCTGCCGTCAAGGGGTAGACCGGAGGCGAACGATGATCTTCACCGAAACGAAGCTTGGATCCGCCTTTATTATCGATCTCGACCGCAAGACGGACGAACGAGGTTTCTTCGCGCGTGCCTTCTGTCAGAACGAGTTCCGCGACCATGGGCTGAGACCCGTGATCGCGCAGGCGAACATCGCCTCGAACGCAAAGAAAGGCACGCTACGCGGCATGCATTTCCAGTATCCACCGGCCGCCGAGAGCAAGCTAGTGCGATGCACGCGCGGCGCTATCCTCGACATCATTGTCGATCTACGGCCCGAGAGCCCGACCTACCTCGAGCACGTCTCCGTCGAACTCAACGCGGACAATATGAGCGCGCTTTACGTGCCGGAGCGTTTCGCGCACGGCTATCAGGCGCTGTGCGACAACACGGACACAAGTTACCAAGTGGGTGAGTTCTACACACCGAGCGCCGAAAGCGGCCTCCGTCACGACGATCCACGGCTGGGGCTCAAATGGCCGCTACCGGTCTCGGTGATCTCATCGAAGGATCAGGCGTTCCGCCCGTTGTATGAGATCGAAGACGAAGTGAAGCGCCGGATGTCGCTCGCAATGGCGGCTGCATGACGATTCTTGCAGAGGAGCCTGGCGGGCGGGTTGAGCGCGGCGGAGAACGGACATGTGGATCGTCGATACGGCATTGAAGGCTCGCGCAGATCAGAACAGGCCCATCCGCGTCGGCATCGTCGGCGCCGGATTCATGTGCCAGGGCCTGACCAATCAGATCGTCAACAGCACACCCGGAATGCGGGTCGTCGCGATATCCAACCGGCGTCCCGAGAGGGCCGTCGCGGTGTTCAAGTATGCGGGCCGCGAGGATACGGTCGTCACCGAATCGCAGTCCAAATTCGACAATGCCGCCGCACGCGCGCGGCCGATCGCAACCGGGGACCCGATGCTCCTCGCACGCTCCCCGCATATCGACGTGCTCGTCGATGTTACCGGTTCGGTCGAATACGGCGCCCACGTCGTGCTTGAGGCCTTCAGGTACCGGAAGGACGTCGTGCTGATGAACGCCGAGCTCGATGCCACTATCGGCCCGATCCTTCAGACCTATGCCGACCAGCATGGCGTGATCCTCACCGGGTGTGAGGGCGACGAGCCTGGCGTGCAGATGAACCTTTATCGCTGGGTCAAAGGCCTTGGCCTCACGCCGCGCCTGATGGGGAACGTGAAGGGCCTTCAGGATCCTTACCGTAACCCGACCACGCAACAGGGCTTTGCCGAGCGTTGGGGACAGAACGCCGCGATGGTGACCAGCTTCGCCGATGGCTCCAAGATCAGCTTCGAGCAGAGCATCGTAGCCAACGCGACGGGATTCAAGGTGCGCTCGCGCGGCATGTCGCGCGGCCTGCAATACACGGGCGACGTGCTCAAGATCGGCGAGTTATACGACGTCGAAGAACTGCGCAAGCTTGGCGGCGCGATCGACTACGTGGTGGGGACGCCGCTGACCAAGGTCTATTGCCTGGCTGAGCATCCCGACCCCAAGCAGCGGCACTATCTAAGCCTGTACAAGATGGGATCAGGGCCGCTCTATTCGTTCTTCATCCCCTATCATCTGGTGCATTTTGAAGCGCCGAACGCGATTGCACGCGCTGTATTGTTCCGCGATCCCACCACCAGGCCGCTCGGCGGTCCCGTGGTCGAAGTCTGCGCTGTCGCCAAGCGCGATCTCAAGGCCGGCGAGGTGCTCGACGACTACGGCATGTACATGACATATGGGGAGGCCGTGAATGCCGATGAGATGAGCGCCGGCCGCTACTTGCCGGAAGGCCTGGTGCAGGGTTGCCGGTTGAAGCGCGGCATCGCCAAGGACGCCGTGATCACCTATGACGACGTTGTGCTGCCGGCCGGACGCCTGGCGGATCAGCTGCGGGCAGAGCAGTACCGTAAATTCCGCGGCGAGACGTGGCTCAAGGACCTATTGACTGCGCCACAGCTTGCCGAACAGGCGCGACAAGCCGCGGTCTCCGCAGATATCTGACGGACGCATTGGCGCTGGTTTCGTTGTCGGAATTGAACGGCAGCGGCTTGAGTAGACGTGGTGCGGGATGTCGAGCGGGGCACTCCCGGACCCGACTCTAGCCGGATGTGGCTGCATCCGAACCTCTGCGTTCGGTCTTCTCACTGTACCCCATAGCGCATAAAGTCATCGCCGATTCTGGCCTGAATTGTCTTTGCCGCTGAGATATCGGTTTCGCTGCCTACCTTGTCGCTCCTCTTGAGCTTGGCCAGCCCACGTCCATAGAGCGCGCTCGCGAGCTTCGGGTCGGATCGCAGCGCAGAATCATAGTCATCGATAGCCGCGTCGAATTGACCCATCTTCAGGCGGATCAGCCCACGCGAGTCATACGTCTCGGCGTTGTCCGGCCCCGACTGAAGCGCCCTATTGCAGTCCTCCAGCGCCGCCTGCAACGCACCGAGGATAGCGCGGGTCCAACAGCGTCCGCTCCATACGGCTTCCAGATCAGGCGCGAGGCGAATGGCCTCGTCATAATCTCGCGCCGCACGATCGTACTCGTTCTTCTTCAGGTAGATGCCGGCACGGTTGGCAAGAGCTCTGCCATAGTCGGGATAGAGCCCGATCGCCTCATCGAGAGATTTGATCGCGAGGTCGTATTCGCCTTTACTCACGTAAGCTGCAGCGCGGTTGTTGAAGGGCTTGGCGTAAGCTGGATTGAGCTTGATCGATCGATCGAAATCCTGGATAGCGCGGTCGTGGTCTCCCTTCGTGACATAGGCATTGCCACGATTGTTGTGGGCGATAGCCAAGGCAGCCGTCGTGGCTTGACCCGAATCAATGAGCGCCGTGCAAGCACTAATCCGTGACTCGAGCGACGTACGATCCGAGCCATTGCACAGCGCAACGTTCTCGAGATTGTCATTCTTCTTCGCGTTCTGCGCCGCCGCCGGCTGCCCGAGCAGCAGCAGGATGAGTATGGGCGCCGTGCTGTGGATGATGCGTCCGCTTGCACAAAATTCCATATCAGGCTTCCGATTTTGGAATTGGGGAATTGCGGTCGTTGATCTCTGGCGGGTTGAGCATTGCAAGTCCGGATTTTTTTGACTGACAAATTGCCCCTACCGAGAACGGCTTGCGTCCCACGGCAGCCCTAGCACCCCCGACAGATGTTCAAGTTTGATTTGGGATCGGGCTTCTGCTCGGGTTGCTGCGCCGCGGGACGCGTCCCGGGCCTTTTCGTGAGCTTGCTCTTGCCTTCCTCGATAAGAGTAGAAAATTTGACCGTCCCATCGTCCAAAATTTCGACGTGTGGCGTAGTACCTCGAACCCCCACAGTCGCGACAGGGGTATCGATCTTCATATCGCCAGTCGTGGCTATCTTTCCGGCAACAAAAGTAAGCGTTCCCTTGGTCAGACTTAACAAGGTCGAGTTCGACTTCCCGTTTGGGTCGTACACGAACTCGTCCAAAGCCATGCGAGCACTGTTCGACAGATTGAACGAAGAGCCATCGGTGAAATTGATGCCGACCCGGCCGTCAGCGCCGGTCGCGACCACGTCGCCCAGATAGACGAGATCACCAGCCTTCGCCTGACCGGCTTGACTGGCGGTACTTGCCTGAATGACCCTCGCACTCGCACGCTCAATTGTCACCGCGCCCGTGGCGGCAACAACTCTTCCAATGGGTTTCAACGCAAGATCCTGCACAGCGGGTTCGGCGGAAGCGCGCTGCGCTTGAGCCGGAGCCGGGAAAAAACCGGCTACCGCCAGAACGAAACTCGTCACCAATACGGCAATCGGATGTGTGGTGCACATGATCCCCCCTCTCTGAGAAGATCGTGTCAGCATGGCTGCCCATTTGGTTCTGCGAACCGTGGACTACAAAACACAGATGAGTAGCTATTGCAAACTGACGCCCCTCGGTTACGGACGAAAACGCGGCGCAAATTGAGTACCCCTAAATCGCAAATTGACTACACAATCCTTTTTCGCGAGGCTGGCGCACTAGCACCGAAGAACGTCACATTCACATATTTATGAACTCCAGCGATTTCTGACAGGAAAGTACTGCGCCTCACGACGGGACGATGGTAATTCCTGCTACCTCGACATCGCGTTGAACGCGCCGCCTTTCTGATCGGATTGGATTATTTGGATCAGGACTATTTGGATCAGGACGTTGCGGCCGGCTAGCCTGGCAGCGCCAAGTATTTAGACGTCCTGGCGCGGGCAAAGCTAGACCAAAAGACTGTGGCATCACGCTAGACCTGAGTACTCGGCAGGCGAGGTCGAAGCCAATGCTTGTTGTGTCCAGCCTCGAGTCCGGGGACGAAGGTAAGGCCGTTGTGGCCCTCCTTCCCCAAGTCATCGGCAATATTCAGACGGCGATCGGCCGTGGCACCCTCAGACGTGCGAGCGGCATTGCCGTTCAGGTCATGGTTGGCGATCCCGTTTACCAGGGTGACGTGATCGAGACTGCAGCCGGCGGGCGGATCGGAATTCGCTTCATCGACGGCACCGTGTTCACCCTATCCTGCAGCACTCGCGTGGTGCTGAACGAATTCGTCTGCGACTCCACCGGCACTTCGCATTCGGCCCTGTTCGGGGTGGCCAGAGGAGCCTTCGCCTTCATTGCCGGCCAGCTAGCAAAGACCGGTTGCCTCAAGGTCGACACCCCTTTTGGAAGCATTCGGGGCCGCGCCCATACCGGTGGGATCGGCATACTGACGCTCACAGCGCTGACCTTCTCAATGATGAAGGAAGTTCAGGCCGCGGACCCGAACGTCACATTCCTGGATGACGACATCATAACATACAAGGATCTGGAGCACGGCGCATTCGAGCTCGTAACCAAGGAGGCAATCCCGCGACACTTCTTCGTTGAGGATCCTGGTGCAACAATCGTCCTGCGCCCGCAGGGTTCCACAATCAGCGTGAACCAAATCACAAATTCTGCCACGCGAATGGCGGAATTGCAGGCGGCCCAGCAGGAAGTGCTCGCCACCTTCGCGAAAGGACCGGGGTCGACCGGGTCGAGCACACCCCCTTTCGTCAATCCGCTGCCGCTGCAGCCAATCAATTTCATTCAGACTGACGGCTCCTCCCCGGCGCAAAATTCGCTCCCGCCGCTCCCGTGGGTCTTCGCCTCGGTTCCCGAGATCATTTTCGGACGTCTGCCGCCCCCGCCGCCGACACTGACTGCTTTGACGGGGCCGACCGAAATCGACACCGTGGCATTTGACGTCTTCGCTGCGACGAGCGGCACTTTCGTTGCCAGCAGTCCCAATAGCGACGCCACACTGATTTACGGCATCAGCGGGGGGACCTCCGGCACTACAGTGCTGGGTGGGGTGACATATGATGTATCGAATACCGGTCCCTACGGAACGCTTTACGTCAACAGCATGACCGGAGCCTATACTCTCGTTCCGGACAGTGGCGCGATCAATGCGCTGACGACGCCCACGACCATGAGTTTCATTGTCACGGTGTCGGACGGCACGCTCTCGTCCGATCAGACCTTCACGATCGCCATCAACGGCACCAACGATGCGGCCATCATCTCCGGTACCGCGACCGGCGCAGTGATCGAGGCCGGTGGCGCCGCGCATGCCACGCCCGGCACACCGACCGCGACCGGCACGCTCACCGACATCGATGTCGACAATGCGCCCAATACCTTCACGGCGGTTAGCGCGCCAGCCGCGAGCGCCGGCGGCTACGGCACCTTCACGATGACGGCGGCTGGCCTGTGGACCTACACGCTCAACGAAGCCAACGGCGCGGTGCAGGCGCTCAATGTCGGCGACACGCTGACCGACTCCTTTACGGTGACCACCGTAGATGGCACTGCCCAGGTAGTGGTGATCACCATCGAGGGCAGCAACGATGCGGCCATCATTTCCGGCACTATGGCCGGCTCGGTGATCGAGGCTGGCGATGCGACATGCGGCACGACAACCGCGACCGGCACACTCACTGACACCGACGTCGACAATACAGCCAATGCCTTCACGGCGGTTACATCGCCGAGGGCGAGCGCGGACGGCTACGGCACCTTCACGATGACGGCGGCTGGCGTGTGGACCTACACGCTCGATGACGCCAACTGCGCGGTGCAGGCGCTCAATATCGGCGACACGCTGACCGACACCTTCACAGTGACCACCGTAGACGGCACCGCCCAGGTGGTGCTTATCACCATCAACGGCAGCAACGATGCGGCCGTCATTTCCGGCACCACGACCGGCTCGGTGATCGAGGCCGGCGGTGCTACGTGCGGCACGCCGACCGCCACCGGCACACTCACTGATACCGACGTCGACAATACAGCCAACACCTTCACGGCGGTTACATCGCCGAAAGCAAGCACCGGCGGCTACGGCACCTTTACGATGACGGCGGCTGGCCTGTGGATCTACACGCTCGACGACGCCAACAGCGCGGTGCAAGCGCTCGATGTCTGCGCCACGCTGACCGACACCTTCACCGTCACGACCGTGGACGGCACCGCTCAGGTGGTAACGATCACCATCAACGGTAGCAGCGACGCTGACCCCAATGATTTCGACTGGTTGGCCACCGGGAAGGAGGTAATATCCGATCCGCCGCACGTCTATGGAACTCCCGGAGGTGAAACCATCGCGGGAGGCGGTAACGACGGCCAAATAGTCTATGCGGGCGCCGGTAATGACACCATCAACGGCACCGGCAAATGTGACCTTCTCTACGGAGGGTCCGGCAACGATACGTTGAAAGGCAATGACGGGGATGACACGATCTATGGCGGGTCAGGACGCGACACGATCAACGGCAATAACGGGTGCGATATCATCGTCGGTGGATATGGGGCGGACAATCTCACAGGCAGCAATGGAGACGACCGCTTCGTCTATTTGTCCGTAGCGGATTCCAACGCGGCCCGGTTCGACACCATCTCCGATTTCAAATCGGGATCTGACAGGATCGACTTAACCGCGCTCGGTGGGCTTGCCTTCGCTGTCTTGGCATTGACCTCGACGAGCACCTCCGTACCGGCCCACACCATCGCATGGCTCTATGACAGTACGAGCAATCAGACTATCGTGTACGTCAATCCGACAGATCAAACCCTGAGTATCGGCAGCTCTGCTCTGCTGGAAATCCATTTGCAGGGGATCGTTACCGTTGAGTCGTCGGATTTTGTCTTCGTGGCGCCGACGGCGTCGGCCGAGGTAACAGGCGAGCCGATCAATCTTGAATTGGTCGTAACGGCAGAAAACGACGGGGCTGCCGTCACGATGACCAGCGCCGACATTCCGTCCGACTGGACCGGCAATGACGACGCGCTCCTTACCGACCAGAGCTGGTCGTTGCAAACAACCGCCGTTAGCTACGGCTTCGATGTCGATCAAGACCCGATTGGATTGATCGGCTACGCCATATCTGCCAGCTTCGCCGAAGCCCGGGTGCACGCGACCGACGATGCCAGCGGTAACACCACCATCACTCCGGCAAATGGACGATCAATCGTACTGGAGCGCGTTCACGTTACAGCGGCGACGGAGAATGACTTCGCGTTCGATCACGCGCCGGTGCTCGACATCGCCGGTACGACGACGATCGCCGACGCTGCCGAGTTGAACCGCAACGCGCACGGCATGGCGTCGGATGGAGTTGGCTGGATCGCACAATCGCACCACAACTGGAACAGCCATTCCGGCACGCATTCCGTCGCCACGTCGAACAACGAAGATCATACGAATTCCCAAGGCGACCATTTGAGCGACGACGGATTGATCCCGACAAACGACCGCGCGATTCATGCCACCAACACTCATGTCCATACGATCGATACCGACTCAGACGTCCTGCATCGCCCGGCAGTCCTGGGAGCGTCGGGGAATCACGGGCTAATGCTTGCGAGTTCGATCGCGAATTCGGCGGTCCCGTTGAGCGGCGACCGCACTGAGACGCCACTGGGCGAAGCAAGCGGACACGGCGCAGCCGCCATGCATGGCGCCAGCGTACTGGATTTCGAGGCCCCCTCAACCGCCGATGTGGTGTTTGGCGCGAGGGCAGCCGGCACGCTCGGTCTTGGAGACTCATTCCACTTCAATGACGCAATTTCCGATTTGGACGGTTCAGACCTCGTCGATCTCGCCGATGTGGATCTTGCCGCTTCGCCGATCAGCCATCGCGAAGATGCTGCAGGAACCCGCGGATACCATGCGGCGTCAGACGGAGCACAAGCGATTGAGGCGTCTCTGCTGGAGCCACACTCAGCTGACCATTTCAATCTCGTTCCGGGGCGGGCGGCGAGCGCTGGCGCTACTCATGCGATGCACGATCTGATGGTGTGACGGAGTTGCCCTGCGACTCATCCGCGGTTGGCCCGAAATCCCGCGCGTGACCATGTTTCCCTGCCCAAGTGACCCGCCAGTTAGCGGCAAAGCGCACGTGCCGCAGCGATTGCACCCTGTCCCAGCGAGATGCCGCCGTCGTTGGCGGGCAGAAGCCGGGGGCTCAGCACCCTCAGACCACCCGCCTCGAGATTGGACGTTACGGCTTCGAGCAACAGACGGTTCTGGAAGACTCCCCCGCCCAGGACGATGGTGTCGATGCCGCGAACGCCTGCAAGGCGCGCTGCCATGGATGAAAGGGTCAGCGCAAGCCCCGCGTGAAACCGCGCGGCGATGCGCGGCGTCTCGACGCCCCGCGCCAGGTCGGCGAGCAGGTTGCGCCACATCGCCGTCCACGAAATCAGTTCGATTTGGCTATTGGCAATCTGGCCGACATATTCGTCGCCGGGTTCACGTTCTTCCGTCGCCGCGAGCGCCTCCAGCCCGATCGCTGCCTGGCCCTCGTAGGAGCAGGTTTCGGGCGCGATTCCGAGTACGGCCGCGACCGCATCGAACAGCCGCCCTGCCGAGGAGGCCGGCGGTGCGTTTAGACCACTGTCCATCATGGCCTGCAAAGTCGCGACGGGTTTTGCCGAGAGCTGCCGCGTGATGGCTAGATCGGGATATCGACTGCAAACATCGTCCCAGCCGATGAACTGTGAGAGATGTGTAAAAGCATTGCGCCATGGCTCACGCATGGCGCGCGCACCACCGAGCAGCGGCACCGGCATGAAACTCGCCAGGCGCTGGGCTGAGACGTAGTCGGCAAGCATGATCTCGCCGCCCCACAGCGTCCCGTCCTCGCCGAGCCCAAGGCCATCGAGGATGATCGCCAGCGCGGGCGGCGCATCGAGCGCGACGCGGTGCTCGGCGAGGCAACTTGCGACGTGGGCATGGTGGTGGGGGATGCGGACCAGTAAATCGCCATCCTGGCGCGCACATGCCTCACCCCATTGCGTCGAGAGATAACCCGGGTGAGCATCCACGGCGACGAGCGCCGGCGAAAAGCAATGTAGTTCGCGATAATGCGCCAGCACCTTGCGATAGTCGGCATGCGTGGCCGCGTCCTCAAGGTCGCCGATATGCTGGGAGACGATCGCACGGCCCTCGCGAACGAGGCAGATCGTCGATTTGAGTTCCGCACCCATCGCCATCACCGACGGCGCATCGGCGAACCCATCGCCGAGCTGAATGGGTTCTGGCGCGTAACCACGGGCGCGGCGCAACAATCGAGGTGCAGAGGACATCGACCGCACGACGGAATCGTCAAGACGGCTGACGATATCGCGGTCGTTCAGGAGCCAGAGATCGGCGATGCCGGCGAGGCTCGCGAGTGCTTCGTCGTTGGCGATCACCTGCGGCTCGTCGCTGCGATTGCCGGAGGTGAGCACGATCGGCGCGCAGAGATCCGACATCAGCAAGTGATGCAACGGCGTATAGGCGAGCATGAATCCGAGACTCGACTGATCGGGCGCGATCGACGGAGCGAGCCGGCCCATACCATCGTGTGCATCGAGGATGACAATCGGCGCCGCGGCACTCGCTAGCACGGCACGGTCGTGGTCCGCGATGCGGGCATATTGCGAGACCATATCGATGTCGCGCGCCATCAATGCGAATGGCTTCGCATAGCGGCGCTTGCGGGCCCTCAGCCTCGCAACAGCATCCTCATTGGTGGCATCGCAGGCCAGGTGAAAACCGCCAATGCCCTTGACGGCGACGATGCGCCCGTCGCGAATGGCGGCAGCCGTCGTCCGAATGGCATCGCCGGCCGATGGCAGTTCGTTGCCTTTCGCATCCGCAAGCCAGACGCGCGGACCGCAATCGGGACAGGCATTCGGCTGGGCGTGGAAGCGCCGGTCGTCCGGATCTTCGTACTCGGCCAGACAGGTCGGACACATGGCAAAGGCGGCCATCGACGTGGTGGCGCGATCGTAGGGAATCGCGCGGATGATCGAAAGCCGCGGACCGCAGTGAGTACAATTGGTGAAAGGGTAGCGATAGCGCCGGCCGGCGGGATCGAATACTTCCGCAAGGCAATCGGGACAGGTCGCCGCATCGGCAACGACGCCGGTGCGGACCGGGCCTGTGTTGCTCCCGACAATACGGAAATCGTTGCCTTCCGGGCCGCCCGGCAACGGCTGGCGCACGATATCGTCGATGCGCGCCAGCCGCGGCACATCCCGACGCAGCGAGCGCGAAAAGCCATCGAGCGCGTCCGGCGGGCCCCACGCGCGGATCAACACGCCCTCCCCGTCGTTCAGCACCTCGCCACGAAGCCCGAACGACGTGGCGAGCCGCCAGACCGCAGGGCGGAATCCGACACCCTGCACCAGACCGCGCACGCGGTAGGAGACACCCGCTTGCGTCGTCGATACTGGTCGGGCCCGCGCCATTCAATGCACCGTGCAGACCATGCATGGATCGAACGAGCGCACGATATGCTGCACGGCGACCGGTTCGATCTCGCCCTCGCGCACCGGAGCGTCGACCAGAGCCTGTTCGCAGACGCCGGGAACCCCGTTTTCGTCGCGGGGCGAAAAATTCCAGGTGGTCGGCGCGACGATCTGGTAATTGGCGATGCGCCCGTCGCGCACTTCCATCCAGTGGCCAAGCGCGCCCCGCGCCGCCTCGACCAGCCCTTCGCATTCGCCATCCGGCGGCATCGCGGCATGGGCGCAGAATGGCTCGCGTGGACGGATCGTGCGCACCCACGCTTCCATCAGCGGCACGATCCGGGCGATCTCCAGCATGCGGGCAATGATGCGGGTGCGGGCATTGCCGCCGCCCCTGGCGACGAGATCGACGATCAGCGGATGACCGTCGACGATCTGGCGGGCCAGGGCACCGACCTCGACCACGGAACCGGCCAATCGCGGCGCCTTGCACCAGGTGTAGCCGCCCGGCGCATCGGGCTCCGGCAAGGTGAGACCATGGGAGGGATGAGCGGGAGCCGCAGGCCGCGCCAGCCATGACGAGGCATGATCCTCCGCAATCTCCGCGGAACGAAACGCACGGGGACGCCCCGCCTCGACAATGCCACGTCTGAAAGCATGTCCGCCGTTCATGCCATAGGCGCCGTAGCTCAGATAGCGCCCAGTGCCGCGTCCAAGCTTGTCGAGCCCCATCACCTTCGACACGACCAGAAAATGGCGGAGGTCGCCCCGCTCGGACGGAGCCGCGTCCATCCACGCATCGAGAGCTGCTTCGCTGTCGAGCGCAGTTACCTGCTCCAGCGTATCGGCGAATAGCGAGGTTTCGAGAAACCTGCGCAGGGACGCAACGGTAGCCAAGAGGCGCACCTGCTCGCTGCCCCCGACCGCCCGCGTCGTTCCACCGGGCTGAAGCCCCAGCGTATGCGGCCAGCGTCCGGCAAGTATCCCCATCAAATGCAGAAACTCCGCACGCGCCGGAAGAACCTCGCGCGCCGCCGTGCCGCTGACCGCCTTGAACCTGGCCTCGGCAGCGCCGAACCACGGCTCGGCCCGATACACCGCCCGCGCGAAATCCGGCATGAAGAACAAGTAGAAATGCGTCAGGTGATCGGCGGTATTTTCGGCCGCCATCACCAGGTTCTGGACCAGTGCGCCATTGTCCGGTATCGCGACCCCTTGCATCGCCGCCAGCGCGCTGGCCGCCGCCATCGACTGCGATACCGAGCAGATACCGCAAATTCGCGGCGTATAGACCAGAGCATCGCTCGGGCTCTTGCCGACCAGGATCTGTTCGAACCCGCGAAACAGCGGAGAGTTGATGAAGGCCGCGCGCACCGCTCCCCCATCGATATCGAGTTTGATCTCGAGATCGCCCTCAACCCTGTTGAACGGCCCCACGACCCGGCGCGTCATTTCTGGTGTTTTCCCTGGCGCCCCACCGGCGGCACCACGATGTGATCGGCGACGGCATTCTTCCGGAGCCGTTCCGGCGTTGCGGCCTTGGAGAGGGAGGCCAGCGCCACGAACCACGCTTTGGGCATGTCGGTCGGAAGACCGACCGGGATACCGGCGCGCTTCGGCGTTAGCGTAAAGGGATGATCCAGTTCCTCGAATCCGGGCTCCGTGCAACTGATGCAGGGATAGCCGCCGCGCGTGCACGAGCCCTCTCCGTTCCAGAGCCGGATATTGCAGTCGGCGTGAACCTGGGTGCCCATGCAGCCGAGATGCTCCATCATGCATCCCATCTCGCTCAGATTTCGCGCGCTCGCCTTGAACTCATAGAATTCGTTGCGGGTGCAGCCGTGATGGACGAGATGATCGGCATAGAAGCGCGGCCGGCCGATGCCGTCGAGGTCGGCTTCCGTCAATGTGCCACCCGCCAGTTGCAGGAAGGTTTCGACGACCCACCCCGGATGAACGGGGCAGCCGGAAACATTGATCACCGGCAGTCCGGATCGGGCACGGAAGCGCGGTCCGAGCAGCCCGCCAGGCTCGCGCCCGTCGTAGACAAGCCCACAGGCGTCCGAAGGATTGTCGCCCGCCGCCGTGATGCCGCCGAAGGCCGCACACGTTCCGACAGCGACGACGTGGTTCGCCAGCGGCGCCAGATCGGCTATCAGATCCTTCATCGGACGCTCGCTGCCCGAGAGCATGTGAAAGCGCCCGGTCCCGCGCGGGCCACGGATTACCGAACCTTCGAGGCAGAGGATGTCGAGCGGCTCCTCACCCGAAATCAGGCGCGCGAGGAGTTCGTGCAGTTCGAATCCGGTAGCCTCGCTGAGCGAGGGGTGCCACGCCAGATCGATGCCGGCGATATCCAGCGCGGTCAGCAGGTCGGGGGACTCCGCACCGATCAGCGAGAGCGTACAGCCGCCGCAGCCGCCCGATTGCAACCACAAAAGGTTCAGGCGGCGAGGCTTACCAGGAAGGTTCTGCATCGGGCACCTCCTGCGCCGGCAAACGCAAGGTGAAGACTGCGCCGCCGTCCTCGTGATTGGCGCCGTCGAGTTGCCCGCCCAACTCCTCCGCGAGGCCATAGCTGACATAAAGGCCAAGCCCGGTTCCCTTGCCGATCGGCTTCGTCGTGAAGAACGGCTCGAACAGCCGCTTCATCACGACGGCCGACATGCCGGGACCAAAGTCGCGCACGCGCACCACCACCCATTGGCCCTCGCGAGCGCCACTGACCACCAGCTTCGGTACCGGCTGTTCGGCCATGACGTCGATGGCGTTTTGCACGAGGTTGACCATGATCTGATGAACCGGCCCGCGCCGGCTGACGACCTCGAGCCGGTCAGGCAAATCGAGCACGACCTCCGGCTTGATCCGCGTCGTCTTCACCACCCAGCTGATCGCCGTGCGAACCACGCGGCTGACATTGAAGTTCTCCAGCGGCTCAGTCTGGGAACTGGAGAATCGGCGCAGATCCTGGACGATTTCGCTCACGCGTTCGGCGCCCTCGAGGGTGCCTTCCACGAGCGGGCCGACGTCGAGCAGGATGCGGTCGATCTTCAGGGAACTGCGCAACTTGAGCAGTTGGTCCGGGCTTTCGCCCCGGTCGATCGCCTGAAGATATTTGGTGAGCCGCCCGCCATAACGCTTCAGCGCATGCATATTGCCGAACACGAAACTGATCGGATTGTTGAGTTCGTGGGCGACGCCGGCGACGAGACGGCCAAGTGCAGCCATCTTCTCGGAGAACACCAGCTGCTTCTGCGCCTGACGCAGATCCTGATGAGCGGCGGCGAGTTCGGTATAGGCGCGACGCAGCTCGCCGACCGGACGGCCGATCAGCACGAGACCGACGAAGCGCCCCTTGTGATCGCATCGTGACGAGCAGCTCATCGACAGCAGCGTGGGCGTCCCGGTGCTGTCGATGAACGAAACCTCGCAATCTCCGAGGCCCACACCGCCATGCAGCTTCGAGCGCAGCTCGTCGAACAGCGGCTCCTGGCCGGGAGCCAACAGCACCTCCAGCGGCTGCCCGGTGAGCGACTTGCCGCTTTGCCCTGTGAGCCGCTCGAGCGCCCGATTGACCTGTTCGATGCGGCCCGCCCGGTCGCAGACGATCAGCACGTCGGTCATGGCAGCGACCACGCTGTCGATGAACTGGCGCGCCTCCTCCAGCTCGGCGTTTTTCTGCTCCAGTTCGACCTGGGATTGAACGAGCTCGGAATAGACCTCGTCCATCTTGCGGATCACGTCGATCCAGGCGTCCTCGGACGCCGGCGACAGCGCAATGGCCTCGGCCACGCCGGCCCGCTCGATCAGCCCGGACGGGCCGTCCTTGTCATGCGGCGTCAACACGGACAAGTCCCGATACTCCTCTGCCACTCAGGAGGCCGCCTTGCTGCGGGAGCGCGGATCGATCGGTTCGATCTTCTCCAGCCCGTAACGCTCGAGCTTGGCCCGAAGCCCGACGCGAGACAAGCCGAGTTCCTTGGCTGCCCGGCTTTTGTTCCATTTGTGGCGGATCAGCGTTTCCTTCAGTATGCGGGCCTCGAGTTGCTCGATGCGCTCTTTCAGGGGACCATCGAGGCCAACCAGCATCGCGACATCCTCCGCCTCATCCTCGGGAGCCGCGCGCAGTATCCTGCGGGATAGCAGCTCCGCACCGAGCGGCCCGTTCTCCGGCCCCATGACCAGCAGATGCTGGATCTCGTTCTGCAGTTCCCGGACATTCCCCGGCCAATGATAGGCCTCCATGCAGGCGAGCGCCTCATCGGTGAGGCCCTCGACGTGCTTGCCAAATTGCTTCTGTGCCTTCTCGAGCAGCATGCGCGCTATGATCGGGATGTCCATCGGGCGGTCGCGCAGTGCCGGAACATGAATGGTGACAGCCGCAAGACGATAATAGAGGTCCTCACGAAAGCGTCCCTCACGCACTTCCTGCTCCAGGACACGATTGGTGGCGGCGATCACACGAACATCGACCTTGCGCGACGCGCCGCGGCCGACGGGGCGGATCTCGCCCTCCTGCAGCACGCGCAGCAGCTTGGCCTGGAACGCCGGCGAGATCTCACCGATCTCGTCGAGAAACACGGTGCCGCCGTCGGCGCGCTCGAACAGCCCGGTATGATCTTCGACGGCACCGGTGAACGCACCACGCTTGTGACCGAACAGCTCGCTTTCGAGCAATTCATCCGGCATGGCGGCGCAGTTCTCGACGACAAACGGCTTGTTCCAGCGCAGGCTGTTGTAGTGCAGGGCGCGGGCGACCAGTTCCTTGCCGGTACCCGATTCGCCGGACACCAGCACCGAGACGTCGAAGGGCGCGACGCGCAACAACCGCTCGCAAACCTCGTTCAACGGACTGTCGGCGGCCCGGACGATACCATCGTCGCTATGATACTGCGCTTTCAGCTCTTGCCGGCGAGAGGCGACGACTCTCTCCGCCCGTGTCGCCGACATCTTCAATTCGACGGCAAGCAGTTCGTTCTCGCGCTGCAGGCGGTACAGACGAACGGCATTCTGGATGGTGAGGATCAGGGCCTCGGGTTGCCAGGGTTTTGTTACGTACTGGTAGATACCGGCATCGTTGATGCCGCTGATGATGTCGTCGGCGTCGGTATAGCCGGAGATGATCATGCGCACGGCGTCCGGCCAGCGCGCGCGGACGGATTTGAGAAACTCCACACCCGTCATATCCGGCATACGCTGGTCGCACAGCACGACCTCGACGATTTCGTTTTCCAGGATGGTCTCGGCGTCATGAACGGTGACCGCCGTGCGGATGTCGAAGTCCTCCTCGAGGATGCGCTGCAATGCCTCGACGCTGCGCAACTCGTCATCGACGACGAGGACGGTTGGTAATTGGGTCATGACGCCATCCTCCGAGGGAACAGACATCGTCGATCGCGATGACGCGCGATGGTTATCGGCGTCCGGGATTTCGCAACCTTGCGCACGAAATTCGATCGCGCCACATGGTAGCTCGGATCGAAGCCGTAGAAATTGCGGCGCATGTGCTCGAGCTCCTCGGCGCGATAGAGTGCGAGCGGCTTGTCGGCCTCGTCGGCGTCACGGAGGCGGACCTTGCCGGCGATGCGAGCCGACCAGTCGGGCGCAGCGGCGAGCGCCTCGGCACGCGCCATCACCGCGCGGGTGAACGACGCTCGCGCCGCCGCAATACTGTCATCGGCCAGACCCAGCGCGACCGCTTCGGACACCCCGATCGGCAAACGCGCTTCGGTTACGTTTCGGGCGGCGGCGAGCCCGGCCCTTCGCGGCAAGAGATAGGTCCACAATTCCGACCCGAACAGATTGCCCATGTCCTTGTAGTGCGGATTGAGCACCACGCCGTCGCGCAGCCATACAAGATCGGCGGTGCGCGCGAGAAACACGCCGCCGGCGCCGGCATTGCCGCCGAGTGCGGCGACGGTCAGATGGCTCCGGGTGCGCACGATGGCCTCGGCCAGATCGTCAAGCGCGTTGATATTGGCCCACGACTCGTCCGCCGGACTGCGCGCCGCCTCGATCAGGTTGAGGTCCATGCCGTTGGACCAGAACTCCGTACCGCCGAGCAGCACGATGACTTTGGTAGGACGTCTGGTCGCCATGAGATAGGCGGCCAGCAGGCGCCTAGTCGCCTCGGTGCCCATGGCCCCGTTGTAGAAGTCGAAATGAAGCATGCCGACAGCGCCGGCCTCACGGTAGGCGATCTCGCCGAAGCCGGCCGGCGTATCAACCGGGACAGCGGGCAATCCTGCGACCTCACGCGCCAGCACGTGGGTTGCGGGCAGCTTGAAACGATGTTCGCCGGCCGGCTCCCGAAGGTGGCCGATCCACACCGCTCCGTCGATCGTCGCGCGCGCGACGGCAGGACCCGACCGCGCCACGACCGAACCGGGCGGCCCGCCCAAACCCGTCGCGGCCTTGGCGTTGTAGAGATGGACAATGCGGTCGAACAGCCGGTCCCGGACGCCGGGATTGCCGTCGCCGCTACGGATCTTCGCCAGCACGCGAGCCGTCGTATCGGAGGACCAGTCGATGGCGCGATCGGCCTGACTCATTGCGGGGCGCTGGCGGCCGCGTACCCCTGCTGCCGTGGGGTCGACGCGCTGCGACGTGAATCCGCCCTTCACGAAGCGATCGACCGCCTCGAGCACGGCCGCAACCGCCGCCTCCGTCACTTCGTTGCGATAGAGGCTCGACTTGGCTGCGTCCCGCATCGGGAGCTCGCGCCAGGCCCACACGGGGCCAGCGTCCATCTCCGCTTCGGCCTGCAACACCGTGACGCCCCAACTGGTCTCCGCGTCGAGGATCGCCCAGTCGAGCGACGAGGGCCCGCGATCGCCCCTGATACCCGGATGGACGATGAAGCACGGCACCTGACGCCACACACTCTCGGCGATCGCCCGCTTCAGGAACGGCGCGATGACGAGATCGGGACCGGCGAGCTCGACGGCCTCGCGCGTCACGGCGTCGTTGATGTCGAGCTCGACCGTGACGTCATGCCCCCGCTCCCGCAGCTCGACGAACAGCCGCTGCGCGAGGCTGTTGAAAGCATGGGTGAGGAGCAGGATGCGCATGGCGTCAACATATCCTTGGCAGTTGTTCGCCGGCGAGCCAGTCGACATTACGTTCGCCGCCGAACGCAGTCCGCATCTGGACGAAAGCGAGATCGTCGGCGACGGCCTCGCCGATCTTCGCCGCCTCTTGCCCGAGAGGATGGGCGCGCATGACGGCCAGCAGGCGATCGGCGTCGGCCGGCGCGCAGATTGCGATGAGCTTGCCTTCGTTGGCAATATAAAGCGGATCGAGGCCGAGCAGCTCGCATGCGGCCCGCACGTCGGCTTTCATCGGGATCGCCGCCTCGTCGAGCCGCAATCCGACGCGCGATTGCTGGGCGATCTCGTTCAGTGTGGAGGCGAGCCCACCCCGCGTCGGGTCGCGCAGCACCCGGATGCCCGGCACGGCCGCCACCATGTCGGCAACGAGACCATGCAGCGCGGCGCTGTCCGACACGATTTCGGTCTCGAAGGCCAGGTTCTCGCGCTTCGACAGGATGGCGACGCCATGATCGCCGATGCTGCCATTGAGCAGGATGACGTCGCCCGGTCGCGCCTTGTCGCCCGAAACATCGACGCCTTCGGGAACGACGCCGACCCCGGTCGTGGTGATGAACACCCCGTCGCCCTTGCCCCGCTCGACCACCTTGGTGTCACCGGTGACGATCGGCACGCCAGCGAGCCGCGACGCCGCCGCCATGGAGACGACGATGCGCTCGAGATCGGCAAGCGGAAAGCCCTGCTCCAGGATGAATGCCGCGGACAGATAGAGCGGACGGGCGCCGGCCATGGCGACGTCGTTGATGGTGCCATGCACGGCGAGCGAGCCGATATCTCCACCGGGGAAGAAGATCGGCGAGACCACGTGCCCGTCGGTACTGATGACCAGACGGCCGGCAGGCGGCTGAAACGCCGCCTGGTCGTTGCCGGCGCGAAGCATCGGGTTGTCGAAGTGTCGCACGAACAAGGCCTGCACCAGTTCGGCCGTGGCCCGGCCGCCGCTGCCGTGCATCATATCGACGGATCCTGAGAGCGGGATCGCGCCCCCGACAAAGCGAGCATCATGCGCGGTCATGCGGCGGCCTCCGTGGAGCGTGCGGCCGGCCGGGTCTGTTGACGGAAGCGGCCATAGGTCCAATAGGCGGCACACGCTCCTTCGGAGGAGACCATGCACGAGCCGATCGGGCTCTCCGGCGCGCAGACCGTACCGAACAGCTTGCAGTCAGTGGGCTTCTTGGCGCCGCGCAGGATCGACGGGCACTCGCAGCTCTTGGCATCGCGGGCGGGTTTGGTCTCGACGCCGAACCGCAGCTCGGCGTCGAATGCGGCAAACTGCGGCCGGATGCGCAACGCGCTGTAGGGTACAAGTCCAAGCCCGCGCCACTCGAACGAAGACCGCAGCTCGAAGACCTCGGCGACCAGCGCCTGCGCCTTGCGGTTGCCTTCGCGCGTGACGACACGGGCATACTGATTCTCGACCTCGTGCCGGCCGTCATTGAGCTGGCGGATGATCATCAACGTCGCCTGCATCACGTCGAGCGGCTCGAATCCGGCGATCACCACCGGACGCTGATACTCCTGCGCGAAGAACTCGTAGGGCTGACTGCCGATCACGGAGCTGACATGCGAAGGTCCGAGGAAACCGTCGATTGCCACCGTGCCGATTTCGCGCACCTCGGGGCTTTCGAGGATATGCGTGATCGCCGCTGGCGTCAGCACGTGGTTGCAGAACACCGAGAAGTTCTTCAGGCCGGCCGCGGCGGCCTGCTTCAGCACGACAGCCGTCGGCGGCGTCGTCGTCTCAAATCCGATGGCGAACAGAACCACTTCGCGATCGGGATTTTCGACCGCGATGCGTAGCGCATCCTGCGTCGAATAGATCATCCGGACGTCGGCGCCTTCGGCTTTGGCCTTGAGCAGGCTGCGCCGCCCGGTGGCCGGCACCCGCATCATGTCGCCATAGGTACACAGCGTCACCCTCGGATCGCCGGCGAGTTCGAGGGCGTTGTCGACGCGGCCGATCGGCAGCACGCAGACCGGACAGCCCGGACCATGCACGAAGCGCAGATTGGCCGGCATCAGATCCTGCACACCGTAGCGAAAGATTGCATGGGTATGCCCGCCGCAAAATTCCATGACATTGTAGGTGTGTGACGGATCGGCCTCACGGGCGATGGCCGCGGCCAGTCCCTGCGCGAGATCGCCGGCGCGGAACTCATCGACATATTTCATGGCGCGCTCCCTTCGGCGAACTCGGCTTCCGGATTCTCGCCCGCTTCCCGCATCAGGGCAAGCGTGCGATCGGCCTCTTCCGGCGACAATCGATGCAATGCGAACCCGACATGGACCAGCACGAAGTCGCCGACCGAAACCTCGTCGAGCAGCGCGACGGAGATTTCCTTCTTTACCGGCCCAAGGGCGACGACCGCCATCTCGCGGCTCTCGTCGATCGATACGATCTCGGCGGGCAATGCCAGGCACATGCGTCAAACTCCCTATAGTGCCGCTGCCTTGACCTCACCATTGGGGAAGGCGAGCGTGCGCGCGGCCTGCAGCCACGCGATCCACGCCGCCATGCCCGTCCCGGTCCTGGCCGAGACCTCGATGACCTTGATCCGCGGGTTGACCTTGCGGGCGTTGGCTACGCAGGCCTTGGCGTCGAAATCGAGATGCGGCAGCAGATCGACCTTCGACAGCAGCATCAGGTCGGCGGATGCGAACATGTCGGGATATTTCAGCGGCTTGTCCTCGCCCTCGGTCACGGACAGCACGACGACGCGGTGCGCTTCCCCGAGACCGAAGGCCGCCGGACAAACCAGATTGCCGACGTTTTCGATGAACAGCACCGCGCCGTTGGCGGGCTGCAAGGTCTCGACGGCATGACCGACCATGTGGGCGTCGAGATGACAGCCCTTGCCGGTGTTGATCTGGAGTGCCGGAACGCCCGTCGCGCGGATGCGTTCGGCATCGTTGCTGGTCTGCTGGTCGCCTTCGATCACTGCGACGGGCGCTTGAGTCTTTAGCAGTTCGAGCGTGGCGACGAGCAGCGTGGTCTTGCCGGAGCCCGGACTGGAAACGACGTTGAGAGCCAGGATACCGCCAGCGTCGAAGCGGGCCCGATTGGCGGCGGCATAGGCATCGTTCTTCGCCAGGATATCCTGTTCGATTTGCACCATACGGGTCTGGCTGAGACCGGGCGCGTGGGCGCGGGCCGGGCCGGCGCCGAAATCGATCACCGCGGGCCCGTGATGGTGATGGTGATGCTGATGTTCGTGATGATGATCATGATGAGGACCATCGTGATGGTGATGCCCGTGACCATCATCGTGGCTGTGCCCATCATGGTGCTCGTGGCTATGCACGGTGCCATCGGCATGGGTGTGCCGGTGAGGCTTGGCCTTCGCCGCGCCTTCGATGGTGGTTTCGCCCGTCGCGCATCCGCAAACTGTACACATCAGTCGACCTCCAGCTCCTTGATCCTCAGTTCATCCCCCGAGGTCATCTGCAATTGATGGCCTCCGCATTCGGGGCAGGCGTCGAAACGCCTGGCGACCGCCACACTCTTGCAACACGGCAGACACCAGGCCTGTGCGGGACTTGTCTCGATTTCCAGCCGCGCGCCGTCCGCCAGCGTTCCCTTGACCACGACGTCGAACGAAAACCGCAGCGATTGCTCCTCGACGCTGGCCAGCGGGCCGATTTCCAGCCAGACGGTCCTGACGCGCGTGTAATCCTGCCGGCGGGCCTGCTCCTGCAGCGTGGTCAGAATGCTTTCGGCCAGCGCCATCTCATGCATCAGTGCACCGCAAGACTGTATTCGACGCAAGGGTCGAATGCCGTGATCATCAAATCCGCCAGGCCGCGCGCATCGCTGCGCCCGCTGCCCGCGATCAGCGCGAGGGCCTGCGCCGCAGCGCCCTCGGGGTGAAAGTTCCATTCGGTCGGGGCCACGATCAGATAGCGCTGCACTACACCGTGCTGGATCTCCACTCCGTGGATCAGCCGGCCGCGCGCCGCTTCGCTGCGCGCAATACCGACCCCCTCCCCGCATGCGTCGTCCGCCTCGTCGCCTTCGCTCCCGGTGTTTTCCCCCTCGATCAGGACGGTCATCCGATCCGGGAGGCCCGCGAGCTCGACGAGGCGCGCGACGAGACGCGCGCCGATGCCATGTCCGCAGCCATAGCCAAGCGCCTGGATCAGCGGATGCCGGGCCTGCCGCGACAGCGCCGTGGTCTCCCGCGGGCGTCCCTCCCAGGTCGGCAACGCAATGAAGCGTTCGGCGTCTTCGCCAAACAGTGCGCCGGCGAGCTCCACGTCATCGATGTCCGGCACGGCATCAATGGAAACCGAACCTACCTGCAGGGCGTCGGAGCGGAGGATTTGCTGCAACAGAAGCTGGGCGGGTAACATTCCCGCCTGCGCCCAGTCTTCGATATCCGCCAACGTGCTCCGCGCGAGCCAGGTCTCCGCCGGTTCGCCTAATACCGCTATCTCCAGGAGATCGCAGAGATCGTCGACTGCGCTTTCGACCGCTGCGATATCGCAGGTGGCCATGCTGCCGGGCTCAAACACCCTTCCGCCACTCGTCAACGCCCGCCGGAACCGCTGGTCGAGCCCCATCACCCGGCGCAACATTGCCGAATCGGTCGCCATCGCCATGCAGCGCGGCCAATCCATCACCACCCGCAACAGATGTTCACGGGCGGTTTCCGCCAGCATGAGAATGTCGCGTATCCGCCTGGTTTCGAATGATGTTGCGATGCCGAGCGCGCGCTCGCACGCCGTCGCCGCCGCCGTGCCCTGCGCCATGCCGCAAACGCTGAACACCAGTGGCACCAGGCTGGTGACTTCGGCCGGCCGGCGGCCGCGGAACATCCGCGTCACCCCGTGCGGGCGGCGCGAGGCAATTCGGGCCGAGGCCGACGAGCCCGACCGGCACGTGAGATTGATATCCAGGCGCCCCGCAATCGTCATGGCTCGACAACCTCGGATTCAGGATTGCGGCCGAACAATAGACCGCGCCGCGACAGCTTCCCAGCCTCGATCGCCTCCCCGCCGGGACGGGAGCGCGCTGCAGCGGCCTGTTCCGGCGACCCGGCATCGGTGGCCCGGGGCGCATCTGGCGCCAGACCGGCGTCGAACAACACCGCGATCGCGGATTCCGCGGTGATCACGGCCGCACCGTGGCTTTCGAACTCCAGCACCGGCGAAAACAGCGAGCACATCTGATAGCGCCCCAGATCGCCCTCCTCGCCGAGGATGAATTCGAAACATCCGGCGGGAAAGCTGTGGGCGACAGTGCTGCCGAGTTGCAGGGTGCAGTAGTTTTGCGCCTGTTCGGGCGTGCGCGGCAGCAGCATCATATTGATGAACCACGGCGTTACCAGCGCCGACAGCCAGCCAGCCTCCACCGCGCGCGTCCCGACGGCCTTGATTCCAAGCGCGGCGTTGAGAATTGGCACGTCATGCATCCGCTCGCGATGCACCCGTTCGAAGGCAGCCTCAAGCCCGGCGGCGACCGCGTGCAGCTCCGCGTCCGTCGGCCTGGGATCGAGCCTGAGGTCAGCCATGCGCTTCATCGTCGAGTACCAGAAAGCCGTCCTTGGCGCCGTCGCAGTTGGGACATGTCCAGTGCTCCGGCAACTCGGTGAAGGGTGTACCGGCCGGGATCTGCCAATAGGTGTCTCCCTCCGCCGGATCGTAAACGTACCAGCAGATCTTGCACTCCAGCCGCGTGGCGTCGTCGATCTTGGCGTTATCGCCGCCGAACGAGCCTGCGAAAAAATGATCGCTCACTGGTAGACGTCCAGAATCTCACTCAGCCGCTGCGCACTGTCCTCGAGATCCTCCGGCGCCGCGCAGGCCACGCTCGGGATCTCGGTGATCTCGATCGTGTTCAGGATGACCGCCTCGCGGGAGTTGAAGTAGCGCACATACCAGCCATTGCGCGTTGCCGTCGATGAAATGCGGCAATTGCCGTAGCCGCGCGACAGGATCGTCACCGAGCCCGGTCCGAGCCGCGCATCGAGGTAGCTGACGTCCTCGTCGCTGAGCGGCAGCAGGCTCAGATTGATGACATGGGCGTCGACGCCCGGCCGCCAGGCGGCCAATTTGTCGGTCATTTCCGTGACCAAGGCCGGCGCATTGTAGACCATGGCGGGCAGCGGTCCGTCGTGAGACCTCAAGGCGGGCGCCGTGACATCCTGAGCTGACAGCAGCACGCAGCGGGGAAAGCCGCCGACCTCGATCGTGTCCCTCTGCAGACGGCCCACCTCATCCAGCTCATGAACGCGCCACACGCCAGCCAGAACCGATTCCTGCGCCTGGATGGTACTGCCCGCGACGATGCTGACCTCGCCGTCGCCGAGGACCTGATCGACGAAAGCCCGGTTTTGCCTGTCGAGGCCGCCGAGGTCGAAGCTCGCGCTTTTCCCTTCGGCGAGCGTATCGCGGACTTCGGCCAGAAGGGCGAGCGCCGAATCGATGTCCTCGACTTCGTCCGGCTCCGGCACTGCGGGCATGGCGTAAGTCCGCATCGCCTTCGGCATTTCCATGTAGGCGAGTTCGGCGCCGTCCGCGTCGGCCGGCTGGGTTCCGGGTCCGACGATCCCCATGTTGATCCCGCTCATGCGACTTCTCCCGAATGATCGTGGCTGTCCGGTCCGGTTGCCCTCAGATGCGCGGCGATACTCTCGGGCAGATTGAAGGGCGGCGGCTCGCTGGGGCTGCACGCCAGAATGGCCTCGATCTCGGTAAAGTAATCCTGCCAGTCGAGCAGCCGGGTGATCGCACCGAGATAGCCGCGCCGCCGCAGAAACACGAAAGCCGGAAAGGTCTTGAAGCGGAAGCGCCGCTGCAGCGCACGCTCTGAGGCCTTCTCGACCAATGCCGGCGCCAGGCGCCCGTCGAACGGCTTCATCAACTCCGCAACGATGACGGCGGCATCGTTGCTCTCGACCAGGCGGTCGGCATCGCCGGGAAAGAACAGCAGGGAATGCTCGTGGGCATCGAGAAAGGCGTCCACATTTGCCTCGCCGACCAGGCTGAACCCGTGCCTTTCAACCAGCGCGTCAATGAGGGGCGTCGACATCGGCAATATCCTTTCAGGATGACGGCAGGTGAATTTGGAGATGGGGCGGAAGTTCGGGCTCGCGGCCGGCAAGGTCGGGAAAGAGTTCGTCGATGCCTTCGGTGTTCCCGGCGAGAGCCAGCCTGAGCGCAGCGAGCGCATTGCCGATGAGCGACGCCTGTTCTGATGTCACCACCTCCCGCGCGGCGTCGAGAAAAACCAGAACCCAGGTCCCTTCCGGCTGGTCGCCGACAAGGCGCATGTCGACCTCGCGGCTCTCGCCCGCGGCTTCGCAGACGGCGTATCCGGATCCCGGCCTGATCACTTTCATGGGCACGCCGATGCACATCACCGCGCTCCCTGCATTTGCGGCGGCTGTTGATCGGCAGCATCGGTCTGTTCCGTCATGACCAGCACGCGCGGATCGCCGAAGCGACAGGCATCCTCGGCGGAAGGCCGCTGCGCCTCATAGCGCGACATCACCATGTGTTCGCAGGCGAGCGTCTCCGTCTCCGGCAGCGGAACGTCGCGCAGACGGCCGCCGATCCCGAAGCGGGCGAGGAAATCGATCGCGTGCTGGATCGCCGGACCGATACGCGCCTTCATCTCGTCGCGCAGCGAGCCGCCGAAGTCGTCGAGTTCCACCGGCTGCACGCCGATCAGATACAGGTGCTGCGTCGCGCCGCCGAGAAGTTCGGCCGTGGCCAGTACTTCCTGAAATCCGGTCTGGTGCAGGCTGATCTTTTTTGCGCCGAGAAACTTGGGCACCTCGTCGCCCTCGACCAGCTTGATCGTACCGGGCGGCAGGCCGTAATCGACCGCATCAAACACGATCAGGATATCGGCCTCGCGCACATGCTGCACGAGATAGAGGCCCTGCGTGCCGCCATCCATCAGGCGGACATTCCCGGGCCACTCATAATGGCGGTGCATGGCCTCGACGGCCCGCACACCAAAGCCCTCATCGGCCCACAGCAGATTTCCGATCCCGATGATCAGGACCTTCGGCGTTTCCATCGCACGCCTCCTCGTTCTTGATTGCCGAGCGTTGCGTAACAACCGGTTAGCAAGGGTCGGGCCATCGGAGGGAACGACAGCAAAAGCAACGGCTTAGCCTTGATTCGAGGAAGCGATTGCAGGGATCGATGCAAGCAACATTGTCATCCGCCATCCGGATCTGGAAAGTTTCCTTCCAACATCGGATCGTTCATCGGGGCAATTCCCGCGGGACCCTCTAGCCGCAAGCCTGCGTGATCAAATCATTTCCAGGGTATCCGCCGTTTTGGCGCATCTGCTGACATGCGCCCCGCAGGTAGTGCAGCCCGCTGCAAAGCAATCGGGGCGCGTGAGACGCGCCCCGTGCCGATATCTTCCGCAATGAAGAACTGTTGCGGGCGCGCGACGCCACCCAGCTAGTGGCGATCGTCAGGCGGCCGTGCGTCCTTGAACGTGCGCCAACCGGAGATCATCGTGCTGACGATGCTCTGGCGCGACATCACGTCTTCGCGAAGCGCTGCATAGACGTGAACCAGCACGAAGCACACGATGGCCCACATCCCGACGTGATGCCAAGTGTGGACGTTCTGGCTGTTGCCGAACAGGCCGATGATCCAGCCGGAGAACCAGCGGTACTGCCACGAGCCCATGCCTTCACCTTCGCCGTAGAGGGCCAGGCCCGTCGCCATCATGAAGACGATACCCCACACGAACACAAAGTGCATCACGAGCGTAGCCAGCGGATTGTGGCCTTCGTACTTCTTGGGTTCCTTGGCGATGAAGAGATACCATTTGATCTCGTGGAAGACTTCTCCCCACCAGCTGGCGTTGAACAGCGGCGGAAGGAAGATCTGGCGCGCATGGGGATTGCCGACAAATGCCCAGTAAAGCCGGAGTATGAAGCCGGCGATCAGCACGTAACCGGCCGCAAAGTGGGCAAACCTGATGTAGCCCATCAGGAAATGATCGCTCGCCTCACCCGACAGCGAAGGCAAGGGCGCGCCGATCAAGTATCCCGTCACCGCCAGCACAAGGATGGCGAGAGCGTTGACCCAATGCCAGAGCCGAACCGGCCCCTCATAGACGTAGATCGCCTGCTGAACGGCTGCGCCGGAATCTATCGACATGGCGCTCTCCTCACAATGTCGCGACGAGATAAGCGCCGGATGCCGCAATACCGGCTCCGAGCAGGCGCGATGCATGCGGGACGATGGCGATGGCCCTGCCGAGGGCGATGCCCGAAACGTGCAGGACGGCAGTGGTGACCGCGAAGCCGGCCATATAGCCAGCCACCGCTCCCGTCGCCTCGATGCCGTGCGCATAGCCGTGGAAGACGGCGAACAGCGCGATCAGTGCCGCGCCCGCCCCGACCGGCAGACCGACGCCGGCTGCGATCAGCACGCCGAGTGCCACCACCGACATCGCGATCGCGGTCTCCGCCGCGGGCAGCGCGCCCCCGGCCTGAGCGAACCCGGCTCCCGCCAACATCGCGGCTACGAAGATCGCCGGGACGATCCAGACCCGACGTCCGGCGGCAAGCGCCGACCAGATTCCGACCGCGATCATGGCGAGCATATGGTCGAGCCCGCCCAATGGGTGGGCAAGTCCGGCCAGGAATCCGTGCATGTGCGGCTCCGCTCCGGTATGCGCAAGAGCGGGCGTCGCGAGTGCCGACAGGACGGCAGCCGATCCGAAACGAATGAGCATTTTCATTGTCTTGTCCTCCCTCATCGCACCGTGACTTTGGCCAGTTCGCGTCCGTCCTCGCTCATGACATGGGTGGAACAGGCGAGGCATGGATCGAAGCTGTGGATGGTCCGCAGGATCTCGACCGGTTCCTCGGCACGCTCGACCTTGGTGTTCATCAGTGATGCCTCGAAGGCACCGATATTGCCTTCGTTGTCGCGCGGGCTGCCGTTCCAGGTGGTCGGCACGACGCATTGGTAGTTGTCGATCTTGGTGTCCTTGATCTTGATCCAATGCGCGAGCGCGCCGCGGGGGGCCTCGGTAAACCCGACACCCTTGACCTCGGATGGCCAGGTCTTGGGATCCCAGCTCTCGACGTTCGCGGTCGAGCTGTCGCCGGCCTTGATGGTGGCGATCAGCTTGTCCATGAAATGGCGCTGCTTGGTGCAGCACCATTGCGCCTCGAGCGCGCGAGCGGCGGTGCGGCCGAGGGTCGAGAACAAGGCGCTTACCGGCACGTCCAGCGCCTTCAGCACCATGTTGATCTGCTCCGTGATTTCCTTGTCGCCCTTGGCGTAGCCGACGACATAGCGGGCAAGCGGACCGACCTCCATGGCGTGCCCCTTCCAGCGCGGCGCCTTGATCCAGGAGTATTTTCCGCCTTCGTCGATTTCCTGGATATTGGTCTTGGTACCCTTGGCATTGGGGCCCAGCACATAGTTCGGCACGGTGACGCCGTCCCAAGGGTGCAAGCCTTTCTTCTCGTCCGGATATTTGTACCAGGAGTGCGGCACGAACTCCTGGATCTGCGAAGGATCGCGCAGATCGACGGGGTGCACTTCCTTGAGATTGCCGTTGATGATTGCGCCCGACGGCATCAGCAGGTTGGAGGGCGAATAATCGTTGGCGTATTCGGGGATATCGCCATAGGCCAGCACGCTCTTGCCTGACAGACCGCCGCCGTAGAGCCAGCCCTTGTAGAAGCTGGCGATGGCCAGAATATCGGGGATGTATACGTTCTGGATGAACGTCGTCGTCTGATCGATGATCGAGGAGACGAAGTTCAGACGCTCCATGTTGATGGCGCCCACCGCGCCCTCGCCATGGACATTGATGGCGCAAGGAACGCCGCCGACCAGCCAGTTCGGATGCGGATCCTTGCCGCCGAAGACGACGCGCGTCTTCATGATCTGCGACTGGAAATCCAGCGCCTCGAGGTAGTGCGTCACCGCCATAAGGCTGGCTTCGGGCGGCAGCAGATAGGCCGGATTATCCCAGTAGCCGTTCTTGAACGGCCCGAGCTGGCCGCTCTCGACGAACTTCTTCAGGCGGTTCTGCACGTCGCGGAAATAACCGGGCGAGGACTTCGGATGGTTCGGTCCGGTCGCCATCTGCAGTTCGCTGGTTGCCTTCGGATCCGCCTTCAGCGCATGCACCGGATTGACCCAGTCGAGCGCATGCAGATGGTAGAAATGCACAAGATGGTCGTGGATCTGCAGCGAGAGCTGCATGATGTTGCGAATCGAGTTCGCATTCTCGGGGATCTTGATCTTCAGCGCATCCTCGACCGCGCGCACCGAGGTCAGCGCGTGGGTTCCGGTGCAGACGCCGCAGATGCGCTGGGTGAAAGCCCAGGCGTCGCGCGGGTCGCGGCCCTTGAGGATCACCTCGAGACCGCGCCACATCGTACCCGTGGAAACCGCATTGGTGATCATGTTGTTGGCGTCGACATTGACCTCGCAGCGCATGTGCCCTTCGATGCGGGTCAGCGGGTCAACGACAACGCGCTTGCCGCTGGTGTCGAGCGTAAAGCCGTTCGGCGTCTGAACATTCATTATGAATTCTCCCCTGTGTTCGCCGGCGCCTTGTTGCGGGCGCGCTTGATGGCGCTGACGGCGGCGTGCGCGGCCGCAGCCGCGCCGATCGCGGCAACGGCAGTGCCGCCGACCTTGTCGGCGGTCGCCTCGACGCCGAACTGATGGATGTCGGAGAGCCGGTTGTAGAACGAGCCGTTGTCCCAGAAGCCATCCTCGGAGCAGCCGATGCAGCCGTGGCCCGACTGGATCGGGAACGACAGGCCGCCCATCCAGCGGGTGGTCGAGCAGGCGTTGTAGGTCGTTGGACCCTTGCAGCCCATCTTGTAGAGGCAGTAGCCCTTGCGCGCGGCATCGTCATCCCATTGCTCGACGAACTGCCCGGCGTCGAAATGCGGACGGCGATAGCACTTGTCGTGGATGCGCTGCGAATAGAACATCTTCGGCCGCCCCTGGCGGTCGAGTTCGGGAATCTTGTCGAAGGTCATCATGTAGGTGACGACAGCGGTCATCACCTCCGGAATCGGCGGGCAACCCGGCACCTTGATGATCGGCTTGTCGCGGATCACCTTGTGGACCGGAACAGCCTGGGTCGGATTTGGCCGTGCGGCCTGCACGCAGCCCCACGAGGCGCAGCTGCCCCACGAAATCACGGCCTTGCAGTCCTTCGCGGCGTATTTCAGCTGTTCGAGGAACGGCTTCCCGCCGATGATGCAGTACATTCCGTCTTCGTTGAGCGGCGGATTGCCCTCGACGGCGAGAATGTAGTTGCCCTTGTACTTCGTCACCACCTCCTCGACGATCGCCTCGGCCTGATGTCCGGCGGCCGCCATGATGGTGTCGTCGTAGTCGAGCGAGAGCATCGAGAGGATGACGTCCGACGCCAGCGGATGGGAGGAACGGATGAAGGCCTCCGAACAGCAGGTGCATTCGAGGCCGTGCAGCCACAGCACCGGCGTACGCGGCTTGGTCTCGAGCGCCTGCGCCATGGTCGGCGCAAATTCCGGCCCGAGCCCGAGAGAGGCCGCCGTCAACGAGCAGAATTTGAGAAAGCTTCGGCGCGAGATGCCTTGTCGCCTCAGCACGTCGTAGAATGTTTCGGTCATCGCCGGCGTCCCTCCATTTTGCGCTGGCCGCTTGTTGACGCAGCGGTCGCTGGCGGAAGGATTGCAAACGCCGGGCCAACTGGAATGCAGCCAATATTTCAGCGGGTTAGAGATAAATTGCTGTTCTGGATCGGACGCGGACTTAGCAAGTCCGTCATCAACTGGTAAGCGCATGACCAGGTACGCGACGCTTGTTTCGGTCGGCCGACGACGCGCCCCGGTGCCAACGCACGACGATGATCGCTCGAAATCGGACAACCAGATTGTTTGTTTCGGAGCCGGGTCGTTGGCTTCACAGCCAAGGCCCATAGCCCAGGAACGAAGCGGATATTCCCTCGCGCCACCTGCGCGGACGAGATTTCCGGCAAGCCCGCTTTAGCCTGGACGCCCGGTCTCTGCGGCAGCCCTGATTGAGGAGATGTTGCTTCGGTAAGCATCCAACGTGCCGCCGCGAAACACCGCCGATCCCGCGACGAGCGTGTCGGCGCCCGCGGCGACCACCCGGGCGGCGGTATCGATGTTGACACCGCCATCGACCTCGAGCCGGATCGGCCGATCGCCGATCATGGCGCGGATGCGCCGGATCTTCTCCAGCTGCGCTTCAATGAACGATTGTCCGCCAAAGCCGGGATTCACCGTCATCACCAGGATGAGGTCGACACGATCGAGGACATGCGCGAGAACCTGCTCGGATGTGGCCGGGCAGATCGTGACACCGGCCTTCTTCCCAAATCCCCGGATCGCCTGAAGCGAACGATCCAGATGCGGGCCGGCCTCGGCATGCACCGTGATGATATCGGCGCCGGCCTTGGCGAAGGCTTCCAGATACGGATCAGCCGGCGCGATCATCAGATGGACATCGAAGATCTTGCGGGTGCGCGGGCGGACGGCCCTGATGACGTCGGGACCAAAACTGATATTCGGAACGAAATGTCCGTCCATGACGTCGCAATGGATCCAGTCGGCACCCGCGGCGTCGACGGTCTCGATTTCGTCCCCGAGACGGGCAAAATCCGCCGAGAGGATCGACGGAGCAATCATGATTGGCTCTGGCATCGGCTTCAGGATTTCCTCTCGATCTTGAGGCGCTCGACCGGGGCCGGCTGCGATTTTGAAAACACCCGGCTCGCCAACACGTCCGGCGCCTCGATCGACTTGACGTCATCGGCGGAAAGGGTGCGATCGAGATCGGCCACCAGGCGGTTGGCCTGGCGTAACCGCATCCGGTCGAGCGCATTGCGGATCGAGCGCGCATTGGAAAACAACGGCTGCGCCTTGCGCAACGCGATGTAGCGAACGAATGCCGCCCGCGCCTCCGCGCTGAACGTGTAGTTCATGTCGTGCAGCATCAGTTCGGCAATCATCAGCAGTTCGTCGTTGGAATAGTCGGGAAAGTCGATGTGGTGCGCAATTCGCGAGCGGAAGCCCGGATTGCTGGCAAAGAACTGGTCCATGCGATCGCCATAGCCCGCCAGGATTACCACCAGATCCTCGCGTTGGGATTCCATCACCTGCAGCAGGATCTCGATCGCCTCCTGCCCGTAATCGCGCTCGTTGTCCGGCCGGTGCAGATAATAGGCCTCGTCGATGAACAGCACGCCACCCATCGCTTTCTTGAGAATCTCCTTGGTCTTGGGCGCCGTATGGCCGATGTACTGGCCGACCAGTTCATCGCGGGTGACCGACACCACCTGCCCTCGCCGCACGAAACCGAGCTTGTGAAGAATAGCTGCAATCCGCAAGGCCACCGTTGTCTTGCCGGTGCCAGGATTTCCGGTGAACGACATGTGCAATGTCGGCACATCGGAGCTGAGATTCATGCGCTTGCGGATACGTTCAATCAGCAGCAGCGAGGCAATCTCGCGAATCCGCGTCTTTACCGGTTTCAAGCCGATCAACTCGCGGTCGAGCTGCCTGAGAATCTCGTCGATGCCGACGGCCTCGAGTTCCTCGCGAAGATTGACCTTGTCTGTCATCGATCATCGTCCAATGGCATCTGTCGGAAAAACCCAAAATGCCGCACGCATGTGCTTTCGGAAAAAGGGGCTCCGCCGCCGCATTGCACAGCGACGGAGCAGTGCATCCAGAGGCCCCGCGAAACGACCAGGGAGGTCCATCGTTCGCGGCGGCCCGGATGGTACTACTCGCCGTAGCGCCGGCCTTCAGGCCGATCGACAGCGTAGGATTTCGTGGTGTAGCGGACCTTGCGGCCATCGACCTCCTGACGCTCGAGCCGGAAGCCCGGCTCGTCCTTCGGCCTGTTGACGATGAACGACAGCCGCAGCGACTCCCAGCCGTGGCTGGAATCGAACGCCGACATCCGGATGTAGCGATCGCCGTATAGCTTGCGGCACTCGTTCAACTCCATCAGCACGCCAGCGGCGTCATGGAGATCGAACATCGGCAGGCCCCACATCTCCCAGAAATTATTGCGGGGGTGAGGATCGTCGGTGAATTCGATATTCACGGCCCAACCCTTGCCGAGACAATATTGCACTTGCCTGGAAATCTGCTCATCGGTCAGATCGGGCAGGAACGAGAAGCAACCCTGGGTGAGGCGCATGGTCTTGGCTCCTTACATCGAAACGCTGGCGGTCGGGGCGTAGTCGGGCATGTCGGTCGATTCGTAGTTGAAGGTGACATCCTTCCAGACTTCGAGCGCGGCCTTCAGCGGCGTGCACGTCGATGCTGCCCTGGCGAGGATCTCCGGCCCTTCGTGCAAGTAGTCGCGGCCTTCGTTGCGGGCGAGAATCATGGCTTCCAGCGCGACGCGGTTTGCGGTGGCGCCGGCCTGGATGCCCATCGGGTGGCCGATGGTGCCGCCACCGAATTGCAGCACTACGTCCTCGCCGAGATGATCGAGCAGTTGATGCATCTGGCCGGCATGGATGCCGCCGGACGCCACCGGCATCAGCTTGTTGAGGCTGGCCCAGTTCTGATCGAAGAACACGCCATGTTCGAGCTTCGCCGGGTTGTAGTCCTCGCGGCAAATGTCGTAATAGCCGCGCGTCATCGCCGGATCGCCCTCGAGCTTGCCGACGACCGTGCCGGCATGGATATGATCGACGCCGGCGAGCCGCATCCATTTCGCGATCACGCGGAACGATACGCCGTGGTTGCGCTGTCGCGTATAGGTGGAATGCCCGGCACGATGCAGATGCAGGATCGTGTCGTTGCGGCGCGCCCATTTTGCCATCGACTGTATCGCGGTGTAGCCAATCACCAGATCGATCATGATGACGACGGAGCCGAGCTCCTTGGCGAACTCCGCGCGCTCGTACATGTCCTCCATGGTGCCGGCGGTGACGTTGAGATAGGTCCCCTTGATTTCTCCGGAAGCCGCCTGCGCCTTGTTGACGGCCTCCATGCAGTAGAGAAACCGCTCGCGCCAATGCATGAATGGCTGCGAGTTGATGTTCTCGTCGTCCTTGGTGAAATCGAGCCCGCCCTTCAGCGCCTCGTAAACCACGCGGCCGTAATTGCGGCCGGAGAGGCCGAGCTTCGGCTTTATGGTGGCGCCAAGCAGCGGCCGGCCGAACTTGTCCATGCGCTCGCGTTCGACCACGATGCCGGTGGCCGGTCCCTGGAATGTCTTCACATAGGCCACCGGCAGCCGCATGTCCTCGAGCCGCAGCGCCTTCAGCGGCTTGAAGCCGAACACATTGCCGATGATCGAGGCCGACAGGTTGGCGATCGATCCGTTCTCGAACAGGTCGAGATCGTAGGCGATGTAGGCGAAATACTGTCCCGGGGCATTCGGAACCGGATCGACGCGATAGCACTTGGCGCGGTATTTTTCCGCCGCGGTCAGCCGGTCGGTCCAGACCACGGTCCAGGTTGCGGTGGACGATTCGCCGGCCACGGCAGCGGACGCCTCGATCGGATCGACGCCGTCCTGCGGCGTGACCCGGAACAGCGCGATGATGTCGGTGTCCTTTGGCTCGTAGTCGGGCTCCCAGTAGCCCATCTTCTTGTATTCCATCACGCCGGATTTATAGCGATCCTTGCCGCGGACGGTCATCGAGTGCTGGTTCATGCTGGTCTCCTCATTGTACGTGCGACGGCTACTTGGGATCGAAGGCATTCAGGTCATTCGGCTGCATTCGCCATGCTCCCGATACGTGGATCGAGCGCACCGGAGCGATAGCGCTTTGCCATTTCCGACAACTGGATCACCTTGATCTTCGACGCATGTCCGGCAGTGCCGAATAGTTCGAAACGCTCGCGGCAAAGGTCGCGCATCGCGTCCATTGCCGGTTTGAGGAATTTGCGCGGGTCGAATTCGCCCTTGGTCCGGGTCGCAACTTTCCGGAACGCCGCCGTCATCGCCAGCCGGCAATCGGTGTCGATGTTGACTTTGCGAACGCCGTGCCTGATGCCGCGGACGATTTCCTCAACCGGAACGCCCCAGGTCTGCGGCATCTCGCCGCCGAACTGGTTGAACACGTCCTGCAACTCCTGCGGCACCGATGACGAGCCATGCATCACGAGATGGGTATTCGGCAGCCGGCGGTGGATTTCCTCGACCACGTTCATGGCCAGGATGTCGCCATCCGGCTTGCGCGAGAACTTGTAGGCACCGTGCGAGGTCCCCATCGCGATCGCCAGCGCATCGACCTTGGTGGCGCGGACGAAATCGACCGCCTGATCCGGATCGGTCAGCAATTGATCATGACTGACCTTGCCTTCGACGCCGTGACCGTCTTCCTGCTCGCCGCCGCCGTGCTCCAGCGAGCCCAGCACACCCAGTTCGCCTTCCACCGAGGCGCCGATCCAGTGCGCCATCTCGACCACACGGCTGGTGATGTCGACATTGTAGTCATAATCCGCGGCGGTCTTGGCGTCGGCCTCGAGCGAGCCATCCATCATGACCGATGTGAAGCCATATTGAAGCGCGGTGGCGCAGGTGGCTTCCTCATTGCCGTGATCCTGATGCAGGCAGAGCGGAATCTGCGGATACATCTCCTCCAATGCGTCGATCATCTTCGACAGCATGATGTCGTTGGCGTAGGAGCGCGCGCCTCGTGAAGCCTGGATGATGACCGGCGCATCGACGGCCGCCGCCGCTTCCATGATCGCAAGGCCCTGCTCCATGTTGTTGATATTGAATGCCGGCACGCCGTAGTCGTGCTCGGCGGCGTGATCCAGTAATTGCCTCAGCGTAATTCGTGCCATCGCGGCCTCCGTGTCATTTTCTCTCGCGCGTGAAACGTCATGAGCAGGTTGCCGCCACCCTCGACCGCGCCAGGCAATGCAGGGCCGACGCAGCAACCGCTTCCGCGGTGATGCCAAATTGGCGATACAGCACCTCTGCCGGAGCGGATGCGCCGAAGCCGGTCATGCCGACGAACTCGCCGCTATCGCCGAGCCAGCGCGCCCAGTCGCCCTCAACCGCGGCCTCGACACCGACCCTCGGGGCACTTCCGAGCACGGCTGCCCGGTACTCGGCCGTTTGCTGGCGAAACAGATCGAAGCACGGCGCCGACACGACCGCGGCGCGGACGCCGTCAATCGCAAGCAGCTTCGCCGCCTCCAGCGCGATCGACACTTCGGAACCGGTTGCGATCAGGGTGACGTCGCGGCCGCCTTCCGGCTCGACGACGACATAGGCACCGAACGCCACCAGATTAGCGTCGCCGGCATTTTCACGGAACGTGGGGAGCGCCTGCCGTGACAGGCACAGCACCGAAGGACTGGTTTCCGCCCTCAGCGCGCAATCCCAGGCCTCGGCGGTCTCGACGGCGTCGCCGGGACGGAACACCAGCAGGTTCGGGATCGCTCGCAACGATGCCAGATGTTCGACCGGCTGATGGGTGGGGCCGTCTTCGCCCAATCCGATGGAGTCGTGCGTCATCACATGGATGACCCTGATGCCCATCAACGCCGCCAGCCTGATCGCCGGGCGGCTGTAGTCGGCGAAGGTGAGAAACGTGCCGCCGTAGGGAATAAAGCCGCCATGCAATGCGACGCCGTTCATCGCCGCCGCCATGGCATGCTCGCGGACGCCATAGTGAATATAGTTCCCCGCAAGACGATCAGGCTGCACCGGTTGTTGGGTCTTGGCGCGGGTGAGATTGGAGTGGGTAAGGTCGGCCGAGCCGCCCAGCAAATTCGGCAAGGCTTCCGCAATCGTGTCGATCACCAGTTGCGAAGCTTGCCGGGTGGCGATGGTCGGGCGTTCAGCGCCGAACCGATGGCGAAGTTGATCCATCGCGCCGGCGTATTCGCAGGGCAGCTTTCGATTGAGCGCATCGTGAAACGGCGAACGCGGGACGGAAGTAAGACGCCTGGTTCGCTCGATCCAGGCCCGGCGGGCCTCCTGCCCGCGCGCACCGATCTTGCGCCAGTGCTCGATGACGAAGTCCGGCACCTGGAATGGCTGGTGCGGCCAGCCCAGCGTGGCGCGAGTCATTGCGATCTCGTCGGCGCCGAGCGGCGCACCGTGCGCCTTCTCGGTACCCTGCCGGTTCGGGGCGCCGAAGCCGATGATCGTGCGGCACGCGATTAGTGACGGTCGGTCATTTTCCCGGGCGCGTTCGATCGCCGCCGCGATGGCTTCGGGATCATGCCCATCGATACGGCAGGCCGACCAGCCGGATGCCTGGAACCGTGCAAGCTGATCGTCCGAACACGACAGCGATGTCGCCCCGTCGATCGAGATTTCGTTGTCGTCAAACAGTACGATCAGCCGGTTGAGCCGGAGATGCCCGGCCAGTGAAATCGCTTCATGACTGAGCCCCTCCATCAGGCAGCCATCGCCGGCGATCACATAAGTGTAATGGTCGACGAGATCGTCGCCGAAGCGGGCGTTCGACAGCCGCTCCGCCAGGGCCATGCCGACTGCGGTCGCTATGCCCTGCCCCAGTGGCCCGGTTGTCGTTTCGACACCCGGCGTATGTCCGTATTCCGGATGGCCGGGGGTCTTCGATCCCCATTGCCGAAAGGCCTTGAGTTCGTCGAGCGTGATTCCCTCATATCCCGTCAGAAACAGCAACGCATAGAGCAGCATCGATCCATGACCGGCGGACAGCACGAACCGGTCACGATCCGGCCACCTCGGATCGGCGGCATCGAATTTCAGGAAACGCGAGAACAGGACCGTGGCGACATCGGCCATGCCCATCGGCATCCCGGGGTGACCGGACTTTGCCTTCTCCACCGCGTCGATGGCGAGAAAGCGAACAGCGTTCGCCATGTCGCGATGGGCGATCCCGCTCTGAAGCATCCTGTTTGGGGTCGAAATATTCATGCGCGCCTCTTTCGGTCGATCAGTTGCAGGATCAGCGGCGTCAGGATCAGTTGCATCGCGAGATCGAGCTTCGATCCGTGAATCACGATTGAATTCGCGCGCGACATGAAGCTGCTGGGGATCATCGACAGCAGATAGGGAAAATCGATGCCGCGCGGGTTCTTGAGCCGGATCACCACCATCGACTCGTCCGGTGTCGGTATCCATCGGGCGATGAACGGGTTCGAGGTGTCGACCGTCGGCACCCGCTGGAAATTGATGTCGGTCTCCGCGAATTGCGGGCAGATATAGTTGACGTAGTCCGGCATGCGGCGAAGGATCGTGTCGGTCACCGCTTCCGTGGAATAGCCCCGCGCGCTGCGGTCCCGATGCAGTTTCTGGATCCATTCGAGATTGATGACGGGTACAACGCCGATCTTGAGGTCGGCATGGCGCGCGACATTGACCCTGTCGGTCACGACGGCGCCGTGCAGTCCCTCGTAAAAAAGAAGGTCGGAATCGTTGGGAAGCGGACGCCAATCGGTGAAGGTCCCGGGCGGGCTGCCGTGCAGCGCGGCTTCCTCATCGTCGTGGACGTAGTAGCGGGTGGTGCCGGACCCGGTTTCGCCATAGGTCTTGAACACCGCCTCCAGTTCCTCAAACAGGTTCGTTTCCGGGCTGAAGTGGCTGAAATGCTTGTTGCCGCGCTCGGCCTGTTCGGTCATGCGACTGCGCATTTCCGAACGGTTGAAGCGGTGGAACGCGTCTCCCTCGATATAGGCAGCCGCGACGTTCTCGCGGCGGAAAATCTGCTCGAAGGTCCGTTTGACGGATGTCGTGCCCGCCCCCGACGAGCCGGTAATCGATATGATGGGATGTTTCCTGGACACGATCGCTGGGTCCTTCGGATCAATTGCGAAACAGGCCGCGGTGGGCAAAGAGCGGAGCATTTTTCTCGGATTTGATGTCGGGGCTCATGTGCAGGCGCTCGAGCCGCCGCACCTTGTCTCTGGAGCCCATGATCAACGGCACCCGCTGGTGAAGCGCGCCTGGTGCAAGATCGAGAATCCGCTGGCGGCCGGTTGAGGCTTCGCCTCCCGCCTGTTCCATGATGAAAGCCATCGGGTTGGCTTCGTAGACGAGCCGCAGACGGCCTTCGCCGTAGCCTTCGCGTGCGTCCGCCGGATAGAGGAAAACCCCGCCCCGGGTGAGGATCCGGTAGGCTTCCGCCACCAGCGAGCCGATCCAGCGCATGTTGAAGTCCTTGCCGCGCTCGCCGCTGGCGCCGGCCATGCAATCCTCGATGAAGGCCTGCACCGGCGGCTCCCAGTGCCGCTGGTTCGATGCATTGATGGCAAATTCGGCGGTATCCGCGGGGATCTGCACCGCCGATCTGATCAACTTGAACAGGTTCGCGCCGCGATCCAGCGTAAAGATATCGACGCCGCGGCCGAGCGTGAGAACGAGAGAGGTTTGCGGGCCGTAGACGAAGAAGCCTGCCGCAAGCTGGGACGCGCCGGGCTGCGTGAAGGTAGCGCGAATGTCTCGCGGCGTGGGCAGAACCGAAAAGATCGTGCCGACCGACATGTTGGTGTCGATATTCGACGAACCATCCAGCGGATCGACGGCAATGCTGATTGGAGCTGCCGGATACAGTATCTTGGACTCCATCGCTTCTTCCGACGCTATTGCCGCAATCGGAAGAGGCTCGAGAGCCGCGCGGATGATTCGGTCGGCGCGGAGGTCGAGATCCTTTTGGATGTCTCCGTCGGCGTTGCGTCCCTGCACCTGGCCGGTGATGCCCGCCAGCGCGCCGGAACGGATCAAATCGGAAATTTCCGTTGAGGCCTGCGCGAGCGCTGCGACCACTTCGATCACCGCCTGGCGAAGCGGGTCCGTGCCGGCATGATCGTCCAAATATTGGCGCAGACTCAGCCCCGGATTCATTCGATCGCTCCCTATCGCCACTCCCTGAGGAGGGAGTTAGCGCGCCGGTTCCTTCGAAACCGCTGAAAGAGAGGTTGACCGCGGCCTCTAAATAAGTAAAATTTCAATATATTTCACAAGATAGAAGTTTTTCTTATATGGCCGGCCTGCGCGATTTGACGATCAGACAACTGCGAGCGCTCGCGGCCTTGTCGGCCAATGGCAGCGTGACGGCGGCCGCCAACAAGCTGAACCTCACCCAGCCCGCGGTGACCCTGCAGTTGCGCAATCTTCAGGACCTGGCGGGACTGCCGCTGCTTCAGCGCACCAACGATGGAATGCTGCTGACCCGGGCCGGACAGGAGGTGCTTGAACTGCATGAGCGCATCGAGGCCGCCATCTCGGCCTGCGCGACCTCGCTCGATATGATCGCGGGCCGAACCGGCGGGCGCGTGTCGATCGGTGCAGTCAGCACGGCAAAGTATTTCGTTCCCTTTGCGATCGCGGCCTTCTCCAAGCTGCATCCCAAGATCGATATCAGCCTGTCGATTGGCAACCGCCAGGAGATACGCCAGGCACTGCGCGGCTACGAACTCGATTTCGCGATCATGGGCCGCTCGCCGCCGGACGTTGAGGTGGAAACTCATCTGATCGGCGATCATCCGCACATCATCGTTGCTCCGAGGGGACACTGGCTCGCGCAGGATTTCGGCCTGGCGGCGGTAGATCTCACCCACGAAACTTTTCTCACGCGCGAACAAGGCTCCGGGACCAGGATGCTCATGGAGCAGCTGTTCGAAGCCACCGAACTTCAGCCCACGATCGGTATGGAGATGAGCAGCAACGAAACCATCAAGCAGGCGGTGATCGCCGGTCTCGGGATCGCGTTCATTTCCGCGCATACGGTCGCCACCGAACTCGAGGACGGACGACTGGTCGCCCTCGACGTCGCCGGCCTGCCCGTGGTGCGGCAGTGGTTCGTGGTGCGGAGGCAAGACAAGGTATTGCTTCCCCCGGCGCAGGCCATGCTGGATTTTCTGCGCGCCGAGGGCGCACGCTTTCTTCCCGGCGCGCACGCCAAACAGCTGTAAACGAGTCGAGATCGCCTCGCCCGTCTTCAGAATTGCCCTGCGACCGTCAGGCGAATTGCCAGCGGTTCGACCGGATGCAGCACGCGATCCATCACGCCGGTCTGGCAGACGGCAGACGGCGCGGTCGGCAGCCCTGCTGCAGGAAAGCACATCGCGAACAGGGCGTCGGATCTCAATAGAGAGCCATAGGCATAGCTGATCTGGTCCGAGCGGCTGTTCAAGATATTGAATGCATCGAGCTGAACACGCCAGCCATTGTCAAAGCGATAACCGAGCCGGCCGTTCAACAGACCGGTGGCCGGGGAGACAAAGGCCCCGTCTTCGGTCAGGGGGCGCGGCCCGAAATAGCGATAGCGCAGCGCAGAGAACCAGCCGGTCTTCTCGCCGAGCGTGATCCCGGCCGAAGCGATCACATTCGGCGCCCCTGGAATATAGTTGCCCGGCGCATTGCCGATCTGCGCGGCGGGAAAACCCGCGAGCGAAGCATATAACGCCGCCTGGTCCGGATCATCGCCGCGGAAGCGCGCACGCGTCACGGCAATATCGCCTTCGAGGCCGAGCCATGACAGCGGCCGATAGTCATTGGTCCATTCGATGCCATAGCGGCGGCTTGGCCGGCTCACCACCGTATCCCCGGCGTCACCAACGAACAGAATTTCCGACGCGGAATCGAGCAGGAACAAACTGACCGCGCTGGTCAGCCCCGGAATCATTTTGGTCCGCAATCCAATTTCGGCTCCCCTGGTCCTGACCAGAAACGGCGAAGCCTGCAGCGGCGAGCCGTCGCCGGGCGATTCCGTGATCGTCACCCCGCGGGCGTCGTTGCTGTGAAATCCCTCGCCGGCATTGATGAAGAATTCGGTCCTGGCGAACGGTCCCAGCACCAAGCCAAATTTTGGACTGCCGATGAACGCATTGGCGCTGCCGGAGTTGGCCGGCGTGAAGAAGGAGTTGACCGCGGTCTGGTAGAAATCACCGCGCCAGCCGACATTGGTTCGCAGCCAGTCGGTCCAGTGCAGCGTATTCTGAACGAACAGGCCGACACTGCCCTCTCGTACCGCGTCGCTGCGAATGGGTGACAGGAACTGCCGCCGCACAGTGTTGCTCAAGTCGAGCCTGATGTCGTCATAGCGGCTTTGCACGCCGATTTCGGTCTCCATCGGCAAGCCGGCAAACCGGCTCTTGAAGGTGTGCGACGCGTTGATACCGCCGAGAACGCGGTCGTCGTGCTGGTGGAACTGATCGCCGTTGACGGGATCGCTGAGAAAGTAGGTGAAATCGTTCCAGAGATTGAGCGAACTCTTGATGACGTAGAAATTGACCTTCGATGAACCACCCTCGCCGGTCTGCGCCCAGCGGCCCGATAGCGAGAAGCGGCTGGAATTGCCGCCATCGCTGGGATCCAGCGCACCAAAGAGTCCGATCTCGCCGGAGGCGATGGCCCGCGACGGAATCTGGTCGGTGGAATTCCATCTGTTCGCATAGGCCATCCCGGTCAGCGAGAAACCGTCCGCCGCCGTGCCCTGGCTGTATCGCACCACGCCGTTGAGCTTGCGCAGGCGATCGGGATTGTCCCACGGGCCGTTGTAGCTGCTGGCCTCGCCTGCAACCAGCAACGTACCCTCGCCGAGTTTCGTGGATGTCACGCCGAGGCCGCGGCGATAGCCGAAACTCCCGGCGGTGATCGAGGCCATCGTCTTGATGCTGTCGAGCAGGCTGATATGAACCGCTCCCACGGAGGAGAAGTCGCCCTCGTCGGCGAAATAAGGTCCCTTTCTGATATTGACCGATCGGATCAGCTCCGGAATCAGGAAATTCAGGTCGGCGTATCCCTGACCGTGCGCGTGGGTGCGCATGTTGACAGGCATACCGTCGACCGAGATGGCGAGATCGGTGCCGTGGTCGAGATTGAAGCCGCGCAGAAAATACTGGTTGGCCTTGCCGTCGCCGCTGTGCTGGGTGACGATCAGGCCGGGCACGACCTCGAGCGCTTCGGCCGGCCGGGAAAACGGCCATGCATTGACTTCGGCGCCGCTCACATTCTTTTCGCTCGACGAACTGATCGATGCCTGCGTCGCCGTGCTGGAATTTGCAGCGGAACCACCGTCACCGGCGGCAGCGGGGGGTGCGATCGCGCGACGGGCCGACCGCCTGCCTCGCTCCGCGCCGGGCTTTGGCCTGCTGCCGGCGTCCCGGCGCGGCTGCGGCGCGATCACCTCGACCGGCGGAAGCGCCGTTGCGCCCGCAAGCGCGGCAACGTCTTGCGCGGCGGCATCAGCCACGACAGCCGTCAATCCGGCCAGAACAACCTCAACCCGGAACAACATTCGGCCGTACACGTTCCGCCCGAAAGGAAAAGCGCGCATAGCCCGTCCCCCAAACGTGGCTTCCTGTGAGGAGGACCGCCCGGCGTCTCATTCGCGCGACGTTGGCCGACTTGTTGTATCAATCCCCGATATCGCGCCGCCATCGCAGCCGACGAGAGCCATACGCTGGCACGGTGAGAATGACATTGTCAATCGTTCGTCATCGCGTAAACCGATGGGACAAGGAATTGCAGCGCATCACAATCATGCTCGACGATGACCTGACGGACGAGCTCGATCGAATGATCGTAGGCCAAGGCTATCGGAACCGCTCCGAAGCAATTCGCGATTTCATCCGCGCGAGCATGCAGCAGGCCGCACAAAAGATTGGCGAAGGAAGCCATCGGCACTGACGCCCGATCGATTGGATGAACCTCCGCCACCGCGAAGCTGAGTGTCGCCAAGCATCCGATAGCGAAGACGGCGAACCGCTTTCCTTCCGCATCTCCGAGTGCGTGATCGTGTTGCGCTGAATCGATTTTGGATTCCCAGATCGGGCGGTTTCTCATTCAAGATGCTGGCTCGACGGAGGCCAGCATCTCTGGCTTGAGCCCATTCGCTTGAATCTTCGTGAGCAGACCCGATCCCGCTCGACTCGTCTTCATCGACGAGACTGTGCCAAGACCAACATGAGGTGCACCCATGGACGCGCGCGCCGTTGCGAACGTCCGGCGGCATACACCGACCTTCCTGGCGGCGCTGCGGTCGAACCGCATCGATACTCCCTGCGCTATCGACGGGCCAATCAAAGGAAAGAGCTTCCGAGGCTATGCCGAGCAGATGCCCATTCCAACCTTGAAGCCGGACGACATCATCGACAACCCTGGCAGCCCCGACCTCAATCCGGTCCAGCAGGCCAAGCCCAAAACACTTCTGCGCAATGAGGCAAGGCGATCACCCCCCAACGCTCGAAAAGCAACCAAAACTGTAATATGAGGCGCGAAACGCGGCTGGGTTGCGCGTCGGCTACGTTTCTAAGTTCTTGAAAAGCTTGGTGGGCGCACCAGGGCTCGAACCTGGGACCCGATGATTAAGAGTCATCTGCTCTACCAACTGAGCTATGCGCCCGGAAACCGGCCCGGAAAGCCTTCGCAAGAGGGGGTCGTTTAGCAAAGCGATTCCCCTATGTCCAGCAAAGTGGCGAGGAATTCCCCGGCCATTTCGACCAAACGGGAAAGCGAAAAAGCCGCCTGAATTCAGCGGCTTTTGACGCATTTCGATCGATCAGGGACGGTTGCCCGCTAGATGTGGAGCCTCAAGAGGTTGTCCTCGGTCAGGCCGAGTCTACTGATTGGTGTTTTTGATTTTAGTCCGCCGTGGGGGCGGTGCCAATTGTATCGGTGGAGCCAGCGGGGGAGTTCATCGGCGCGGCGCTCGGATGTGGGATAGGCTTGGGCGTAGGCCCATTCCCTGAGCGCAGTCTGAATGAAGCGCTCGGCCTTGCCATTGGTTTTGGGTGTGTAGGGCTTGGTGCGGACGTGTTTGAGGCCCAGGCCTGTGCAAGCATCGCGGAAGTCGAAGGCCTTATAGCAACTGCCGTTGTCGGTCATGACGCGGGTGACGGTGACGCCGAGGCTTTTATAGTAGGCGACGGCGGCACTTAGAAAGGCGACAGCGCTAACGGCCTTCTCATCGGGCAGGATCTGAGAGAAGGCAACGCGCGAATTATCGTCGATGCAAACATGGACATACTCCCAGCCGACGCCGCGGCTGTTGCTCTGACCGGTCCGATCCCCCGTGATGCGATGGCCGACCTTGTCGAAGCGGCCGAGCTTCTTGATATCGATGTGGATCATGTCGCCGGGATGCTCTCGCTCGTAGCGACGCACCGGTTCGGCCGGTTCCAGATCGCGCATCCGGTTCAGTCCCAGACGCCGCAAGATGCGGCTGACGGTCGCCGCCGATACACCGGCCTCGGCGGCGATCTGCTTGCCGGTGTAGCGCTGCCGACGCAAAGCCTCGACCACCGCGCAAGTGGCTGGCGCTGTTTGGCTCGGCAATGAAAGCGGCCTTGAGGAGCAATCCCGCAAACCATCGACGCCGTCCACGCGGAAGCGTTCGACCCATTTGGCGACAGTCTTCGACGTGGTGTTGAACTGGCGTGCGGCGGCGGCCTTGGATAACCCCCCGTCCACTACACATCGCACCATGGCCTCTCGACCTTTGGGCGTCAGGGAGGCATTCTTGTGGGTGTCCATTCGGTTCTCCGCGAATCGCTGGTGGTTTGGCGACTTCAGAGTTCCCGGTCAGGGCCGAATGGACAACCTCCTGAAAGACCACAGCTAGAGCCGCTCGGGGCCGCCCCGGTCCTTGCCCGGCCCGCCGTCCCGGTCGTACCGATCCCGGTCATAGCCACGGCCCCAGCCGCCGTCGTCGCGGTCCATGCCGCGCTGGAATCCATGGTGGCGCCAGCCACCCCGGCCGAACCGGCCTTCCATATGGGTCAGGATGGCGAGGCGCCGCTTCTGGCCGTCGTCGAGGGTCTTGTAGAGCGGATCCGCCGCGTCTGCGATCTTCTTCATCGCCGCCGCCGTGGTCGCCATGGTCTCGGCGCGGTCGCGCAGGCGCGCGACCGGATCGGCCGGCTGCGCGGTATCGTCAGGCTTGGCATTCATCCGCGCATTGGCGCGATCGATTCGCAGTTTGGCGAAATCCCGCACCGCGGCTTCGACCGGCGGCCACAGCTTTTCCTGTTCGGCGTTGAGCTTGAGGCCCGCCTTGACGGCGGCAATCCGCGCGTCGGTGAACGCCGCCCTGTCCTCCGGGCTCATCCGCTCGTGGTGATGAAACCAGGGGCGGTTGTGCTGGGCATAGACCGCGGTGGAACCGGCGATGGCGAGGGCTGCGATCCCGGCGATGGCGAACTTTTTCATGCGAACCTCCTTCAAAAGGTTGCCTGAAGATGAGGTCACCCAGCCTGCCAATCAACTTACAGATTGGACAGAGTGGCCTCTGTTACCAAGATGTAATCTGCCGCGAGTTCGCTCGACCGGAACAGATGTGGAAGCCACCAGCCAAAGGCCGTATCCGCCTTCGGTTGGTGGCCAGATTTCGGAATGAACCTCGACTTGCTAAGAATTGTTCGCGGGTAGCTGCATGCTTACCATCGTCCAAACCTGCCATTGGTCTGCTGTGGTTGGAAAGCAGATCCATGAGATTGCGTCGACACCACGCGGAGGCTGCCACCGCCGCTTCCCGGCGGTGTACCGATGTTGGACCGCGATATGCCCGCCGGCTGCCGATTGACGCCAATCTGCGGGAGCGGTTTCGCAGGCCGACCGTCGATGCGGTTCGCCGCTTCACCAAGCTTCGGGCCTTGCCCGCCGGCCTTGTTCAAACCACCGGTCGGCAGGTTTACGATCTTGCCCGAAGCGGCGCCGTTACTCCCGGCAGATGCGTTCGTGCCGGGAGACTGCAGCGTGACGATCCGACCGCCATTGCGGAACTTGTCCATGCCGGACTTGCCCGCAGCCATGTTGCCTAGCCCGCTCTGCAGAACATTTCCCTGTTGCGGGGAACGGCCCTGCAACAACCCGGATGCGCCGGGGTTGAGACCGGAATTGTCCCGCGACATGCCGAGAGTGCCGAGCTTGATCGAAGGCGGCGCGATGATCTGCGTGGGCTGCGAAAGCGGAACCATTTTCGGCTGCGCCGCCAGTTTCAGCGCATTCTGCGCATAGGGACCGTTCGAGAACTTGTCATAGAACGATTTGTACGCGACGGGGGAATTGGCGAGTACCGCATTGTGCCACGCCTTCGCCTGCACGAGACTGCCCAGCAGCGCGCGAATACGGTCGCACAAGGGGTCGTGCGGATAGAGCCGGATGAATTCCTGATAGTGCTCGACGGAATTTTCGGCCAGCACGTAGTCGTAGGCCTGGCGCGTGGCGCGCGAGGGAAGATTGTCCGCCACCTGGACGGCCTTCTCCGGCGCCGGCACTCTCGTCGCCGCAACCGCGGTATCGCCGAAGAAATAGAAATCGCGCGTCAGCGACGAGCTTTCCCAGGGGGTCTGCCGCCCGTCCGTTGAATTGTTCACATCGAGCCGGATACGCTTGAACAACTGCTCGATCGGGAGGTTTTTCTCATGCGCCAGCCGCAAGAACGCAGCCGCGTACGGGCTATGGGCGCCGGTGCCATCGAGCGCTTCAGTGCCCGGTGCGGTTGAATAGGCCACGATCGAGCCGTTCGGCGCATCGACGATCGCAAGTCCGCGTCCCGCATCATTGAGCGAGGGGAACGGATTATTGCGGCAGGCATCGAGGATAACAATCCGCATCCGGCTCGGAATCGTCTCCAACGTCGCCATCACATCGACGAGGCGGACCGAACCATTGACCAGATCGGGTTCGGAAGAGATCCTGGCGTCGACCGGAACGAGATAGTTTTCGCCCGCGAGCTGCACGCCGTGACCGGCATAGTACACCATCGCCACGGTGTTCGGGCCGCGACCGGCAATTTTGCCCGAGAAATCCTGCACGACCTGAATCATCTCATTGTGATTGAGATCCGTCGCTGAAATAACCTCGAAGCCCGCGGCATTGAGGAGTTGAGCCACGGCCTTCGCGTCGTTGGCGGGGTTCGAGAGCTGGGCAACGTTTCGGTAGTTCGAGTTGCCGATCACCAGCGCGACGCGCTGCTCCGGCCCCGTCAAGCCCAGCGAATTACCGGCGCGAGCCGGGTTCTCCGCCGCCTGGATCGATTTCTGGACCGAGGGCTGCGATTGCGCCGACTGTTCCACGGGGGCGGCTTCGGCTGCCGCTCGCTGGGCATGGGCCGGACGTGTCGGACCTGCCGCCAGCAGGCTGGCCAAAAGGCAGGCACCCAATAAAGTACTCTTGAATAAGCTCATGGCGTTCTCCCACAACAAATCTCTGCGTGAGATTGGATGCAGTTACGCTAGTGGCGGCGCATGCCGGCTGTATGTGATCTCGATCACAAACCGGCTTGCCAAGCCGGCTGGCGCGCCAAATGGAATTTAGCCAACCCGGTTCCGAGCCCGCGATCATGCCCGGCGGGTAACCGCCTTCGCGCGATCGCGGCACGCCGATCGAGATCCTTCAGAGCATGCCGAGCGCGCGCGGCAGCCACAGCGAGATTTCCGGCACGTAGGTGACGACGCCGAGGAAGATCAGCATGGTCAAGAGCCAAGGCCATACCGCGATCGTCAGTTCGGTGATGCCCATCTTGGCGATACCCGACGCCACATAGAGGTTGAGCCCGACCGGCGGGTGGCACATGCCGACTTCCATGTTGACGACCATCAGGATGCCCAGATGCACCGGGTGAATCCCGAGCTTGACCGCCACCGGAAACAGGATCGGCGCCATGATCAGCACGATCGAGGACGCCTCCATCACATTGCCGGCGATCAGCAGCAGCACGTTGACGATCAGCAGGAAGATGATCCAGTCGACGCCGACCGACGTGATCCACGCGGCGATGTGCTGCGGAATATTCTCATTCGCCATCAGGAACGAGAACAGCACCGCATTGGTGATGATGTAGAGAATCATCGCGCTCATATTGGCGGAGCCGAGCAGGACCTTGGGCACGTCCCTGAGCCCCATGTCCTTGTACACGAACACCGCGATGACGAAGGCATAGACCGCGCTGACGGCTGCAGCTTCGGTCGGCGTGAACAGGCCGGCATAGATCCCGCCGAGCACGATCAGGATCAGCAGCAGCCCCCACATGCATTTCTGGAATGCAACAAAGCGCTCGGTCCAGCTCGCGCGCGGCAATCGCGGATAGTCGTTCTTCCAGGCGCGGTAGAACGTCGTCAGTCCGAGCAGCGTCGCCAGCATGATACCGGGGATGACGCCCGCCATGAACATCTGTCCGACCGAAGCCGACGAGACACGAAGGCCGGCGGGATCGAGTGCGACGCTGCCGCCGGTCGCCACGCAATAGATCACCATCACGATCGATGGCGGGATCAGGATGCCGAGCGCGCCGGAGGTGGTGATGACGCCGGCGCCGAAGCGCTTGGGGAAACCCTGCTTCACCATCGCCGGCATCATGATCGAGCCGATCGCGATCACGGTCGCCGGCGACGAGCCCGACACCGCGGCGAACAGTGCGCAGGCCATCACGCCCGCGAGACCCAGCCCGCCGTGCCAGTGCCCGACCATCGAAGTGGCAAAATTGATCATGCGGCGCGCGACGCCGCCATGGGTCAGGAAGTTGCCGGCAAGAATGAAGAACGGGATCGCCATGATCTCGAAATTGTCGATGCCGGTAAACAGTTTCAGCGCCACCGACTCGGTCGGGACATTCGTCATCGTGTAGATGAAGGTCAGAACCGTCATGCCGAGCGCAATCGAGATCGGCATGCCCGTCAGCATCAGCGCGATCAGGAGTCCGAAGATGAATAGGCTGCTCATCGCGTGACCTCCGCGGCGCCGATACCTGGCGCGTCGACGTCGATTCCCTCGACATGGGCGTGGTCATGGTGCGGCAATTCGCCGGTGCGCCAGTAAGTGTACGCGACCTGGAGAAAACGGAAACACATCAGATAGGAGCCGAGCGGAATGCAGAGATAGATGATCCAGCTTGGAATTTCGAGATCGGGCGAGACCTGATCGGTAAACATCAGCCCGAAGACGAATTTTGCGCCCATGGTGCCGATCACGGCGGTGAAGAAGGCGCCGCAGAACAGCCCGAACAGCACCACGATGTTCCGCCACGGCGGCTTGAGCTGGTTGACCAGGACGTCGACGCCGACGTGAATGCCGGTACGCACGCCATAGGCCGCGCCGAACTTCGCCACCCACACGAACATGTAGATGCACAGTTCCTGCGCCCAGGACAGGTTGATCGGAAACAGCAGCGGATAAAGGAAGGGAATTCCGATGAGATAGCGATGCATCACCGCAAGAAAGATGATGAACGTCGCGAGCGCCATCAGCGTCGCGATCAGTATCTCCTCTAGCCGATCGAGGATGCGAAGAAACATGAACTCCCCCCATGCGGATCATCCTTGGAGCCAAGGCGGATGATCTCGCGCATTCCCTTTTGCGGCCAAAACGGCCGCAGTCCCCCAGACGTGAAAAGGCTTCCGTGCCGAGGCACGGAAGCCTTCCGACGTCGCTTTAGTTGGTCGCGCCCCTCGTCTCCTTGAGGAATTCGTCAATCACGGACTGGCCGACGCGCGATGCCACATCCTTGTAGACCGGCTCGAGCGCCTTGCGCATCGCCGCATCCTGTTCCGGCGTCAGCGTGACGATTTCGCTCTTGCCGGTCTTCTTGATCTCCGCCAGCGCGTCGTCGTTTTCCTTCTGCGACTGGTTGTTGCCGAAGGCGGTGGCTTCCTTCATGGCCTTGTCGAGTTGGGGCTTGATATCGGCCGGAATGCCATCCCAGAACTTCTTGTTCACCACCACGATATAGCCGATGTAGCCGTGATTGGTATTGGTGATGTACTTCTGCACTTCATGCATCTTCTGGGTGTAGATGTTCGACCAGGTATTTTCCTGCCCGTCGACCACGCCGGTCTGCAGCGCCTGATAGACTTCCGAGAAAGCCATCACCTGCGGAATCGAACCAAGCGTACGGAACTGCGCTTCCAGCACCTTCGAGGACTGAATGCGGAATTTCAGGCCCTTGTAATCGGCGGGCGCGACCAGCTTCTTGTTGGCGCTCATCTGCTTGAAGCCGTTGTCCCAGTATGCAAGCCCGGTCATGCCCTTGGCATCGAGCAGCTTGAGCAGCTTGGCGCCGAGCGGACCGTCGGTGACTTTGCGCAGCGCCTTGATGTCCGGCAGGACATAGGGAAGATCGAAAACCTCGAATTCCTTGACGCCGATCGGGCCGAACTTGGCGTTCGACGGCGCCAGCATCTGCACCGCGCCAAGCTGCAGCGCCTCCAGCTCTTCCTTGTCCTTGTAGAGCTGCGAATTCGGATAGACTTCGACCTTCACCTTGCCGCCGGTGTACTTCTCCGCCAGTTCCTTGAATTTCTCGGAGGCGAGACCCTTCGGCGTGTTCGGCGCGACCACGTGGCTGAATTTGATGACGATCGGAGCCTGCGCCGCCGCGGGCCCTGCCAGTGCCAATGCCGCGACCGACGCAGCAGCCAAAACCAATTTACGCATTTTTCCTCCCACATGATTTTCCCGAAGCGCGCGAGCTACGCGGCTCCGATACCGTTATTCCTGCGACACCAATACAGAGAAGCCGGCTGAAATGCCATTGCTCGTTAGCAGGGGCCACTTCGCAAATTTTGCTGCATTGCAAAAGAAACGACGCTCGCGTGCGGCGTTTCCCTGCAATGCGCCCTTGCTGCCGGTCGACATTGTCGCTGAGCTCGAAATGATCGGACTGCGATTCACGCTGAAGCCTCGTGGTGACGAGGTTGCGTTCGGAATGCCCGAAGCTCGTTTACGCACGCCTTATTGGCCGCAAGAGCCATGACCGTTGTCCCCCTCTCCCCGGCCCGTTCTTTGAGTGGGCGCCGTGGGAATCTGCATATCAACCTCGCTGCCAGCCGGCAGCAGATGGAAACACTTGAGCAAACGGCGTGCCAAGGTCCCGCGTGTTACCGCTTCGTTGAAAGTATGCGGGAATTTTCGACAAAGCGATCGAAACTCCGCAGCGATGTCCGATCTGACGCACAACACATGGGATGAACGTGCGCAATCTCGCACGTCCGTCCGACGCCGGGGACTTCGATCCCGGATACTGCAACGACGGTCGATGGCTAAATCGAAGTCCCCGACAGTCAAGCCCGCCTGGTCAGCGATTTGAAACTCCCGGCACCGACAACGCAATTCATTCATAGTCCGCGCGATTGATTCCGTGTCTCTGCATCTTGTCGTAAAAGGTTTTCCGGGGAATGCCGAGTGCCGCCACCGTCAAGCGAACATCCCCATGATTTTCAGACAATGTTTGGCGAATTAGATCGCCTTCGTAGCGCTCAACCCTGGTAGGCAATGAGTCACCGCTCGTTTTTGCTTCCGAGTCAGGATTTGATTCGTCATCACCCAACCCCAGCGCAACGCGCTCCGCAAAATGAGAGAGCTCCCGAACATTTCCGGGCCACTGATGCTCCATAAGATGACGATGAAGAGCCCTGTTGATTTCAACAGGCTTGGTCTTGAACCGGCTCGCCGCCTTGTTCAGGAAGTGCGCGAACAGCAGCGGGATATCTTCCCTGCGTTCCCTGAGCGGCGGGATCGAGATCGTCACGACGTTCAATCGAAAGAACAGATCCTCCCGGAAGCTGCTTCGCTGTGCCGGATGGCCGAGATCAACCTTGGATGCGGCGACCACGCGAAGGTCGACGGCCCGCAGGTCGTTGGTTCCAAGCGGCGCGACCTCGCGAGCCTCGAGAACCCGCAGGAGCTTGACTTGCGTCGAAACCGGCATGCTCTCGATTTCATCCAGGAACAGCGTTCCGCCGCTCGAATACTCGATACGGCCGATGCGTCGTTTCTGGGCGCCCGTGAACGCGCCGGGCTCATGCCCAAACAATTCGCTCTCGATCATGGTTTCCGGGAGAGCCCCGCAGTTGAGCGCAACAAAGTGCCCTGCGCGCCGCTTGCTCCAGCGATGAAGGAGGTTGGCGACGACTTCCTTGCCGCTGCCGGTTTCACCGGCGATCAGCACATCAACGTCTGCATCGGCAATCTGACGCAACGTATTGCGCAACCGCTGCATGGATGGCGTTTGCCCGATCAAGGGCAATTCCTGCGTCGCAGCCTCGGTAGCCAGATAAAGACGCCGATTTTCCATGACCAACCGCCGCATTTCGGCAGCGCGTCGAACGCTATGGATCAGCCGGTCCACGGCGAAGGGTTTCGCGATGAAATCATAGGCCCCTTCGCGCATGGCATCGACAGCCATCGGAATGTCCCCGTGTCCGGTAATCAAGATCACCGGCATGGCAGGGTCGGTTTCTTTCAACCGCCTGAATAATTGCAGCCCGCTGATCTGCGGCATCCGGATGTCGGTGACGACGACGCCATCGAAATTGCCGTTCAACACCGTTAGTGCGGAGCTGGCCGAGCTGAACGACAAGACACGAAATCCGGCCAGCTCGAGCGTTTGCGAATTGGCGTGCCGGAGGGTTTCGTCGTCGTCGACAAAAACGACCGTTGTTTGGGAGTTCTCATTCATTGGAATCTTCTCAGGACAACCGTGAAACACGTTTCCCTCTCCTGGATCCTCTTCACGTCGATTCTTCCTCCCAGATCGATCACGATGTCATTCGAGATGACGAGCCCGAGACCGAGCCCATTGGCCTTGGCCGTCCTGAACGGGGTGAAGAGGGTATTCAGGACATGCTGCGGAATGCCGGGGCCGTTGTCCGACACCGACAATTCAACTTCGTCACCCGCGACGTCGAGCCTGATGTGAATGCTTCCGTCGACGCTGTCCTTGGTTGCATCGAGCGCGTTCTGAACGAGATTCACCAGCACCTGTTCCAGACGGGTTCGATTTGCGGAGACGACGAGATCGCCAATTGGATAGTGACATTCAATCGACGTGGATTGAGCTCGAATCCGGCTCCCCAGAAGCAGCAGAGCACCCTCGATTGCCTCCATGCTGCTGACAGGTCCGATCTCACCCGGGCCCTTTCGACTGAAGCTGCGAAGCCCATCGGTAATTGTTCCGATGCGGTCCGTCAGAGAGGCGATCATGGCGAGATTGTCCTGAACATGCATCTTGTCGTCGCGATCGAGAAACGCGCGGGCGTTGTCGGCATAGGCCCGGATTGCCGCCACCGGCTGGTTGATCTCGTGCGCCACGCCGGCGGTAATCTGGCCTAACGAAGCAAGCCGGTTCGCCTGCGACAGATCCTCCATGAGCGTGTGCAGTTTATTCTCGGTTCTCTGACGTTCGCCTATTTCCCATTCCAGCCGCTCGTTCGCCTGGCGCAGATCGTGCGTTCGAACCTCGACATGGTGCTCCAGCTCAATTCGCGCGGCTGCAGCCTCTGCCGCGAGAGCGGAAGTTCGCTCGCGCCGATAAAGCAGCACGGCGCCGAGCCCCAGGATCGGCACGAGAACGAGACCGAGAGACAGGCGCGCCTCGCTGACACGACCCGCGACGGCGTCCGCAGCCGGAACCAGGAGATGCAACTGCCAGCCCGTCGTCCTGACAGGAGCCTCAATCTTCAGAAAATTGCCGGATTGCTTTGCGTCCGGCAGGCGGGCTGCAACGACTTGAGCGGGGTGGCCGCCGAATGTGTCATCCCTGACCTTGTTGATCGGAAGCGGCCGAAGCGGAGCCTCTCCAAATTGCAGACTCGCCCGAATTGACGCTGCGTCGCCGGCAGAGAGTGGCGTCTCCGTCATGAACCGCCAATTCTGGTTGCTGGTGATCAGGACAATGCCGCGTTCCTCGGTGACGTAGGACGGCATGTCTGAGCGGCCCCAACCGGCCTCCACTTGATCGAATTCCAGCTTGACGACCACGATGCCCAGAACGCCCGCCGGGCCATCCACGCGGCGGGAGATATAGAGACCTGGCCGCCGGCTGACGGTACCGAGGGCAAAATACTCGGCACTGCCCTTGTCGACAGCCAGCGAGTAGTAAGGGCGGAAGCGATAGCTGTTGCCGACGAAACTCGTCGTCGTTTTCCAGTTGCTCGCAGCGAGTGTGCGGCCGTCGGCATCCAGGAGGTAAATCACGGAGGCGCGGATCCCCTCCGCCAGGCCCTCGAATTTCCTGTCGAGCAGTTCAACTTTGCCGGGATCGCGCGAGGTGAGCGCGGCCTCCACATCGGGATCGGTGGACAAGATGAATGGAATGGACCGGTGCTTCTCAAGCTCGCTGCGCAGCACCGTTGCATTGAGGTCTGCCGCGCTCCGCGCTCTCGTTTTCAGCCCTTCGTATGCTTTCGTTCGTCCGTAATCGCCGGCCAGCCACAAGGCGACCGTCAACGCCACGCCGGAAACAGCGGCGTAGAGGATGAGCACCATGCGAAACCGTGGGGTAGGGAAAATTGCCACTTGTGAGCCCGCCAGGGGCAGTTGCGCATAAATTCACACAAACTTCCATAGAGCCCTGTGCGGAAATCCGCCAACTTCGCGCCAGCAATACGATTTCAATAGTAATTTCAAATATTTAATTCCGATGCACAAACGCGACGCCGATGGCGCCGCGTTTGTCGTCTATTGAAAATGGCGTCCTTCTGAATCGCTCAGCTCGCCGCCACCGCCGGCATGTCGCGCTGGCGCTTCATGACGATCTTGTTGAGCGCCCCGAGATAGGCCTTGGCCGAAGCCACCAGCGTATCCGGATCGGACGCCTTCGACGTCATCGAGCGGCCCTCATGGGCGAGCCGCACCGACACCTCGGCCTGCGCGTCGGTGCCTTCGGTGACCGCGTGGACCTGATAGAGCTCGAGCTTTGCTTCGTGCGGCACCAGCGCCTTGATGCAGTTGAACACTGCATCGACCGGACCGTTGCCCTCCGCTTCCTCGATCTTGATCTGGCCATCGACATCGAGCTTCATGGTGGCGCGCTGCGGACCATGGGTGCCCGCGATCACCGTCAGCGAGGTCAGCTTGATGCGGTCATGGGAAGCGGCGATCTCCTGATCGACCAGCGCCTCGATGTCCTCGTCGTAGATGTCCTTCTTGCGGTCGGCCAGCGCCTTCATCCGCCCGAACGCATCTTCCAGCTGGTTGGGACCGAGCTTGTAGCCCATCTCTTCCAGCTTGTGCACGAAGGCATGGCGTCCCGAATGCTTGCCCAGCACCAGCGACGACTTCTTCAGGCCGACCATCTCCGGCCGCATGATCTCGTAGGTCGATGCGTCCTTGAGCACGCCGTCCTGATGGATACCGCTCTCATGCGCGAACGCGTTCCGGCCCACGATCGCCTTGTTGTACTGCACCGGGAACGAGGTCGCCGCCGACACCAGCTTCGAGGCCCGCGTCAGCATGGTGGTGTCGATCTTGTTCCAATAGGGAAACCGGTCGTTGCGGATGTTGATCGCCATCACGACTTCCTCGAGCGCGGCATTGCCTGCCCGCTCGCCGATGCCGTTGACGGTGCATTCGATCTGCCGCGCGCCGCCGGCCAGGCCTGCCAGCGAGTTCGCAACCGCCATGCCGAGATCGTTATGGCAGTGCACCGAGAACACCGCTTTGTCGGAATTCGGCACCCGCTCGATCAGCGTGCGCATGAAGGCCGTGTATTCCTCCGGCACGGTGTAACCGACGGTATCGGGAATATTGACCGTGGTGGCGCCGGCCTTGATCACGGCCTCGACGATGCGGCAGAGAAAGTCCATCTCGCTGCGGGTACCGTCCTCCGCCGACCATTCGACGTCGTCGATGTGGTTGCGCGCGCGGGTGACGTTGGCGATCGAGGTTTCTATCACCTGCTCCGGGGTCATGTTGAGCTTGACCCGCATGTGCAGCGGCGAGGTCGCGATCACGGTATGGACGCGGCCGCGCCTGGCGAACTTCACCGCCTCGGCGCAGCGGTCGATGTCCTTCGGATGCGCCCGCGACAGCCCGGCGATGACCGAGTTCTTGGAGCGCCGGGCGATCTCGCTGACCGCCTGGAAGTCGCCTTCGGAGGTGATCGGGAAGCCGGCCTCGATGACGTCGACGCCCATGTCGTCGAGCATCTCGGCGATCTCGAGCTTCTCCTCGAACGTCATGGTGGCGCCGGGGCACTGTTCGCCGTCGCGCAGGGTGGTGTCGAATATGATTACGCGGTCCTTGGCGGACTTGTTGGCGGTGGTCATCTGCTGAATTCCTTTTGGGTCGTGCGCCATGCGAGCGCTGAAGGGTCTGGTGATCTCGCGCGAACCCCTGAGTGCCCAGGCGCTAACCGCCCAGACGGCCCTCAGGGGCCGATAAGAAGCAGAAGCCCGCCAAGAAGCAGGGTGGGCAGTGACGCAGCCGGAATCGCGCCGGGACGGACGGCAGTCGCCGCTCCCCCGTGAACTCCAACCTTTTCGCTGCGAATCAGCATTGCCAGACCCTTGGGACGCAGAATCCTCGGCCAAAACCATTGACGGTTCGTTGCCGGGACGGCGCTCCGGGGCGGTTCTAGACGAGAAAGGGGCCTGATCGCAACGCCAAAAGATGGTCAGATGGGCTGACCTAATTGCCGCCGGCACGGACTTCATCCCCGGCGGCGCCCCTGCAATGTCGATCCCGGTCCCGTGAAGCCGCTTCATCCCGGCCGGACCTCGAAACATCCGGCGACGCCGACGAAGCCATTTTCTCAGGACCGGGAAAACCGCCGGAAACGAAGCCCCCCTACAGTGACGCCCGACGATCAAACAACGGAGTGCGATCATGTGGGCGCTAATCAGCTTGATTTACCGCGAGTATTGCCGGGCGCGCCTGGCGGAGATGCGCAGGTTTCACCTCGCGACGATCGCCTGAAGACCCGGCCAGGCGCCGGTTCAACACGGCGATTTGAACGGCGCCGGCCGGGCGCAACACGAAGGGCCCACCCACATAGGAGGGCAGAGTTTCAGCACAGAGATGTCCCATGCCCAATGCCAAGGATCTGATTGAACGGGCACGAATGTTCGAAGAACGGGCAGAAACGGCTGCCGACCCGATTACGCGACAGCACTACAGGGAAATGGCAGCGCATTATCGCTCGCTGTCGGTCGAGCATCAGGAAGTAACGCGCCAGCGGGAACACGAAGCAGCGCACTGATCCCGCAAACGGCAGAGCGCCACTGTCCATGTCGCCTGAAGGTGGCTCCATCCGGAACTGCCGATTCAAATTCTCAAGCAACACGCCGTTCCCAGGCACGGCTTCGCGATCTCGCGGGCCTGATATACGCAAGGTTTGCTTGAATTTTCCGCCCCCTCCATTCAGAGGGCGCAACGACGGGCAAATCATCTGCAGCACGCAAGAGCAGCGTCGCCCTCCCCGCTCAGTCCTTGCCCTCGCCGAGCAGCGCCTTGCGCACCTGCTTGAACTCCTGCAGCGAAGCCTTGTCGGCGCGCGGGAATTTCAGGTCGAGCTTGTCGAGCGCGCTGACGATAACGGAGCCGATCACCACCCGCGCGAACCATCTGTGGTCCGCCGGCACCACATACCACGGGGCCAGCGCCGTCGAGGTGTGCCGGACGATGTCCTGATACACGGCCTGGTATCGCGGCCACAGCGCGCGCTCGGCGATATCGCCCATCGAGAATTTCCAGTTCTTGGCGGGCTCGTCCAGCCGCTCCAGGAAGCGCTCGCGCTGCTCTTCTTTCGAGAGGTTGAGAAAGAATTTCAGGATCACCGTGCCATTACGCGCGAGATAACGCTCGAACGCGGAGATGTCCTCGAACCGCTCGCGCCAGATGTGCTTGGTGATCAGGACAGGCGGGATCTTCTCCTTGGCCAGGATCTCGGGGTGCACCCGCGTCACCAGGCATTCCTCGTAATAGGAGCGGTTGAAGATGCCGATGCGACCGCGCTCCGGCAGCGCGATCGTGGTGCGCCACATGAAATCATGGTCGAGCTCGTGGGAGGTCGGCTGCTTGAACGAATAGACCTCGCAACCCTGCGGATTGACGCCCTCGAAGACGCTCTTGATGGCGCTGTCCTTGCCCGACGCGTCCATGCCCTGAAAGATCAAGAGCAGCGACCAGCGATCCTGCGCGTAGAGCTTTTCCTGGAAATCGCTCAAACGTTTGCGGTTGGCCTCGAGAATCGTTTCCGATTTTTCCTTGTCGAGGCCGCCCTTCTCGTCGGTCTTGTGCGACTTGAGATGAAACTTGCCCGATCCGTCGAAGCGGAACGGCGCAATGAAAGGCTTCAGCTGGTCGCCAAGCGATTGCGAAGAGTTATTGCCCATGGCTTCTGGAGCTCCGTTGGCTGGTGGGTCTGGACGCTACATGGCGCCCTTGCGCGGCGCCAGACCAGCTCGTCACTGCGAGCCAACGGGTCGCCCGAATGTGCGCCCGATGACGGGCTCCGCGAAGCAATCCAGAGTCGCGGCCGCCAGACTGGATTGCTTCGTCGCTATCGCTCCTCGCAATGACGCCAGTGCGCACCTTAAAACGAGGCGTCTAGCTGCTTCTCGATGAACGCGGTGACGAAGCGCGGCATCGCGGCTGACAGATCGGAAGTCGCACGCACCAGATGGATGGCGGAAAATTCGGGCTGTTGCTGCCGGGCAAGATTGGCCTCGATCCTGGCGCGCAGTTCCTCGCCCGTGAGAGCGACGTTCAATATCCTGATCAGCGCAATGATCCCGTCGTAGCGCACGCAATCCCACTGCGCGCCGGCCTGATAATCGTCGGGCGTCAGGCCGGTCTCCTCCTCGACTTCGCGGGCGACGCTGCCGGAAAGATCGACCGCGCCATCCCTGATGTCATGAAGATCGGGTGTTCCCGCGGGAAAGTAGATGCGCCCGGCATTCGAGGTGTGCTGTGCCATCTCGCCGAGCACGAAGGTGCCATCGGAGCAGCGCAGCGCGCCCATTCCAGGACTGTTGACGACGTCCCGATCCGGAAAACCCCAATCGCGCCAGGCCAGGAAACTGGCGAAATCGGTCTCGAAATAGTCGGCGCTGAAGCTGGTCCCGGTGAAGGCCGGGTTGCGCGCCAGCAGAACCCGGCCGTTCCAGATCTGCGGTTTCTCGCGCTGCCTGGCCTTGAAATGCGCGTCGATGTCGGCGCGCCGCGCTTGCGCGAACGGCCACGACCAGGGCTGCACGTTCAGATCGAGCGTCGCGACGCGATGAAAAACCGGAAGCGTCATCGCGGAAGTCTATTTCGCATTCGTCCCCGTCGTCTTCTTCGCCTGCTCGACGAATTTGTTGGTGAAGGTTTTGCTGAGGTCGATCTTGGCTTTGGCGACCTCGGGCGAACCTTCGCTGAACACCGCGAGCACCGCGTCCGCCCCCTTGGGATCCATCCTGCCGGTCAACGAATACATCGGGATCGTGTTCTTGAGCGCGGCCAGATAGAGCTCCTTGTTCTTGCCGACCATTTCCGGCGGCATTTTCGCCATGATTTCTTCGGGCGAATGCGAATGGATCCAGGCCAGCGTATTCACGATCGCATTGGTCAGGGCCTGCGCCTCCTTTTCGTGCGAATTGACCCAGGCCGTCGTGGAATAGAGCGAGCCGCCCGGATATTCGCCGCCGAACACTTCGAGCGTATCCTTCTGGGTGCGGGTATCTGCGAGGATGCGCAGGTCCGGATGGTTGCCCTGCAGCACGGTGACCGACGGATCCAGCATCACGGCCGCGTCGATCTGGCCCTGCTGCATCGCCGCAACCGCGGTGGCGCCGAGGCCGACGCCGATCACCGAAGCGCTCGCGGGATCGAGGCCGTTCTTCTTCAGGAGATATTTGAGAAAGAAGTCGGTCGAGGAGCCCGGCGCGCTGACGCCGACCTTCTTGCCGGCCAGATCCTTGATCGACTTGATTTCGGCGTTATGGGAGGGCGACACCACCAGAACCAGTCCCGGATAGCGGTCGTAGACGACGAAGGCCGTCATCTCCTGCTTCTTGGCGGCGAGATTGACGCAGTGGTCGAAATAGCCGGACACCACGTCGGCGCTGCCGCCGAGCACCGCCTTCAGCGCGTCGGAACCGCCCTTGAGGTCGACCAGCTCGACCGCGAGGCCGGCCTTTTCGTATTCGCCGAGCTGCCTCGCCAGCACGGTCGGCAGGTAGCACAGGCAGGCGCCGCCCCCGATCGCAACGGTGACCTTGCTCTGCGCCGCCGCAAGACCCGATGTCAGCACCAGCGCCAACAGTGTCCCGGCCAGCCTGCCGACAATCGTTCTCATGGTTTCCTCCAATGCGCTCATTCGTTGCATGCACGATAGAGCAGCGCGCGCCGCTTGAGAAGGCGGCTTTCCGACCGCTGTTCAATCGCGTGCCCTACCCCGAACCACGATCGCCGCGGCAACCAGCTCCAGGGCGATACAGAGCGCAAGGACAGCATCATAGTCGCCGCTCCAGCCGCGAACGAGACCGACAAGCCATGGACCAAGCGCACCAACGGTTCCGCTGATCGCGCTCGATAGCCCCATGACGATGGCAAAGCCTGCGGCACTGAACTCGCGATGAATGATCAGCGGTGGCAAGGTAATGATATTACCGACTGAAAAACCGAATACTGCACAAGCAACCAGTACGATCGGCACGATATCGCTCTGCAGGATGGTCAGGAGCGCTGCCGCCTGACTCACGAGAGATGCGGCGGTGACGAGCCGCGGATCGAGCCGGTCGACAACCATGCCGAGGCCAACGCGTCCAGCGATCGCCATGATCGTCATAACTGAAACCGCGAACCCCGCGCTAGTACGGCCGATCTTCGGTTCAAGCAACGCGATCTGGTGCACGATGAAACCAACCTGAGCCAACAGGGCAAGCGCAAATGGTACCGAGATTGTCCAGAATGCCAGGCTACGCATGAGCTTCGCGCGCGAGATGTCGCTCGGTGCGGAAGACACTTGGGCTTGCGACGAATCAATGGCCGGCCTCTCAGCCGCACCGCCACCCCATGGCGGGCCGACCCAGGCGAGAGCGCCGGGTACGAGAACGGCAACCATGATCGCAGTTGCGGTCAGCATCGCGGCCGGGAAGCCTAACCGTTCAACAAGAAGCACGAGCAAAGGCGTAACCACGACCCCGCCGGCACTCGCCCCGGTAAACGCGAGGCTGATGGCGAGACCGCGACGGCGCACGAACCACAGACTCACGACCGTCGCGATTACGACCGTCCCCATGCCAATCCACCCGAGAGACATCAGGATGAAAGCGGCGTAGAGCTGCCACGGAGCGGTCGCCAATGCGAGCAGGGTCGTCGACGACGCCAGAGCCGCAATTCCGAGCAGAACTAGCCGCTTCGGGCCCAGCCGGGCCACGAGCTCGTTGGTAAACGTCGCAAAGATATTGCTGAGCAAGAAGGACAGTGTGCTCGCGCCCGAGATGAGGGCCGCCGGCCAGCCGTTCAGACGCTGCAGCTCGGCAAGGTAGACGCCATGACCGTAAAGGCCAAAGCCAAAGAGAAACACCGCCATCAGGAAGCACGCGAGTACGACGCGCCAGCCGGCATAGCGCAGCGCCGTCTCATCAGACGGGCTTGTGTCCTGTGCGAGGATCATCTGCATTCGGGCCGTTGCGCGGGTCGAGCCGTCCAATGCACGGCGTGGCTTTATCATGCGCCTTTAGCACGCAGAAGACGAATAACAATTAACCAAACGACTGTAACAAAGTCGTAGCGCTTGATTCGTCGGTCAATCTCGCCCCACGGCCGCATCCGGCCGCCAGACTAGCAGCCGCCGCTCGACCACCGTCACCACCAGGTCGATCAGGATGACGAAGGCGGACAGCACGAACATGCCGGCGAAAACCGCGGCGACGTCGAACACGCCTTCGGCCTGCTGGATCAAATAGCCGAGCCCGGCCGCAGATCCCAGATATTCGCCGACCACGGCGCCGACCACGGCAAAGCCGACCGAGGTATGCAGCGAGGAGAACATCCATGACAGCGCCGACGGCCAGTAGACGTGTCGCGTCAATTGCCGCTCGCTCATGCCAAGCATGCGGCCGTTGGCCAGCACCGTCGCAGAGACCTCCTTGACGCCCTGATAGACGTTGAAGAAGACGATGAAGAACACCAGCGTGACGCCGAGCGCGACCTTCGACCAGATGCCGAGACCCAGCCACAGCGTGAAGATCGGCGCCAGAACCACGCGGGGCAGCGCGTTGGCCATCTTCACATAGGGATCGAATATCGCCGCCACGCGCGGCTGGCGCGCGAACCAGAAGCCGACCGCGACACCGCCGATTGAACCGATCGTGAACGCCAGCACCGATTCCCACAGCGTGATCAAGAGATGCTTCCAGATCACGCCGCGCACGAACCAGTCGACGATCTGGGCGCCGACATCGACCGGATTGGAGAAGAAGAACGGCGGCAGCAGGATGCGGCCGAACACCGGCACGGTGGCGAGCAACTGCCAGAGCGCGAGGCCGACCACGGCGACCAGAAGCTGACACAGCAGCAGAACGGGCCGGCTCATCATGCAACCCCCATTGGGGCCTGCGAGGATTGCGCATAGCCCTTCATCACTTCGTCCTTCAGCACGCTCCAGATTTCCCGGTGCAGCGCGTGAAACTCCTTTTCCATGCGGACTTCCGAAATGTCGCGCGGCCGGGCGAGCGGCACCCGCCAGTCGCCGATGATGCGCGCACTCGGCCCCGCCGACATGATCACGACGCGGTCGGCCAGCGCGATCGCCTCCTCGAGATCGTGGGTGACGAACAGCACCGCCTTGCGGTCGGCGTTCCAGAGTTCGAGCAGCAGGTTGCCCATGATCTGCCGGGTCTGGGCGTCGAGCGGCCCGAACGGCTCGTCCATCAGCAGGATCTTGGGATCGCGGATCAGGACCTGGGCGAGGCCGACGCGCTTGCGCTGGCCGCCCGACAGCATGTGCGGGTAGCGGCCCGCAAAGGCGCCGAGACCGACCGCCGTCAGCCAGCCCTGCGCGCGTTCCAGCGCATGCGCGCGCGGCGCGCCCTTGATCTCGAGCCCGATGGCGACGTTGTCGATCGCGGTCTTCCAGGGAAACAGCGCATCAGCCTGAAACAGATAGCCGGCGTCGCGGTTCAGCCCCGTCAGCGGCTGATCGAAGATCCGCACCGCTCCGGAGGCCGGCTTGAGCAGGCCGGCGGCGACATTCAATAGCGTCGATTTCCCGCAGCCGGTGGGACCGACGATGGCGACGAACTCGCCATGCTCGATCCTGAGCCGGGCCTGTTCGACCGCAGTATAGACGCGGCCGTCGGCCAGGCGAAACGCCACCGTCGCGTCGTCCAGCGCGACCGCCGTCGGCTTCGTCGTTTCCACCCGCGTCCCCTCCAAGTTTGCAGGATGCCTTAGCGCCTGCGAAGGATAAGTTCAACGCGGTGCGGCGACGTGGTAGTTCAGGCTCGGACATCTTCACCCTCCCCTGGAGGGGGAGGGTCGGCTCGCATTGAGCGAAGCGAGATGCGAGACGGGGTGGGGTGACGCTCTCTCAACTCGGGCACCGTTCGAGGGGATGGACTGGCACCCCACCCCGCCGCTCCTTTCAGTCGCGGCGACCCTCCCCCTCCCCTGGAGGGTAAGAGCCGCAAGCACGAGGCCGATCCGAATGCCACCGCCGCCGCTGATCGCCTTTACGCATGTCGGCAAGAGTTTTGCCGGCGGCCGCGGCGCGCAGCCGGTTCGGGCGGTCGACGACGTCTCGCTCGAGGTCGCCGCGGGCGAATTCCTCGCTATCGTCGGCGGTTCCGGCTCGGGCAAGACCACGCTGCTGCGGCTGGCGAACCGGCTGATCGATGCCGACGCGGGCACCATCACGGTCGAAGGCGAGGACGTCCGCAGCGTCGATCCGATCCAGTTGCGCCGCCGCATCGGCTATGTGTTCCAGAGCGGCGGGCTGTTCCCGCATATCAGCGTCGCCGGCAATATCGGCATCACGCCCAAGCTGCAGGGCAAGCCTGCGGCGGAGATTGCCGCGCGGGTGGACGAACTGCTCGATCTGGTGCGGCTCGACCGCGCACTCTACCGCGACCGCTTTCCGCACGAACTGTCGGGCGGCCAGCGCCAGCGCGTCGGCGTCGCCCGCGCCCTGGCGGCGAAACCGCGGATCGTGCTGATGGACGAACCGTTCGGCGCGCTCGATCCCCTCACCCGCGACGCGCTCGGCGAGGATTTTCGCGACCTGCACCGGAAGCTTGGGCTCACCACCGTCATGATCACCCACGACATGACCGAGGCGATCCTGCTCGCCGACCGTATCGCGGTGATGCGAGCAGGAAGGCTGTTGGCGCAGGGCACGCCGGCGCAACTGGCCGGCAGCGGCGACGCTTACGTCGGCGAATTGCTGCGCACGCCGCGGCGGCAGGCCGAACGGCTCAACATGCTGCTGCCGCGGGACGGCGCGGCATGAGCCTGCTGTCCGACCCACGCTGGAGCGAGGCGCTGGCGCACCTGCCGGATTATCTCGGCAATCATGTGCGCGTCTCGGTCACGGCGCTGGCGCTCGGGCTTGCGGTCAGCCTGCCGCTGGCGATTGCGGTACGCAATCGCCGGGTACCGCGCGGCGTGTTGCTCGGGCTTGCCTCTATCGTGCAGACCGTGCCGGGGCTGGCGCTGCTCGCGCTGTTCTATCCGCTGCTGCTGGCGCTGGCGGCCGTGTCGCTGTCGTGGCTCGGCGTCGGCTTTTCCGCGTTCGGCTTCCTCCCGGCGGTGCTGGCGCTGGCGCTCTATTCCATGCTGCCGGTGCTGCGCAACACCATCACCGGCCTGCAGAACGTGGATCCTGCGATCCTCGAGGCCGCCCAGGGCGTCGGCATGACGCCGCGGCAGTCGCTGCTGCAGGTGGAATTGCCGCTGGCGCTGCCGGTCATGATGGCAGGGATCCGCACCGCCGCAGTCTGGGTGATCGGCACCGCGACGCTGTCGACCCCGATCGGGCAGACCAGCCTCGGCAACTACATCTTCGCCGGGCTGCAGACCCAGAACTGGGTGTGGGTGCTGTTCGGCTGCGTTTCCGCCGCGGTGCTGGCGCTGGCGGTCGATCAACTGCTGGCCCTGATCGAGACCGGCATTCGCCAACGCAGCCGCGTGCGCGCCGCGCTCGGCGGCATCGGCATCGCGGCGCTGGTCGCGGCGACCCTGGCGCCCTCGATGGCGCGCTCGCCACCGGGCTATGTCGTCGGCGCCAAGACCTTTGCCGAGCAATATGTGCTGTCGGCGCTGATGGCGCAGCGGCTGCGGGCGGCGGGACTGCCGGCCGCCACCCGCGAGGGCCTCGGCTCCAACGTGATTTTCGACGCGCTCGCGTCCGGCGATATCGACGTCTATGTCGACTATTCCGGCACGCTGTGGGCCAATCAGTTTCAACGCACCGACAGCAAGCCGCGCCAGGCAATGCTCGCCGAACTGAAAACGATACTGGCGCAGCAGAATATCACGCTGTTGGGCGAGCTCGGTTTCGAGAACGCCTATGCACTGGTGATGCCCCGGAAGCGCGCCGAAGCGCTCGGCATCCGCTCGATCGCCGATCTCGCCTCGCGCGCGCCGACGCTGTCGATTGCGGCGGATTATGAATTCTTTTCGCGGCCGGAATGGGCGAACCTGCAAAAGGCCTATGGGCTCGGCTTTCGCGCGCAGCGGCAGATGCAGCCGGATTTCATGTATGCCGCAGCCGCCTCCGGCGAGGTCGACGTGATCGCGGGCTATACCAGCGACGGGCTGATCGCGAAATACGATCTGGCAGTGCTGGACGACCCCAAGGGCGCGATTCCGCCTTACGACGCGATCATGCTGCTGGCGCCGAAACGCGCGTCCGATCAGGGCTTGCGCGCGGCGCTGGCCCCGCTGCTCGGCCGGATCGACATATCGGCGATGCGCGAGGCCAATCTGCGCGCCGCCGGCGGCGACGGCGCGTCATCTTCGGATGCGGTGGCACGCTGGCTGTGGGACAGGACCGGGAAACGGTAGCCAGCCGATTCGCGCTACAGCATCTTCCCGACGGTCATGACGTGGATTTGCGCGTTGATCGGTGCGTTCGGATGCGCGCGGTCCAGCAGTTGCTCCTCGCCGAGACCCAAGGCCTGAAGCCGCTTCGGCGAAACCTTGAAGGTGTTGACCAGGACATCGCGGATCACGTCGGCCCTGCGCTGGCTGAGCGTGAGATTGTGGTCGCGCCGGCCGGCCGATGGGGTATGGCCGACGATCAGGAATTTGTAGCCGAGCAGCGACGGATGGTAGAGCGTGTCGGCGATCCGCCCCAGCGTCCGATAGGAATCCGGTCGAACCACGGCTGCGTCTGCATCGAACTGAATTTCGGCAACGAACTGCGGCAGCTTGAGCAGCTGCGGCGCGACGGCCGGCCGCTTGTTCGGCACGGGATCGGCCTTCGCCTTGACGCGCTCCTGCGTCTGCTGCCGCAATTCGGCAAGATCGAGATCCGGCACGGTTTCAAGTCCGGCCAGCTTGTTGACCCATTCCTGCGATGTGCCGCCCGCTTGGACCTGAGCCTGCGCCGAGGCCGGCAGCGCCGCAACGCCGAACAACGCCGCCAGCAGCAGCAGGCCGAAGGACAGGCCGATGCCGCGCCGGATTTTTTCCTCCGCTTGCATCAGCGATACCCCGCTTCGGTAATCGACTTGTTGCAATTGATGCTAACCCCGCGCGGCCCGGCCAACAGGCAATCCAGGGCCCGGCCGCGATCGGCCTTGTCGACCCCCGGACAAAACTTGGCGACGTCGCGTTCGCAAAATTTGGTAACGGCCTGGCGTGCGGCGACGCGCTTCTGGATCGCATCGAAGGCCCGGCCATAATCGCTCTTGCACTGCGGCGACAAGACATCCTGATTGCGTGTCAGGCAGTCCTTCATGCGCGTGGGGTCGAGATTGACCCCGCGGCAGTTGGCATCGATGTCCTTGGCGCAGCTCGCCCCCAACATCGCCGACGCATCCTCGAATTTGATCGTCTCCGCCGACGCTGATGTCGTGGCGGCAAAAGCAAGGACGGACAGTATCGGCAGGATCCGGTTCATGGTTTCATCTCATATGAACCGGGCGGCTGCGGTCAAGCCTCGCGGACCGGAAACCACCGATATAGCGAGGCGGCACCGCGACGCAGGGCCGGCGACTCCCCTCCGCGGCGACGACGAAGCCGCCTCAGGCGAAGGCGGTGGCGAGGAACGCGGCGAGGATGCCGCCGATCAGCAGATACTTCACCGCGTAATAGACGCGCTTGTTCCAGGCCTTCATCCGCTTGCCCACCAGCCGCACATGGTAAACGTAGCCGAAGATCTTGTTGAGCCAGCCGACGCGCTCGCCCTCTTCGTTCTGGGTGGCGCTCTCGTTGATGATGTGCTTTGAGACCCAGCGATTGACTGCGGTCATGGCGCGGGTGTGCAAGGGACGTTCGATGTCGCAGAACAGGATGATGCGGTCGTCGCTGGTGGTGTTCTCGGCGTAGTGCAGATAGGTCTCGTCGAACAGCAGGCCCTTGCCCTCGTACCAATAGTGAGGTTCGCCGTCGATGACGATCCGGCATTCGCCCGGCGATTTCGGCACCACCAGTCCCATGTGATAGCGCAGCGAGCCGGCATAGGGATCGCGGTGCTGCACCAGTTTGCCGCCGGGCGGCAGGCTCGCAAACATCGCGCCCTTGATGTTGGGGATCGAATTCAGGAATTCGACGGTCTTCGGGCAATTGGCAAGCGCCGACGGCAGCGGCGCGTCGTACCATTTCAGGTAAAACCGCTTCCAGCCGGTCCGGAAGAACGAGTTGAAACCCCAGTCGTTGTACTTGTCGGCGGCCTTGATCTGGCCCTGCGCGAACAGCACCAGCGCCTCGTCGCGGATCACTTCCCAATTGTCGCGCAAGAGCTTGAGTTCGGGGATCGACTGCTCGTCCAGGATGGGCCGGTTCGGCACCGCCGAGAACAGGTACATCAGCACATTGTAGGGCGCCATGATGGTGGAATGGTCGGTGAACTGCCGCCAGAACCCGAGCCGCACCTTGCCGCGGAAATGCACGGCCAGGGCCGAGCCGAGGAAGGCCCAGACCACGAGAAATTGCGGCGCGAAAAGACGCATCAGCATGGCGAAAAATCCCGAAAAACCGCCTCTACTGCAAAACGTTTAGCAGGTTTGTATAACCACACTCAAGGCGCCCGGCCACCCGCTCCGCCGGAACCCGAGGGCCGCGCGCCCTACAATCCCCGCACCATGCCGGCGTCGATCAGCAAGCGGTTGAACCGCCGGGCTTCCGCGCCGTCCTTGCAGGCATAGAACATGCCCTTGCAGCGCAGCATGATGCTCTTCTGCTCCTCGAATGACGGATCGAGCGGAATGCCGGCGGCTTCCTGGATCACCAGCGGCAGATAGGGCCCGTCGACCGTATCCATGACGGCGGCGCTCTTGACCGGCTCGAAGTTGATCGCGTCGATGGCGTAATAGGTCGCGTAATAGCGCGGGTCGTAGGCGTTCAGCTTCTTGCCGACGCCGGCCTCGCCGAGACCGGGGTCGAGCACCTGCGGCGAGAATTCCGGCTGGTGATCGCCGTAGCGCACGATCAGGAACGGCTGCGCCGGAAATTTCTTCTTCAGGCCCGCGATGAACGCGGTGTAGTCGCCGGCGCTCATGGCCTGGCGGCGGATGTATTCATCGACCACCGGCTGGTTGCCGGGCCGCTTCCAGGACGGCGTCAGGTCGGGACGAAACCGGGTCTCCCAGGGAAAGTGATTGGCGGCGAGATAGACGAACATGAACAGCGGCTTGTTCGGCGCGTTGCCCGACATCAGCTGCAGCGCCTTGTCGTAGTAGAAGCTGTCGGGCTCGACGCCCTTGGTGCCGAGATCGCGCGCGTCATAGAAGCGCTGGATCCCGGTGGAGGTCTGGAAGCTGCGCGCGCTCATGAACGCGCCATAGGCCGGATACAGCGAAATAGTCTCGTAGCCGCAGCGGCGCAGCGCCAGCGGCAGGCCGCGCTCGACACGTCCCGACGCGATGCGGGTCACGAAATAGGAAAACCGGCCGAACGAGCGCGACGACAGCCCGGCGAGCACATTGTATTCGGTGAACCAGCTCGGGCCGCCATTGCTCTCGGCCAGGAATTTGCGCTCCTTGCCGTCGAACGATTTGAAGTGGCTGCCATATCCCGCCGGCACCTTGATGCCCTTGGCCTGGCGGATGTCGAAGCTGGACTCGTCATGGATCATGATGATGTGGGGCCGCCGCCCGGCGGGATGGCAGGACTCCACCAGCGGCACCTTGAGCCGCTCGGCGGCGACCGCATCCGATTCCATGAAGCCGTAACTGACGAAATCCGACACCGCGGTAACGCCGGAGCGGGCGAATTTGGACAGATAGCCGTCGTCGTAATAGCCGCGCCAGGCCTCATCCGGCCAGGCAAAGGAATACCCGACCAGCGCCGCCAGACATGTCAGCTTGCAGGCCAGGGCCGGCAGGCGGCGGATCCGGAACGGATCGAGCCACCACAGCGCGTACATCAAAGGAAGGGTGACGACGGCCGCGCCGATCACGGACCAGCGCAGATTGGGGAAGATCGTAAACAGGAACGCCGCGGTATCGCGGTCGATGACCATCAGGTCGACGAAGTTCGCGGTCATCTGCACGATGTCGTGCTTGAGCCGCGACAGCAGGATTAGCACGACGACCAGCGTCAGCGACAGCGCGCCCGACAGAGCCGGACGCCGCAACAGCGCGATAAAGAAGAAGTTCAGGATTCCCCAGGCCAGCACGAAGCCCGTGCGCGAACCGAAGTCGGTTTCGGTCTGTAGCATCAGGCCGATCGCCGCCAGATGGGGTGCTGCTACCGCCAGCAGCCGCCAGATTCCGACCGCGGCAATGCTGGCGGTGGCGACGGCGGCAGACGGGCCTTGGTTTGGCGCGGGCGCCATGGGCTAGGACGCAACTACACCCGGCACTGTCTTTGGGCCTTGGCTGGCGATGACCAGGAGACGGACGGCGCAGCCGGAACCTGCGACGTGTCGTGAAAATGTAAGTGAAACGTCATGAACGCGCAATGAATTTGCCGAAGGCGGCGTGAGGCCGGGTGAATGCCCAGCCTCAAGGCAGCCTGCGCGGCAAACTCAGGCCAGCCGCGGATGCCCGGCGATGCCCTCGATGAAGAGGTCGTTGTCCGGGACAGTCCGGCTGCCCTGTCGTGATCGAAATACCGGCCGCTCGAGATGATCTCGAAATGGGCAGGGTTACGCATCGCCCAGCGCAGATAAGCGAGCCCAAGGGCCCGGAACCGCGCCAGCGGGTCGGCTGCAGGCGCTTCGGCCAGTGCGGCGTCGATCTCGGCCCGGAAACGCCGCTGCGCCTCGGCGGCCACCACCGCCATCAGGGCGTCGCGGCTGGGAAAATGCCGGAACGGCGCCCCCGGCGAGACGCCGGCGTGGCAGGCGGCCTCGCGCACGCTGACCGCCTCCGCGCCGCCCGCCTCGGCCGCCTCCTACATCTTCGGCGGCATCCGCTATGCCTGCATCATCGCGATGGCGTCGGCGCGGACGCCGCGGACCGTTCAGGCGGGCTAACGGCTGATGTCTTCGCTCACGCCGGCGGCATCAGCCCGAGGCGCTTGGCGATGATCCTGTCGACCATGCGCTTCGGCAGCACGGCTGTGATCAGGTGCTGCATCGGATCCGGCGTGAGCTGGTACCGCACCTTGGGACTGGATGAGGTCAGGGCACCGGCGATCGCTTCCGCGATCTTTTCCGGCGGCAATCCGGTTTCGCCGAGCTGCAGCATGAATTTGCGGATCCGTTGCAGCGCCGGGAAGAACGGCGAGTTCTGGTAGACGGAAATATCGACCTCCTCGGCCTTGCTCCAGATCGGCGTCTTCACCGGGCCCGGTGCGACGATGATGACATCGATGCCGAACAGCATCATTTCGCGGCGCAGGCTTTCCGACAGCCCCTCGATCGCGTGCTTCGACGCCGCATAGGGCGCCGTCAGCGGCGCGCCAGCCCTGCCGGAGACCGAGCTGATCATCACGATCCGGCCCTTCGGGCCCTTCAGCGAGGGATCGGATCCGAGCAGCGGCCCGAACGCCTGCGTGGCGATGACAGGCCCGATGACGTTGACATCCATCTGGCGGCGGAATTCGTCGGCCGCGAGTTCAAGCACCGGCCCCGCGACCGCGATGCCGGCATTGTTGACGAGGCCGGCGAGCGTCTCGCCATTGAGCGCAGCGCGGACCTCGCGGGCGGCGGCGAGCACCTTTGCTTCGTCGGTGACGTCGAACAACAGCGGCGTGAAATTCGCGCCGAATTCGGTTCCGAGGCGGTCGGCATCGGCCTGCTTGCGCACGCTGCCGAACACGCGAAATCCGCGATCGAGCAACAGCTTCGCGGTGGCCCAGCCGATGCCGGTGGACGCCCCGGTGATGACGACAGATTGCATGGATAGCTCCCTTTTGGCTCAGCGAGCCTTTGTGGCCCGCACGCAACGCGGCACAATCGGCTGACGATGTTGGCTTTTCCGCTCTGCTCAGTATAGCCGGGCAATAAGGCCGGGCGTCCAAACCTGAAACGGCCAACAAGAGCAATATTGATCACAATGTCGGGTTCGGACGTGGCAACAGACCTTCCCAAAAGCAAAGGCCTTCCCAGGGGAAAGGAGAATTGGGGTCGCCTTGGGGGCGCGCGTACAATTTTGACCTGATGCGCGAAACCAAGAGATGACCGGGTAGTTAGGGTCACACCCCAATGGAGAAAAATCCCATGCGCGTGTTTGTCCTCGCCACGATGTTACTCGCCTCGTCGAGCCTGTGCTCATTCGCCCAGGAGCAGGGAAAGGCGCCGGCTGCAGCTCCGCAAGCCGGTACTCCGGCCCAGACTGACCAGAACTCCCAACCACAACGGGAACAACGAACCGGCCGCGACCAACCGAAGACTGACGACCGCGAGATGGGCCACGGCGGGATGATGCGCCGCGGCGACAGCGACCGTATGGGCCGTGATGACCATGAAATGGGTCGCGGCGGGATGATGTGTCACGGCGACAGCAGCCGCAGGGGCGATGACGACCGTGAGATGGGTCGTGGCGGGATGATGCGTCGTGGCGACAGCGACCGCATGGGCCGTGATGACCATGAAATGGGTCGTGGCGGAATGATGCATCGCGACCGTGAGACCAGCCGCGATCGCGACCCGGACCACGGACGATATTCAGAGCGCGGAGATCGGGACCGGGACCGCGCGGAGCGGGATAAGGATAATCGGGGTTACTCCGATGGCGACCGAGCCCGGCGCCGCGTGAAAGTCTGCTTCGAGTACGACAATGGCGACGAGTATTGCCGTTACAGGCAATAAGCCGTCAAACCTGTTTGTGCCGATGCCTGTGACGGATAGGCAGCACCGATAACCTTCATGGTGCTACCAGCGGCGGGCTGGGCATTGACAACCTGGCACTTCATCGTCGCGGTATCCTGAGCGAGGTAGAACGAGGCTGCAGCCGCTGGCGGCGCTCCGCTCCCGAAGATTGCAACCATCTACTGAGCGGATCCAATCCTCGCGTGCGGCGATCCAGTCCAAACGTCTTAACCCGGGGCCGGCTCGCTCAGCTCCTCGCAGCTCTGTTCGAATTTTATGGTCGAGATTGGCCACTTTCCATCGTGGCCCTTGATCGAAATTCGCAGGCCATGAAACTCGTCCAGCCAAACGCTCTGAACCATTCCGGCTTTTCCGTCGGTGAGAACGACGGCTTTGCCGACAAGCTCGGATTCCACCTCCCCGAACGCGGCGAGGATCGTCGATGCGCGGAGCTTTGCAGTTGTCATGATGTTCCCAAAGTCAGGCGAGCGATTCAGCGGAAGATGTTGCATCTGAAAGGTGTGCAAGCCGTGACCGGGATGGGGCAACCGAGTGTCCGATATGCGACGCGGCCAGTTGTTCGGCCTGATCGGCGGCGCGGCGGCATATCAAATCCGACCCAAAAGCAGCAGGACGACGAGAATGATGAGGATGACACCGATGATACCGACGCCGCCGTGACCGAAGCCGTAGCCGTAGCCACCGAAGCGGCCACTGAAGCCGCCAAGCAGGAAGATGACGAGGATAATGATGAGTATAAGTCCGAGCGACATGGTCTGACTCCCTTATGGAACTTAAATGAACATTGGGTCTCTTCGTAGTTTGAACGCGGCGGTGCAGCAGGCCGCGAGCGCCGGCGCTGTTATGTGACCGCATGTTGATCTCGCGCAAAGTACTTTGCGCCGGTGGCCATAGCCTTCCTTGTGATTTCCTGGAGGCGTCTGCGATGCGAAAAGCTCCGAACCTGTCGATCTCGCCGGAGAAGGTGTTCTTCATCATCGCAAAGTCACGCCAATCCGACAGCAGCGCCACCGAGTCGGACCTGATCGCCGATTCAAGCGACGATACGGCTGAGGATCACAGCAAGATTACCGATCGCTCGGAGCTTTCCGGCTTCATTCGGGGTTTGAACGTAGACGAGCAGATTGACCTCGTCGCCCTGATGTGGCTCGGCCGCGGCGACGGCGATCTCGACAACTGGCGCGATCTGCGCGCCGAGGCGTCGCGCGCCCACAACAATCGCACGGCATCCTACCTGATCGGGACACCCATGCTTGCGGACTATCTGGAAGAGGCGCTGACGCAGTTCGGCAAGTCATTTGAGGATTTCGAAGAGCATCTTTGATCTTCACGCCCATGCGGGTGTTCGGGTGCTCAAGAACAGTCCCGCGTCTTGTGGACAACAACGGGAGGGCACCATGCTTTCGGTTCTGATCGGGGTTCTGATCATTTGCATCGTTGGTGCGATTTGCTTTTGGGCCATTGACAAATTCATCAACGAAGCACGGCTGGCAAATCTCCTCAAACTGCTCGTGGTGCTGATCTGTCTGGCAGCGATCCTGCAGCGCGTGTTGCCGCTGGCGGGAATCAACTGGTTATAGCGTCGGTCACGACGACGCGAGGTGTGGACGCAGGCGGATGAAGACGGACGCTTCATCACCCCTTCCTCCCGTGGCTCCACCCCCTCCGCCGGAGGTGCCGCAAACCGCACAGCCTGCGATACCGCTGATACCGGCCGCGGCGGCCAGACCTTCTCTGGCGGACGAATTCGTCACGGCCGCCCCAACGCAGGGGTTTAATCTTGCCCGCGACCTCGCCTTGTTCGCGCATGTACGCGCCGGGGGCGGGCGACGCGTGGTCTTGCTGGCGGTTGCACTGATGCAGTCTGGGAGACGATCCGCGGCGCGGAATGGATCTACGGCCTCTGGTAACTCATTGGGGTGGCGAACCCGTGCACTGGAGGCGCGCAAATATCGCGACCAGCACCTCATTTTTGAACGGCTTTTTCAGCACAGGCCGGTCGGAATAGCCGTCTCCCACATCGTGACCGGTGTTGCCGGTCGAGTAGATGAAGGATATTCCGCGCGCCGAAAGCGCCTTCGCCACCGAATCGCTGTCGTTGCCGTTCAGGTTCGTATTAAGGATAGCGACGTCAAAGACCTGCGTGTCAATCAGGGCGAGGACCCGGTCGACTGTCGCGGCAGAGGTCACCGACGTTTATCCAAGATCGGCCAACATGTCTTCGATCACCATGACGACCAGCATTTCATCCTCGACAACGAGGACACGTCGACCGGAAAGCAGCTTATCCATCGCGAGCGCTTCCTGGTACGGGGATGTCCATCGTGCAGACAACGCCCTCCGGCCGGTAGTCGAGGCGCACGGTTCCTGCCAGCTCACGGGCCAGACCACGCTCGATCACCCGCGATCCGAACCCCTTGTGTGACGGCGGCGTGACCCCAGGACCGCCTTTCTCCTGCCACTTCAAGACCAGCCGCTGGCCGGCCGGCGCAGGCTCCATCGTCCACGTGATTAGGATCGATCCAGCTGCGTTGGACAATGCGCCGTATTTCACGGCATTCGTCGCGAGTTCATTGAACGCAACGCCGAGGGCCAGGGCGGCCTTTGGCGGGAAACGGATGTTCTCACCCCTGATCAGAATCCGATCGGCCCGGCCGCCCGAGACCAAGAACGGCTCGACGGCATCGTGAACGATATCGTGCAGCCCGGCACTTTCCCATTTTTCACGGGTTAACAGGTCGTGCGAGCGGGAGAGCGCAAACAGGCGGGACTCGATCGACTCTCGGATGGCCTTGGGATCGGAGGACGTCCGCAACGTCTGCCAGACGATCGATTGCACCGTTGACAGAGTATTCTTTACGCGATGGTTCAACTCGTCGATCAACATCCTGGACTGGATTTCATTCTCCATGTGCCGGGTGAGATCGACAAACGAGGCGAAATACTGAACGATGTCGCCACCCTCGTTGCGAACCGGGCTGATGAAGACCGCAGACCAGAATTCGCTTCCATCCTTGCGGCAGAAGCGAACTTCCGCGCCGCGATTTGATGACCCCGCGAATTCGGCCTCGATCCGCGCCAGCGCCTGCGCATCGGCGCTGTGGGTCAATAGAAAATTGAAGCTCCTGCCGAGAACTTCGTCGCGGCCATACCCGGTCAGGGAAAGAAAGCTGTCATTGGCAAAAATGATCGGATTGTCGGACTCCGTCGCGTCCGTAAACACCATCGCCATTCGGGTTGTCTCGGCGGCAACCACAAACGGGCCGAGGTCCTTCCGAAAGCTCTCGACTTCGGCCTCGGCGCCCTTCTGATGGTCAGACTTCTTCGTCATTTCCGGCATGCCACGGGGTCGATCCAATCGCGAACCAATGAAAGCATGACGGGACGCCGCCAAAATTGCCTGATCTTCGCACACCTCACCGCGCTGCAGCGGTCAAAATGCCTGCTCCGAAGGTCGTCCACCCATGCCGGTGAACGGCTCGGCCCCTGCGACGCGCAGCGCAGGGGCGCGACTTTCTCCGTCAACAGTTGCCGCCGTCAGGGACAGGGATGGCGATACCCGTCGAAGCCAAGATAGGTCCCGGAATACGGGTCGTAGGACCTGTAGCGTTGCGCACAATAGGCAACTGCGCCGCCGCCGACGTAGGGAGGTGCGACGACGTAGGCCGGACCGTAATAGCCGGGGTAGCCGTAATAGCCGTAATAGCCGTAGGGCTGCGTTGCGCCGATAATCGCCCCGCCGATCAGTGCGCCGGCGATGCCAAGGCCAACGGCCGGGCCATAGCCGCGACGATATCGTACGGTCTCCACCGATGTCTCCACCGTGTTTTGCAGCATCAGCGGCGATCCGATCGGCGCCGCCGTAGCAGGCGCGACGGCCCACATTGTCGCCACCGCCAGCGCGGCAAGAAGAACTCCAGACGATTTCTTCATTACAATACCTCCTGGGAATTGGCTCAGAGACAAGCCCTGCCGGATGCAATCCTTAGGCGCCAAAGGCTCAGTGCTATTGACCTAGCTCAACAGCAGATCGGAATCGGGCATTTTTGCAACCGCCGAACGCCGCGTGCGTTGGAGGGCCAAGGCCCCAGCTGCGCCGTCGCCGACCGGCGGGGCATTGTGCCCCTGAACACTGATCCAGCGAGGCCGGTTGCGAGACCGCAGTCAGCGAAGCCGATCGCTCAGGCCGCGCGCACCGTTTCCAGGAACTTGCCGACTTCCCGCTTGAGGCGGCCGCTTTCGGACGAAAGCGACTGCGCCGACGTCAGCACCTGGGAGGAAGCCGACCCGGTTTCGCTGGCGCCGCGCTGCACGTCGGTGATGTTGGACGCCACCTGCTGGGTGCCCTGCGCCGCCTGCTGGACGTTGCGGGCAACTTCCTGCGTGGCCGCGCCCTGCTCCTCGACCGCGGAGGCAATGGTCGACGAGATTTCGGAAATCCGGCCGATGGTCACGCCGATCTCCTCGATCGCGTGCACGGAATCCTGCGTCGCGTTCTGGATATCGCTGATCTGCTTGCGGATCTCCTCGGTCGCCTTCGCGGTCTGCTCGGCCAGCGCCTTGACTTCGGAGGCCACGACCGCGAAGCCGCGGCCTGCCTCGCCGGCGCGTGCCGCTTCGATCGTTGCGTTGAGGGCCAGCAGGTTGGTTTGGCCGGCAACGGTGTTGATCAGTTCGACCACGTCGCCGATCCGGTTGGCCGCGCTCGACAGGTCGTTGACGCGATCATGGGTCTTGCGGGCCTGTTCCACCGCCTCTCCTGCGATTCTCGAGGATTCCTGCACCTGCCGGCTGATCTCGTTGACCGAGGAAGCCATCTCCTCGCTCGCGGAGGCCACCGACTGGACATTGGTCGAGGCCTCCTCCGAGGCAGCGGCGACCATGGTCGTAAGCTCCTGCGCCCGCGCGGCGGTCGCCGTCAGGGTGCCGGCCGAAGCCTCGAGCTGGGTCGAGGCCGCGGTGACGGTTTCGACGATTTCTCCGACCGTGCCTTCGAAGGCATCGGCAAGCCGGGCCATGGCGGCAATCTTTTCCTCCCGGGCGGCTTTTTCGAGGGCCTCCCGCTCGGCCTGCATGTCCCGCATCCTCACGGCATTTTCCTTGAATACCAGCAAGGCGCGCGCCATCGAGCCCATTTCGTCGCGGCGGTTCGAGCAGGGAACCACGACCGACGTCTCGCCACCCGCCAGCTCGCTCATCGCCTCCGTCATCTGACCGAGCGAACGGATGATGCGGCTGATCACCATCCAGAGCGTGGCCGCGGCAAGCAGCAGCGAGAAGGTCATCAGGAAGCCGTTGAGCACCAGCATCTGCAGACTGTCGCGCTGTGCGGTTTCGGCCAGATGCGCGGCTTCCTGACTTGCCAACACGCTCAATGCGATCACTTCGTCGATGGCCGCCGTCGACTGGCTGAACCATTCGGCGGAGCTGACCGGGTAGTTTCCGCCGCCGAGCCCCGCGGCATAGACCGCCTTGCGTGTACCCTCGAAGCGCTGGATCACCTGTTCGCGCAGCCGGCCGGCGCCCGCCGTTACCGACGGCGGAGCGGAAGTTTTTGCAGCATAGGCCTGCACATAGTCCCATGCAGCCTCGACCCGGCCCCGGAAGTTGCCGAGGGTGGCGATCTCCTGGGAATTCATCGGTCTCGCGGCGGCGATCAGCGCCGCCACCGTGGCACGCTCGCGACCGAGATACTCGCTCATGATCCAGACGAAGTGCTTGAGACTCTGCAAGCTCGACAGGCGCGCCTGGACGTTGTCTTCATCCATCGCCGCGGCGACGCGAAGATTCTGGCTCGCCACGATCAGCCCGGTGATGGTCGGCGCCCATTGCGACACCACCTGGGACTGACGCGCGCTTGCGGGCTTGACCATTTCGGCGTCGGCCTGGCGCCGAAGCGCTGCAACTTGTTCGAAGGCACGCTTCGCGTTTGCGATGAGCTGGTCGCGATTGGCAAATGTCTGCACCGCCATGCGGCCGAGCGCGCGCTCAAATGGCTGATCCGCTGATTTCCGGAAATTCGCTATCGCCGCCACCTGCGCATCCGTTGAGGGATTGGCCGCATTCAATGCGAGGTTGGCCGCGCCGCGCTCGCGCGCCCATTGGCCGGCGCTTTCCAGCAGCAGATCGGCGGTTTCGTTGACCGATGCGGCATCGGAAGCGGTGGCGCGCTCCAAGCTTGCATTGCGCAGCACGTAACCTGAAACCGCCAGCCCGAGCAGGGATAACAGCGCTACCGCCGTGATGAGGAGATTGCGAATATTCCAGACAGTCGCAGCTTGGGCGGACGGATTCATGGCCAGAGCCTTCGATCAAGAAACTTCAACTGCAAGGGACAATGACGCCGAAATTGCGAAGTGCGGACGCGGAAAAATCCGCAGAGATCTTGGAGTCTCGTTCGGTCGTCCCCGAGAGATAATCCCAACCAGCTTAATTTCAGGTGAATTCCAACTGACGGCGCGGCCTTCGCATTCGCGCTCGCGACCAAAAAACGACAACTACGAATAGCAGTTGCGTTGCATCATCGTCTTTTGTTTGAAAAATTTTGCAGCAAGCGACGGACGGGCATCACGGCACGAAACATCTCGCGCCGCTGCAGACTTCCGGGAAAATTCAGAGACGATCGAGCGCGCGCTCCAGCCAGCCATTCGCAGCGCCTCGCACCCATTCAAACCCCAGCCGCCGCGACAATTCAACATCGTCGGAACGAAGCATGCGAACATCAGGGTGTTCGAAGCTGTCCGGTATCAGGCAAAATCCGAGACCGGCCGCGACCATCGCGAGCGCCCTGGCGTCGCTATCGGTCTGCGCCACCACCCGCGGCCGCACCTTCCACGCATCAAGCACGCGCGAAGCGGCCTGCAGCTGCTCGCAATGCACGCGCACGATCAGCGGCTGGCCCGAGAGGATTTCCGGCGAGACCGGCCCGCGGGGGAACGCGCGCGACGAGACGGCCAGTGCCTGTCTGTCGGTCAGCAGCTCCGCTTGCCGGTGGCCACGCGCCGGTGGACCCAGCGCGGTCAAGATCAGATCGTAGCGGCCATTGGCCAACCGCTGGCGGAGCTTTGCCAGCGGTGCATCTTCCGTCCGCCAGGACTTGTCGGAGTCGATCGCCATCAGCCGCGACAGGCATCCGGTCACGAATGCCGGAGCCAGCGTCGGCAGTATTCCGAGCCGCAGCGGCTTGCCCGCAGGCTTGTCGCGGGAGGCCGCCTTGAGCTGTTCGGTCTGCCGCAGGATCGAATGCGCGGTAATGAGCGCCCCCTCGCCCTTTGCAGTGAGCCTTACGCCGCGCGCATGACGCTCCAGCAATGCAAATCCCAGTTCGGCCTCGAGCGCAGATATCGCCGTCGACAGCGTCGGTTGCGTGACGAAGGCGCGCCTGGCGCCGGCGCTGAAGCTGCCCGCTTCCGCCACCGCCACGAAATACCGGATCTGCTTCAGGTCCATCCATAGACAATATCTATAGCTCTGTATCGGAGCAATCGTCATTGCCGAGACTACGCAAGGGCCCGAGCATGGCGGCCGGCTGAACAGCACGGAGGATCTCATGGATCGCCACCCTCGCATCCGCGAACTCGCGGAAATCGTCACCAGCGCACCCGGGTTCACCAGGGCCATCGGCACCAGGGTCGAGAGCGCGGAGCCCGGGCATGTCGTGATGTCGCTCGGCAAGAACGCCGACCTGTTGCAGGCGAACGGCTTCTTCCACGGCGGGGTCATCGCCGGCCTCGCCGATCATGCCGGCGGCGGCGCCGTCACCAGCGCCATGGCGCCCGGCCGGTTCGCGGTGACGGTGAACCTTCAGGTCAGCTTCCTCGCCCCGGCGAAGGGCGAGGAGCTGATCGCGCGGGCGCGAGCCATTCAGGTCGGGAACACGATCGGCGTCGCGCAAGTCGACGTGGCGTCAAAGGCGGATGGCGTAGAGACACCGTGCGCGGTCGCGATCGTCACACTGCGCGCCGTGGCCATGCCCAACAGCGCAAATGATTGACCCCGGATCGGCGGCGCACCGCTTGCGATGCGCCGCCTCCGGGGCCTGAAGTTTCGTCTTCAGTTCCCGGTCTTGTCGACCAGGATCCTCCCTGGTGATTGAGATCGCGCCGACGCGATCTCAATCCTCAGTTCTTGGTCTTGTCGACCAGCGCGCCCTTCTTGATCCACGGCATCATGTCGCGGAGCTTGGCGCCGACTTCCTCGATCGGGTGCTGCGCGAGCTTGGCGCGGGTCGCCTTGAACGAGGTCTGGTTCACCTTGTTCTCCAGCATCCAGTCGCGGGCGAACTTGCCGCCCTGGATGTCGGCGAGAACGCGCTTCATCTCCTTCTTGGTCTCTTCGGTGACGATGCGCGGGCCGGTGACGTATTCGCCGTATTCGGCGGTGTTGGAGATCGAGTAGTTCATGTTGGCGATGCCGCCTTCATAGATCAGGTCGACGATCAGCTTCACCTCGTGCAAGCACTCGAAATAGGCCATCTCCGGCGCGTAGCCGGCTTCGACCAGCGTCTCGTAGCCGCCCTTGATCAGTTCGACCAGGCCGCCGCACAGCACCACCTGCTCGCCGAACAGGTCGGTCTCGCATTCTTCCTTGAACGTGGTCTCGATGATGCCGGCGCGGCCGCCGCCGATCGCGGAAGCGTAGCTGAGGCCGAGGTCATGGGCGTTGCCCGAAACATCCTTCGAGATCGCGATCAGGCAGGGCACGCCGCCGCCGCGCTGGTATTCCGAGCGCACGGTGTGGCCGGGGCCCTTCGGCGCGATCATCAGCACATCCAGATCCTCGCGCGGGTCGAGCAGGTTGAAGTGCACGTTGAGACCGTGCGCGAACACCAGGGCGGCGCCCTTCTTCATGTTGTCGTGCAGATGCTCGCGGTAGATGTCGCCCTGCAATTCGTCGGGGGTCAGCATCATGACGAGGTCGGCCCATTTGGCGGCCTCGGCGACTTCCATCACCTTGAACCCTGCGGTTTCCGCCTTCTTGGCGGAGGCCGAGCCCTTGCGCAGCGCGATGGCGACGTCCTTGACGCCGGAATCCTTCAGGTTCAGCGCATGGGCGTGGCCCTGGCTGCCATAGCCGACGATAACGACCTTCTTGCCCTTGATCAGGTTCAGGTCGGCGTCGCGATCGTAATAAACACGCATGGTGGTTTCCTCATCGGTGGCCAAAATCGGCCGGTTAATCAGGCTTTTGGGTGGATGGGACCGCCGGTCGCCCGCAAATTTCCGGCGTTGTCTAGAGCATTTTTCCCGTCAGGGGAAACCCGTTTCTGCATGGCGCGGTGCGGCATCATGCGTCCATGAAGACCGGCCAGAGCGAGGCCAGCAGCAGGGCGGCCATCACGATATTGAAGGCCCGCACCGCTTTCGGCGAAGTCAGAACCGGCCGCAGCGCGCTGCCGAACAGCGCCCAGGCCGCGCAGGACAACGTTCCCAGCAACAGGCTGAGCATGACCTGGATGACGATATTCCAGGGAAAGCCGGCGATGCCGGCATAGGCGGTGATGGTGCCGATCACCATGACCCAGCCCTTGGCGTTGATCCACTGGAACATCGCCGCGCCCCAGAACGTCATCGGCCCGCGCCGGTCGTCCTGATCCGGCGCGACCGGCCCGGACATCGCGATGGCGGCGGCGAGATAGACCAGATAGGCGACGCCGGCATATTTGAGGACGGTCTGCAGCACCGGATAGGTAATGAAGATGGTCCCTAATCCGAGGCCCACTGCCCCGATCATGAAGGCAAAGCCGATCGTGATGCCCGCGACATGCGGCAGCGTGCGGCGGAAGCCGTAGGTCAGCCCCGACGACAGCAGCATGATGTTGTTCGGTCCCGGCGTGAAGAACATCACGACGGCGAACATGACGAAGGCGATCAGCAGCGAATGGGACATGGCGGCGCCTGCTTTCCCTGATCAAGCCGTGGCGATCCGGCTCGCCACGAAGGCAAGGCCCCGGATCGCCGCCGCCATGACGGCCAGGAAGAGGTCGAAAGGCTTCACGTCGCTAGCCCTGCTCGCCGAATTTCGGTTTGCGCAGCAGATAGGTGCCGTGCAGCGGCGCGTGGTAGTCGGCCGAGACCAGCGTGAAGCCGACGTCGGTCAGCATGCGCTCGATCACCCAGCCGAAGGTCGAATATTCGTCGCGCATATGGGTGATGACGCTTTCGCGATCGAATTCGTGGTTCTTGATGCTGAAGTCCGCCCAGCCCTCGACGTCGCGCTCGATCCCGTCGAGCGTGCCGGCGAACACGATGTCGCGCAAATAGAAGCTCGAGCCCGGCTTCAGCGCGCCATAGATGCGCGCCAGCGCCACCGCCTTCCAGAAATCCGGCAGATGATGCAGCGCGAATTCGCTGACGATCAGGTCGTACGAATTCGGCTGGTAGGCGAAGCTCAGAAGCCCCGCAAACTGGGTGCGGATCGCCACCTTGCGGTCGCGCGCCAGGATGTCGGCAAGCGCCAGCATCGCCGGCGAGATGTCGATGGCGTCGACCTCGGCGCCCATCGCCGCCGCCTCGCAGGCGAGCACGCCGTTGCCGCAGCCGATGTCCGCCAGCCGCCAGCCGCGCTGCAGCCCCAGCATGGTCAGCGCCGCGCGGGCACGGCTGTCGCTGTCGTCATGCCGGTCGTAGATTGAAGCGACGGCAGAATCGATCCCGACCCGCCGCCGCTCGGTGTAATACCAGTCGCGCGCCAGCATGGCTTACATCCCTTCCGGCCCGCGCCCGATCGCGGCGACCCCGGTGCGCGACACCTCGACGAGGCCGAGCGGTCGCATCAGGTCGATGAACTGGTTGATCTTGGCGGAGTTGCCGGTGATCTCGAACACGAAACTTTCGATGGTGGCATCGATGACGCGGGCGCGAAACGCCTCGGCGAGACGCAACGCCTCGACCCGGTGATCGCCGGTGCCGCGCAGTTTGACCATCGCCAGTTCGCGCTCGATCGAGCGGCCGGTCAGCGTCATGTCGACGACGCGGTAGACCGGGACCATGCGGTCGAGCTGGTGCTTGATCTGCTCGATCACCATCGGGGTGCCCGTGGTGACGATGGTGATGCGCGAGAGGTGCTTCTGGCTCTCGGTCTCGGAGACGGTGAGGCTTTCGATGTTGTAGCCGCGCCCCGAAAACAGCCCGATCACGCGGGCGAGCACGCCCGGCTCGTTCTGCACGAGCACCGAGAGCGTATGGGCCTCGATCGGATCATGGCGGTCTTCCATGAAATAGGCGGATGCGGGCTGGTTCATTTCAATTCCCTGTCGTTCTCTTGTTCGTCATACGCCCACCACTCGTCGTCCCCGCGAAGGCGGGGACCCAGTATTCCAGAGCAGCAGCAATTGAATCGAGACGCCGCGGCGTACTGGGTCGCCCGGTCAAGCCGGGCGATGACAGCAACATTGGTGATGCAGCGGTTGCCATCTTCACACCAGCACCTTGCCGGCGGCGGAGGCCGCGGCTTGCGGAACGACCCATCGGTTGAACAGTTCGAAATCGATATTGCCGCCGCTCAGGATGAGGCCGACCCGCTTGCCGCGGATCTTCGGCTTTTCCTGCAGGGCGGCGGCGAGCGCCGCGGCGCCGGCGCCTTCGGCAAGGTTGTGCGTGTCGGTCCAGTAGGCGCGGATCGCGGCGGCCACCTCGTCGTCGGTGACCTGAACGATGCGCGAGGCGCCCTTGCGGATGATCGCCAGCGCATCAGGATCGGGAACGCGCGTCGCCATGCCGTCGGCCAGCGTATTGCTGGTCTCGGTGGTCACGACAGTGCCGGCCGCGAAGGACAGCGCATAGGACGGCGCTTCGGTCGACTGCACGCCGACAATCTCGGTGGTCAGCCCGAGCAGATCGCGCGCCATGATACAGCCGCAGATGCCCGATCCCTGCCCGATCGGCACGTAAAGGACGTCGAGATCCGGCGCTTTTCTCGAGAGCTCCAGCGCATAGGTCGCGACGCCCAGCACCAGGTTCGGGTGGAACGCCGGGACGATGTGAAGTCCGGTAGCTTCGGCGCGCCGACAGGCTTCCTCGCGCGCCGCCTGGAAATCCTCGCCGTGCTCGACGAGTTCGGCGCCGAAGGCCCGCATCGCGCGATTCTTCTCGACCGAATTGCCTGACGGCACGTAGATCATCGCCTTCATGCGGTAGCGGCTCGCAGCGTAGGCGAGGCTCTGGCCGTGATTGCCCCGCGTCGCCGAGATGATTCCGACGGTGTCGGGCCGTTCGCGCTTCAGACGATCGAGATAGACGAGACCGCCGCGCACCTTGAAGGCGCCGATCGGCGTATGGTTCTCATGCTTGACGACGACATCAGCGCCGAGCCGCTCCGACAATAGCGGCCACGCATAGGCCGGCGTCGGCGGCATCGCCGCGCCGACCACCTCCTGCGCTCGTTCCAGTTGCCCGAGATCAAACATCGGCGCGGCTCACCCTCACACCAGCGCCTTGCCGCCGGCGAAGGCGGCAGCGGTGGCTTCGTCATTGGCTTCCGCAGGCAGCAGCATTTCGTTGTGCGCCTTGCCGGACGGAATCATCGGGAAGCAGTTTTCCAGCGCCGCCACCCGGCAATCGAACAGCACCGGGCGCTTGATATCGATCATTTCCTTGATCGCGCCATCGAGATCGCCGGGCTTGACCGCCTGCAGACCGACGCAGCCGAAGGCGTCGGCGAGCTTGACGAAATCCGGCAGCGCTTCCGAATAGGTGTGCGACAGCCGGTTGCCGTGCAGGAGCTGCTGCCACTGCCGCACCATGCCCATGTACTGGTTGTTCAGGATGAAGATCTTGATCGGCAATTCATACTGGATCGCCGTCGACATCTCCTGCATCGTCATCTGCACCGAAGCATCGCCGGCGATGTCGATCACGAGGCTGTTCGGGTGAGCGACCTGGACGCCGACCGCCGCCGGCAGCCCGTAGCCCATGGTGCCGAGACCGCCCGAGGTCATCCAGCGGTGCGGCTCCTCGAAGCCGAAGAACTGTGCCGCCCACATCTGGTGCTGGCCGACTTCGGTGGTGATGTAGGTATCGCGCCCGCGCGTCATCGCGAACAGCCGCTCGATGGCATATTGCGGCAGGATGACGTCGTTGTTCTTCTTGTAGGACAGCGAATTGCGCGCGCGCCACTTTGCGATCTCCTGCCACCAGGCGCGGATATCGGGCTTCTTAGCTTCCGCCTTGAACACCTGCAACAGATCGCCCAGCACGTTGGCGGCGTCGCCGATAATCGGGACGTCGACGCGGATGTTCTTGTTGATCGAGGACGGATCGATGTCGATGTGGATCTTCTTGGAGCCCGGCGAGAACGCATCGGTGCGGCCGGTGATGCGGTCGTCGAAGCGCGCGCCGACGCACAGCATGACATCGCAACCATGCATCGTCATGTTGGCCTCGTAGGTGCCGTGCATGCCGAGCATGCCGAGCCAGTTCTTGCCCGAGGCCGGATAGGCGCCGAGCCCCATCAGGGTGGAGGTGATCGGAAAGCCGGTGGCTTCGACCAGGTCGCGCAGCAGCTTCGAGGCCTCGGGGCCGGAATTGACGACGCCGCCGCCAGAGTAGATCACCGGACGCCTGGCGGATGCCATCAGCGCCACGGCCTTGCGGATCTGCGCGGCGTCGCCCTTGATCCGCGGCGTATAGGAGACGTGAACGTCGGACTTGCGCGGCGGGTGATAGGTGCCGACCGCGAACTGCACGTCCTTCGGCACGTCGACCACGACCGGACCGGGCCGGCCGCTGGAGGCGACGTAGAACGCCTCGTGCAGCACCTTGGCGAGGTCGTTGACGTCGCGCACCAGCCAGTTGTGCTTGGTGCAGGGACGGGTGATGCCGACGGTGTCGCATTCCTGGAACGCGTCATTGCCGATCAGGTGCGTCGGCACCTGCCCGGTGATGCAGACCAGCGGGATCGAATCCATCAGCGCATCGGCCAGCGGCGTCACCATGTTGGTGGCGCCCGGACCCGAGGTCACCAGCACCACGCCCGGTTTGCCGGTGGAGCGCGCATAGCCTTCGGCGGCGTGGCCGGCGCCCTGCTCATGCCGCACCAGGATGTGTTCGACATCGCTCTGCTGGAACAGCTCGTCATAGATCGGAAGCACCGCGCCGCCGGGGTAGCCGAAGATATGCTTGACGCCATGATCGATCAGCGCGCGCACGATCATGGCGGCTCCCGTCATCTGGTTCGGATCGTGGCTGGTATCGCTCATGGCTTGCTCCGGATGCGCTGTTGTCAGCGGCTTGCTTCAGTTTGGGTCTGTTTTCTTCAGCTGGGTCTTGGGAAACTAACTTGGGAAAATAAAAAGGGGCCCAAGAGGCCCCATGCACACCGCCTGAATGTGGATGGCCTTAGCCATCCCCGGCGGTGCGCCTGGGTACGACGATAAGGAGTTTGGTAATAATATTACACATTCGACCGCTCGGACTTCCCAAAGGTTGCGCGGAACATACTGCCCAAGCCTGGAAAGTCAAGCCACGGGCAGCAATCGACGCAGACAGCCTAGCGGGGTTTTTTGCCCCGGGCGAGTGCGAAAATGCGGCACGCAGCCATGCGCGCCCCTTCCCACCCCGTCATTCCGGGATGGTCCGAAAGACCAGCCCTCAGGTGCGCAATTGCGCACCGGGGAATCTCGAGATTCTCCGATGTGCAATTGCACATCGGAGTTCGCGCTATGCGCGCCCCGGAATGACTGCCGAGAGCCACTCCCTCGCCTGCTCCGGCTTCACCCACTGGAACTCCGGCAATTGGTGCCTGAACCAGGTGAATTGCCGCTTGGCATAGTGCCGGGTATCGGCGCGGCCGATCACGGCCGCCTCTTCCAGGCTGATCTCGCCGGCAAGATGCCGGATCAGGGCCGGCACACCATGCGCCTTCATCGCCGGCAGCAGCGGATCGAGATGCCGCGCCGCCAAAGCCGCGACCTCCTCCAGTGCGCCTGATTTCAGCATCGCATCGAAGCGCGCATCGATCCGCGCATAGAGCTGATCGCGATCGGGCGCGAGAAACAGCGCGCGGAATTGACCCGGCGGCAACAGCGGCGGCAGACTGTCGCGATGCCAGTCGGTCAGCGAACGCGAGGTCGCCTCGACCACCTCCAGGGCGCGGGCGATGCGGGTGCGGTCGCGCGGCTTCAGGCGTTCGGCCGACGCCGGATCGTGTCGCGCCAGTTCGGCATGCAGCGCCTCGACACCGTCGCGCTCCAGCCGCGCGCGCACGCTGTCGCGTATTTCGGCGGGGATCGGCGGCACCGCCGACAGTCCTGACGTCAGCGCCTTGAAATACAGGCCGGTGCCGCCGACGAAGATCGGCAGCCGGTTTTGCGCGCGCAGCTCCGCCAGCACCTTGGCCGCATCGGCCACCCATGCGCCGGCGGAAAAATTCACCGCGGCATCGACATGGCCATAGAGCCGGTGCGGAACCTGCGCTTCCTCTTCCGGCGTCGGACGCGCGGTGAGGATGCGCAAATCGCGATACACCTGCATGGAATCGGCATTGATGACGACGCCGCCGGTTTTTTGCGCAAGCTCGAGCGCCAGCGCCGACTTGCCGCTGGCGGTCGGCCCTGCGATAAGCACGGCCTTGCTGTCGTCAGGTGAATTCACGTCAAATGTCTCTCGTCGCCACGCTCATCTGCAATCCCGCCAACCCTGCGCTCGACTCCACCGTGGTCGACGGCGCGCGCGCCGTTCTGCCCTCGGCCGGCGCTCCGCAATGGTTGTTCGACGAAGTCGCCGTCGATATCCCCTTCGAAGGCCAACACGATACCCGGGTCATCGAGGATCGCCTGCGCGAGGCCCGCGGCGATTTGCCGATCGACATTGTCGTGCAGCCTCGGGCCGCCAGGCGCAAGAAGCTTTTTCTGGCCGACATGGATTCCACCATGATCGGCCAGGAATGCATCGACGAACTGGCGGATTTCGTCGGCCTGAAGCCGCATGTCGCCGCGATCACCGAACGCGCGATGCGCGGCGAGATCGAGTTCGAGCCGGCGTTGCGCGAGCGGGTCGCGCTGCTGAAGGGCATGCCCGTCAGCGTGGTCGAGGAGGTGCTGAAGAAACGCATCACGCCGACGCCGGGCGGCCGCGAGCTGGTCATGACCATGCGCGCCCACGGTGCCTGGACCTGCCTGATCTCGGGCGGCTTCACGCTGTTCACCAAAGCGGTGGCGGCGGCGATCGGATTTCAGGAAAACCGCGCCAATCAGTTGCTGACCCGCGACGGCCAATTGGTCGGCGAAGTCAGGGAGCCGATCCTCGGCCGCGCCGCCAAGCTCGCAACCCTGATCGAGCTGCGCGAGTCCTTCGATCTCGACGAGATCGACACCCTGGTGACCGGCGACGGCGCCAACGACCTCGGCATGATCCAGGCCGCCGGCCTCGGCGTCGCCTATCATGCCAAGCCCGCCGTCGCCGCGGCCGCTGCGGCAAGGATCGATCACGGCGACCTCACGGCGTTGTTGTATGCGCAGGGGTATCGGCGGGACGAGTTCGTGGAGGGATAGGTTCGATGCCAACCGTCCTGCGTTGGGGACCTTATCGGGCGTTCTTTTACTCCAACGAGGGAGGCGAACCGCCGCATATTCACGTCAGGGCCGGAGATTTTGAAGCCAAGTTCTGGCTGCATGACCTCTCTGTCGCGGCCAATGCGGGATTTCCCGCCCATGAAATCGGCGCTATTGTCCGTCACTTGAGACCGCAACGCGATCTGCTCGAAAGCAAATGGCATGAGCACTTTGGAAATTGATGTCGCCGATATCAGGCCGGTCTCGGTTGCCTTCACGGCCGATGAGCTGGTGGTGACACTGGCGGATGGACGCAAGATCGCGACCCCACTGGCGTGGTATCCGCGGCTGCGCGACGCCGGTGTGACGGCGCGCGAGCGCTTCGAGTTGATGCCGATGGGCATTCACTGGCCTGAACTCGACGAGGACCTCGGCGTCGCCGGGATGCTGCGCGGCCGGCCGGGCGCTTGAGGCACCGGTCGCGCCGGTCCATACCCCCAATCCTCCGGTCAAGGAATGAGGAGAAGGTCCGTGGGCGGAGCAGCTCGGCAAGGGCGCAATCCGCTCCCTCCCGCTAGCCGGGATTTCGTGCTACGTTTCAACGTATGAACCGTAACGAAGCACTTGAGACCTTGCGTCGATCCGAACCTGATCTCCGTGCGCGCGGCGTGCGGCGGGCGGCCGTGTTCGGCTCGGCGGCGCGCGGCGACAGCCGTCCTGGCAGCGATGTCGACATCATGGTCGAGATCGATCCGGACGCGCATCTCACCGTGTTCGACTATGTGGGTCTCAAGGATTATATCGCGAGCCTGTTTGATGGTCCCGTCGACGTGGTGAACCGCGACGGCCTCAAACCCTACGTCCGCCCCGCTGCGACGGCTAACGCAATCTATGCCTTCTAAGTCGCTCGACACTGCCCTTCGCGATATCCTGCGCCATATCGAACTCGCGGCCGATTTCTCGGCAGGATTCGACGGCGCCACCTTCAAGCTTGACCTCAAGACGGTGCGCGTCGCCCCTACTGCACGCTCAGTGCCACGAACCGCAGTTCGCCTTCGGCGTTCGATACCAATAGCAGCACCGACTTCTTGCCGTCTTTCTTCAGCTGATCGACGCGCTTCTTGATGTCGGCGGCGTTGGCGACCGACTCCTGCGCGACCTCGACGATCACGTCGCCGGCGCTGAGGCGCTTTTCGGCGGCGTCGGAGGCGTTGTCGACACCGGTGATGATGACGCCCTTGACGCTGTCCTTGATCTTGTAGCGGGTGCGCAGGTCCTTGCTGAGGGTGGCGAGATCGAGGCCGAGCGCCTTCTGCGTCACCGGCTTTTCCGCGGGCTCTTCCTTGGTCTTGGCCGAGGCCTGCACCGCCTTGTCGTCCTGGAGGCGGCCGAGCGTGACCTTGCGGGTCTCTTCCTTGCCCTTGCGGATGATGACGACGTCGACCTCCTTGCCGACCGCAGTGCCGGCCACCACGCGCGACAGATCCTTTGGCTCCTTGATGTCCTTGCCGTCGAATTTGACGACGACGTCGCCGGGCTCGATGCCGGCGGGCTTCGCCGGGCCCTTTTCCTCGACGCCGGCGATCAGCGCGCCGCGCGCAGGCTTGATGTTGAGGCTTTCGGCGATCTCGTCGGTAACCTGCTGGATACGGACGCCAAGCCAGCCGCGGCGCAGCTCGCCGAACTGCCGCAGCGAATCGACCACGCCGATCACGGTCTTCGACGGCACCGCAAAGCCGATGCCGATCGAACCTCCCGACGGCGAGATGATCAGCGTGTTGACGCCGACGACTTCGCCGTCGAGGTTGAACAGCGGACCGCCGGAATTGCCGCGGTTGATGGCGGCGTCGGTCTGGATGTAGCTGTCATAGGGACCGGAGTTGATGTCGCGGTTGCGCGCCGAGACGATGCCGGCGGTGACCGTGCCGCCGAGGCTGAACGGGTTGCCGATCGCGATCACCCATTCGCCGAGCCGGAGCTTTTCGGAATCGCCGAACTTTACCGCGACCAGCGGCTTCGCCGGCGGCTTGAACTTCAGCACCGCCAGATCGGTCTTCTTGTCGACGCCGACCAGCTCGGCCTTGATCTTGGTGCCGTCGTTCATGATGATGTTGATCTCGTCGGCATCCGCGATGACGTGATTGTTGGTCACGGCAATACCCGCGGTGTCGACGATGAAACCGGAGCCGAGCGAGTTGGTCTTGCGCGGCTGCACCTCACCGCCCTTGGAACCGCCTCCCGGGCCGCCGCGGCGGTTCTTGAAAAAATCGTCAAAGAACTCCTCGAACGGCGAGCCGGGCGGCAGTTGCGGCATCGCGCCCCTGTCGCCGCCGGAAGACCCGCCCTTGGCTTCGACGGTCTGCGAGGTCGAGATGTTGACGACCGCGTCGATCACCTTCTCGGCGATGTCGGCAATGCCGTCGGGCCCCCGGGCCAAAGCCGGCGCGGAAAGAACGCTTGCGGCGCCAAGGCAGATTGCGGCCACCAAGGGACGGAAGCGACGGCTCTGGTAACGAATCGCACCGGTCATGTCAGCGTCTCTCTATAAAACGGGTCGGGATTTGGCCGCCACAGTGCGCCCGAACCGGGCTTTGGCGCAAGCATTTGAGCCGGACATTCCGGCGAAAAACCGACGCCAATCGCTCACGATCGCGTTGTTACGGCAGGATTTTCTGCCCGCCCCGACCGAGGCGATCAGCGCCGCACGAACCAGATCAGGATCAGGCCGGCGACCGCCGATCCGATGCCGACGACGCGCAGGATGTTGTCCGGGGTCTCCAGCGCGCTCTTCATGGCCCGGCGCATCCAGGCCGGGCTTGCCGCGAACAAGAGGCCCTCAAGCACGAACAGAATGCCCAGACCGATGAGGAAGTCGGCGAACGCAATGGACCTCATCGGACTGAAACCTCCCGTTTGGCGTTGTTCTTGGTTTTGGAGCCTCGGTTCCGATCGAAACGGAATCGAGGCCATCCTTGTGTTTGACGCGTTGCTTCACGCGAACCGGCTTCCACTTCGCTCGAAAACGCTTCGGCAGGGCGAAGCGGCATCCGCTTCGCCCTCATCTTGCGCCAGCAGCGTTACGGCTTCGGCGCGGCCGCCGCCGGCGGCTTGCCCGACGAATTGCTGAAGAACTTGAAGAAGTCGGAGTCCGGACGCAGCAGGAAGCGGGTATCGTTGCTGCGCAGCCCGGTCTCGTAGGCGGTCATCGAGCGGTAGAAGGCGAAGAAATCCGGATCCTTGCCATAGGCTTCGGCGAACAGCCGGTTGCGTTCGCCGTCGCCGGCGCCGCGCACCTGCTCGGCGCTCGAATTGGCGTCGGCGATGATGACGGTGGCTTCGCGATCGGCTTTGGACCTGATCTCCTGCGCCTTCTGGCCGCCTTGGGCGCGGAACTCGGCGGCTTCGC